>CACLFQ010000001.1 GCA_902606255.1 uncultured Prochlorococcus sp.
AAGTTTCATAAGTTAGAACTTTCCTTATCAATTTAAAACTTTAATTTGCACCAATGCGTATTAAGGTTTAGATTATCTTAATTAAAAACATTTGACTTAAATGTCTAAACTAAAAACTCGTAAATCAGCTGCCAAAAGATTTAAAGCTACTGCGACGGGTAAATTTATGAGAAGAAGAGCTTTCCATAACCATTTACTTGATCATAAAAGCTCAAAATTAAAACGACATCTATCAACAAAAGCTGTAGTTGATGAAAGAGATGCTGATAATGTAAGATTAATGATTCCATACGCATAAATCTTTAACCAATTTTTATTAGATATTCATGGCACGCGTAAAAAGAGGCAACATAGCCAGAAAAAGAAGAAACAAAATCTTAAATCTTGCAAAAGGTTTCAGAGGAGGTAACAAAAATCTTTTCAGAACGGCAAATCAGAGAGTGATGAAAGCTCTTTGTAATGCTTATAGGGATAGAAGAAGAAGAAAAAGAGATTTTAGGAGACTTTGGATTTCTAGAATTAACGCATCTGCCAGGATAAACGGAACAAACTACAGCAAGTTAATAAATGGCATGAAAAATTCAGAAATTATCATTAACAGAAAAATGCTTGCTCAATTAGCCATAAACGATCCTAAGTGTTTTGAAAAAATTGTTTCTTTCGTTAGTAATTAGAAAAAAGAATATAATTTAAAAAGTAATTATAAATAATGGAAATCTCTTCCTTTCAATCCTATTTAATAATTCTTTTTGTTGTATTAATAATAATTTCTATTTTTGTATTCAGGCAATTTCTAAAAACGAGAAGTGAAGAATTAAATTTAGTAAAATTCGAGCAGAAAGGTTTAGATTCTCTCACTCAAGCTACAGAATTATATGAATTTGGGTCTGTTCAGATAAAAAAAAGATTATATCCTGAAGCAACTAAAACTTTTTTAAAAGCAATCGAAAATTATGAAAATGAACCTGATGAAGCCAAAGCAATAATAAATAATGCTTTAGGATTTTCCTATGCAGCACAAAATGAATTTAAAAAAGCAATTAAATACTATAACTCTGCAATAAAATCACTCCCAGAATATCCTATAGCCTTAAATAACCTCGCATCAGCACAACAGCGTTTACTTGAGTACGACTTGGCATATGAAACTTATCAAAAGGTTTTGGTGATAGATCCAAAAAACAAAACGGCAATAAAAAAAAGTAAGGAGTTAGAAAAAAGAAATAATTATAAACCTTATAAAGGTATTAAAGATAAGGGATTCTAAATATGAAAAATTATTCATCTTTACTAATTGGAGGGAAACAATTTTCCAGTAGATTAATGGTGGGTACTGGCAAATACAAATCTACTCTAGATATGGTAGAAAGTTTGTCAAAATCTGAAACGGAAATTATCACCGTCGCTGTTAGAAGAATTAAAAATGATCAGACTGGAGAAAATTTACTCGAGAAGGTCGACTGGAAAAAATACTGGATGCTTCCTAATACAGCTGGTTGCGTTAATTCGGATGAGGCAGTCAGAATAGCAATTTTGGGAAGAGAACTTGCAAAATTGTCTGGTCAAGAAGAAAATAATTTTGTGAAGTTAGAAGTAATTCCTGACAAAAAGTATTTGCTGCCAGATCCAATAGAAACCCTTAAAGCAGCGGAAATTTTAATAAAAAAAGGTTTTGCTGTACTTCCTTATATCAATGCAGATCCTATTCTTGCAAAAAGACTAGAAGAAATAGGTTGTGCAACTGTAATGCCATTAGGCTCGCCTATTGGCTCCGGGCAAGGGTTATTAAATCTATCAAATATAAGGATAATTATTGAGAATGCAAAAGTGCCAGTAATAATTGATGCTGGAATTGGGGTGCCAAGTGAAGCTTCTCAAGCGATGGAACTTGGAGCTGATGGCGTCTTAATAAATAGTGCTATAGCACAAGCTGAAAATCCCCCTCTAATGGCTCAAGCGATAAATTATGGTGTAAAAGCTGGCAGGCAAGCTTTTATGGCGGGAAGAATTAAAAAACAAGACTTTGCAGTTGCAAGTTCACCGGGAAAAAATATATCTATCTAATTCCCTAAATTGAGCATATTTGAAAAAAGAAAGTAAAAATTTATTATTTGATTTTATTTATCATATTAAGAAAGAAGATTTGAAACTATTTACAATGTTTTTTCGCAAATTGGAAGCACACTGTAGTAATTTAATAAATATATTACGAATCTATTAATTCTGGAGTTCTGAGTGAAAGTTATTGTTCTAGGTGGAGATGGTTTTTGCGGTTGGCCTTGTGCGGTGAATTTAGCAGAGCAAAATCATGATGTAATTATTGTCGACAATTTAAGTCGTAGAAAAATTGATATTGATCTAGAGGTAGAATCCTTAACTCCAATTGCTTCGATAACAGAACGACTTTCTGCGTGGGAAGAGATTGGAGGTAAGCCTATGAGATTTCTTAACATGGATATCTCTAAACAATATCAAAAATTACTCAATTTGTTTATTGATGAAAAACCTGATTCCGTGATCCATTTTGCAGAACAAAGAGCAGCGCCTTACTCGATGAAATCGAGTTTTACCAAAAGATATACAGTAGATAATAATGTTAATGGCACTCACAACCTTCTTGCTGCAATAGTAGAGAGTAATTTAGATATTCATGTTGTTCATTTAGGAACAATGGGAGTCTACGGATATGGATCACATAGAGGTGCAACAATTCCAGAAGGTTATTTAAAAGTTGAAGTTCCACAACCAGATGGAAGCCGCTTTGAAGAAGAAATATTACACCCTGCAAGTCCAGGAAGTGTTTACCATATGACTAAAACTTTAGATCAATTATTATTTCTTTATTACAACAAAAATGATCTTGTAAGAATTACTGATCTACATCAAGGTATTGTTTGGGGAACAAATACAGAAGCAACTTTAAAAGATCCTAGATTAACAAACAGATTTGACTATGATGGAGATTATGGAACTGTTCTAAATAGATTTCTCATGCAAGCAGCTATTGGATATCCATTAAGTGTTCATGGGACAGGAGGGCAAACAAGAGCATTTATACATATAAAAGACTCTGTAAAATGTGTTCAACTTGCTCTTGAAAATCCTCCAAAACCTGGAGAAAGAGTCAAAATCTTTAATCAAATGACTGAAAGTCATCAAGTTGGAGAATTAGCAAAAAAAGTTGCATCCTTAACAGGGGCTGATATAAATTATCTACCAAATCCAAGAAACGAAGCCGTAGAAAATGATCTCATTGTTGATAATAAATGCTTTATAGAATTAGGTTTAAACCCAACGACTCTTGATAATGGCTTATTAGAAGAAGTTGTTGAAGTTGCTAAAAAATACTCCAATAGATGTGATCTTAAGCGCATACCTTGTGTTTCATCCTGGACTAAAAAACAAGCTGAAGCCATACAGACTAATTAAAATTTCTGAAATAATTATCTTAAGAAAGTGAAAATTGCATTGTTTACTGAAACTTTTTTACCTAAAGTTGACGGAATAGTCACTAGACTGACTAAAACGATTGAATTTTTAATAAAAAACGGTGATGAAGTTATAATTTTTTGTCCAGAAGGGTGTCCAGAATCATATATGGGAGCAACTGTAGTTGGAGTTGCTGCAATGCCATTACCCTTATACCCTGAGTTGAAGCTTGGTTTGCCAGGTCCTGCAGTATCAGATAAGTTAGAAAAATTTAATCCAGATTTGATACATGTTGTTAATCCAGCTGTACTTGGCTTAGGAGGCATATGGTTGGCGAAAACTAATAATATTCCTTTAATTGCTAGCTACCATACTCATCTTCCAAAATATCTGGAACATTACGGTATGGGTATGTTAGAGCCACTTTTGTGGGAATTACTTAAAGCAGCTCATAATCAAGCCATGTTAAATTTATGTACTTCCACCGCTATGGTCAATGAGTTAAAAGATAAAGGTATTCAAAGGACTGCTCTTTGGCAACGAGGAGTAGACACTAGCAGTTTCAGACCAGATTTGAGAAGTGAGAAAATGAGAGGAAAATTATTTGGAAAATATAAAGACGCTAATTATCTATTGATTTATGTAGGAAGATTATCAGCAGAAAAACAAATTGAGAGAATTAAACCAGTCTTAGAAAGTATCCCTAATGCTTGCCTCGCACTTGTAGGTGACGGACCGTATAGAAACCAGCTTGAAAAAATCTTCGAAAATACCAAGACTAATTTCATAGGATATTTATCTGGCGATGAACTTGCTAGCGCCTATGCCTCTGGAGATATCTTTTTATTTCCTTCTAGTACGGAAACACTTGGGTTAGTTTTACTAGAAGCAATGGCGGCAGGATGTCCAGTTATCGGAGCAAACAAGGGGGGGATTCCAGATATAATTAGCGATGGGATTAATGGTTGTTTATATGATCCTGACGAAAAAGATAATGGGGTAAAAAGTTTGATTGAAGCGACAAAAAAAATTCTAGAGAATGAAGATAAAAGAGAAGTTATGAGGAAAGAGGCACGAAACGAAGCAGAAATACAAACGAACAAAGTTAATAAATCTATTGTTCTAGTTAAAGATGATATTCGACGGGTATTAAATTTTATACCTAGTAATTTGTTTACTATTAATAAATTAAGTGATGATTTATGGCTTTTGAGAGGGGGAGGCTTCGGCCATGGTGTAGGTTTATCTCAGTCAGGAGCAATTGAAATGGCTAAATTAGGATTCTCTTATGAACAAATATTGAATCATTACTATCGAGATGCAAAATTAAAAAAAATTGAGATATTGTCTCAATGAAAGTTAAGTAATTAAAAATTTACTTTATGAGCAAGGGTTTTTATAAAAATCGAAGATTAAAGTCGTTTATATTTCTTAGTGCTTGTTTTTTAGTAGCTTTTATTCCTCATGCTTACAATATCGCAAGTTTTTTTTACCTTATATTGACGCTTTCTTTTGTGATTGTTCTTTACGGTTTATTAGTTATTTCTAGAAATTTTAAAAGGAACAAAGTTTCAAATACTCTAGGCAGCAAAATTAGCAATAAAGAGTTACCCGTACTTGATATTTTAGTCGCAGCTAGAGATGAAGAGAATGTTATAGCAAGATTAGTTGAAAGATTATTTAATTTAGATTATCCAACAAATAAATTAAATATTTACATAATCGATGATGGTAGTTCTGATAAGACGCCTCTAATTTTAGATAGATTAACTAGACAATATGAAAAACTAAAAGTAATAAGTCGTTCTCCAAATGCAGGAGGCGGAAAGTCAGGAGCTTTAAATTATGCCTTGAAGTTTACTCATGGTGAATGGTTATTAGTTTTGGATGCGGATGCTCAATTAAAACAAGATTCTTTGGTAAGAATATTTAGTTTTGTAGAAGAGGGAGACTGGTCAGCAGTTCAATTAAGAAAGTCAGTAACAAATGTAAGTAAGAATTTTTTAACTTCATGCCAGTCAATGGAGATGGCTATGGATGCAATTTTTCAATATGGAAGATTATCAGTTGCTGGAGTTTCTGAACTAAGGGGCAATGGTCAATTAATAAAGAAAGATACATTATTGGCATGTGGTTCTTTTAATGAAGACACGGTTACAGATGATCTCGATTTAAGTTTAAGGTTATTAATATCAAAATCTAGAATTGGAATCTTATGGGATCCTCCAGTCATGGAGGAAGCAGTTGAGAATTTAAATGCTTTATTAGCGCAAAGGCAAAGATGGGCAGAGGGGGGGTTTGCAAAGATTTTTTGATTATGGGGATCAATTAGTTACTAATAAAATTGATTATTTGCAAAAATTTGATTTAACTTACTTCTTCATCTTGCAATATGCACTGCCTATCATTTCTATTTTTGATTTAGTTCTCAGTATTGCTTTACTAGATTCACCAATTTATTGGCCTATTTCATTTACAGCTTTTATTTTATCCGGAATTGCTTTTTGGTACGGTTCTTCTTGCAAAAGCGAAGTTCCTATATTGCAAAAAAGCAATTTTTTGATGGTATTTGTATCGGTTTTTTATTTATCACATTGGTTTCTAGTGATCCCCTGGGTAACAATAAAAATGTCTATTTTACCCAAAAAGATACTTTGGCGAAAAACTCTGCATACTGGAGTTTAATTTATTCATCAAGGTCTATAATCTCTCCATTAAAAAAACTTGCTAAGTTTTTTGAACTATCATCATAAGTTTCCTCGTTAGATATTTTTGTTGATGAATTAGTTTTTGGGTCTATTTTCTTTATTGGTTTCAAATTCTTTACTTCATTTTGGGTTATTCTTGGAGTTTTTGTTGGGTTACTTTTAGTTAATTGTTTGGTTGAAAAATTAAGTATTATTTGATCTCCAAATATCTTTTTTACTGTATTTTCAATTATAACTTTTCTACTCTTTATCATATTTTCCCAGTTTGGAGATAATGCGATTGTGATTTTCTCCGAATCAAAACTTTCAAGTTCGGCTTGTTGTGAAAGTAACATTCTTGTTGATGGTAACTCTAATTTAGAAAGAATTAATTCCCATGTATCCTTTAAATTATTTGATCCAGGATTATTTTGGTTATTGTCAGAAATATTTTCCTTACTTTCTTTTCCAAAAACGTCAAATTTTTCTAATTTTTTGTCTTTATTTTCAATCAATTCATCTTGACTGATCTCCTTTTTGATACTCGGTATTTGAATTTCATTAGAAATATTTTCTTTATTGATTATTGCAATGTTTTTTATGCTTTCATGCTTCTCCTGAGTCGTATTATTTTTACTTTCTAGCTTATTTTTAAAACTATTTATCTCTTGATTATCTAGAAGGCCAGTTAAATGTATTTCAAACCAAAGCCTTGGATTATCACTTGTTTTGATTTGATATTCAATATTTCTCAGATTATTATGCCATTTAATTATTGTTGATTTATTTATTCTTTTTGAGATTTTATCCAATTCATCTTGAAATTCATCAGACGTATAATAAAGGTCTGAATATTTATTATTTGTAGTGTGCAGTAGTAGATCTCTAGTTATATTTAATAATCCGATAATTATTTGAAGGGGTTCATTTCCAGCATCATATAATTTGTTGCAGGTGATAATTAATGACTCAGGATTATTCTCAACCAATGATTTAATCAGATTTGTTAATTCAATTTCTGATACTTCTCCTAGCAGGTTTTGGATATTATTAATTGTTATACCTTCTGGTAAAAGATTCAGTTGTTCAAGTAGGCTTTGTGCATCTCTCATACCTCCATTAGATCTTTTTGCAATCATTTTTAACGCCTGAACTTCATACTTAATGGATTCTTTTTCTGCTATTTCTGATAAGTGTTGAAAAATGTCATTGGGGCTTATTCTTCTAAAATCAAACTTTTGACATCTACTTTGTATTGTATTCAATACTCTCTCAGGATTTGTCGTTGCAAGGATAAATACAACTCTTGAGGGCGGTTCTTCAATAGTTTTTAGTAAAGCATTTGAAGCTGCTGTTGAAAGCATATGACATTCATCAATAACGTATACTTTCCATCTCGCTTGAGTAGGTGTAAATCTCGCTCTTTCTATAATTTCTCTTATATTTTCTACTCCTGTATTTGATGCTGCATCAATCTCGATAATATCTAGAGCGTTCCCATCTGTAATTTGTCTACATAAGTCACATTTACAACAAGGATTTGTCGTAGGTTGGTCGAATGCCTGACAGTTTAAAGATTTTGCAAATATTCTTGCACTTGATGTTTTTCCAGTGCCTCTTGGACCATTAAAAAGATATGCAGGAGCAATCTTTTTTGTTAATAGTGCTTGCTTTAGTGTGATTGATATAAATTTTTGCCCAACCAGTTCGTCTAAGTTGTTTGGTCTATATTTTTGATGAAAAGGCTTATGTATATTTGGCATTTATTTTTCATTAATTAGAAAAATTCGGGATTAAATTAAAACAATTAAACTCTAATTTTTATGCAGACTCTTTAATGATTCTTTTTGATCCTGAAGGTAGTTTAACAATTTTAGATGAGAACAAACTGTCTACCATTTTTTTCGTAATTGTAAATTCTTTTACATTTTCTTCAGAGGGTAAATTATACATTATATCTAGCATTAGTTCCTCAATTATTGATCTTAATGCTCTTGCACCTGTTTTTCTTTTATGTGCTTCATTTGCTATCGCTTCAACAGAATCAGGCTCAAATGATAATTCAACATTATCCATACTTAGCAAAGTTTTGAATTGCTTTACTAGTGCATCTCTTGGTTCAGTTAGGATAGATTCTAAAGTCTCTTTAGTAAGACGATCTAATACAGCACAAACCGGAATTCTTCCAATAAATTCTGGAATTAGGCCATATTTAACTAAATCATCTAACTCTAAATTTTTCAGAGAATCTCTTGGGTCTACTATTTTTTTTGTATCAACTTTGTTTTGATCTGAATTGGTGGTAAATCCTATGGAGTGTTTACCCATTCGCTTTTGAACGATATCCTCTAAACCTATAAAAGCCCCCCCGCAAATAAATAATATTTGACTCGTATCAATTTGGATGCAGTCATGATAAGGATGTTTTCTTCCGCCTTGTGGTGGTACATTAGCAATTGTTCCTTCAAGCATTTTTAATAATGCTTGCTGAACACCTTCACCAGAGACATCTCTAGTAATTGAAGGATTCTCGCTTTTTCTTGCAATTTTATCTATTTCATCTATATAAATTATTCCTTTTTGAGCTAGTTCTACATTCATTTCTGATTTCTGTAGAAGCCTTAAAAGTATGTTTTCAACATCTTCCCCAACATATCCAGCTTCTGTTAGCGTAGTTGCATCAGCTACTGCAAACGGAACATCTAGAAACTCTGCTAAAGTTTGCGCCAATAACGTTTTTCCACTTCCAGTAGGGCCGATGAGTAAAATATTTGATTTTTGTAATTTAGTTGCTTGTGAATCTGTTGAATTGCTATTTTTACTGTCTTCTTTAACTTTCCAAGCTAATCGCTTGTAGTGATTGTATACGGCTACTGATAATATTTTTTTTGCAGATTCTTGGCCAACAACTTGATTATCTAGAAAACTTTTAATTTCTAATGGCTTAGGAATTGAGGTTAATTCTAAAGGAACTGATTTTTTTGGATTATCGCTTGGTAATTTCTTTTTTACTTGCGGAGAGTTGTTTGTGTTCGCTTGATTATCAAGTAGTTCCTCATCGAGAATTTCATTACAAAGGTCTATGCATTCATCACAGATATAAACCCCAGGACCAGCTATGAGCTTTCTAACTTGGTCTTGTGATTTCCCGCAAAATGAACATTTAAGATGGGCGTCGAATTTAGCCATCGATTATAAGTTTTAATGTGAAAGGTGTTAAATATTCCCTATTCACTAGCATTGCTTATAAATATCGATTCGTCATCATATTCTTAAAAAATCAGTATCCCTTGTCATTTTTTGATAACTTTATCAATTAATCCATATTCGACTGCTTCTGAGGGAGATAAAAAGTAATCTCTTTCTGTATCTTCATTAATTTTCTCTAAAGGTTGACCGGTATGATCTGCTAAAAGCGAATTTAATGTTTTCTTGAGAAAAAGTATTTCTTTAGCTTGTATTTCAATCTCTACTGCTTGACCTTGTGCACCTCCAAGAGGCTGATGAATCATAATCCTAGAATTAGGTAAAGCCAATCTTTTCCCCCTTGCTCCTCCAGAAAGTAGAAATGCCCCCATACTTGCCGCTACTCCAAAGCATATTGTCACTACATCAGGGGATATTTGTTGCATAGTATCGTATATGGCCATTCCTGCAGTTACTGAGCCTCCAGGAGAATTGATATATATTTGTATGTCTTTTTCGGGATCTTCAGCTTCAAGAAATAATAATTGTGCAACAAGTGAGTCAGATACTTGATCATTAATTCCAGTACCTAAAAAAATTATTCTCTCCCTCAATAGTCTTGAATAAATATCAAAAGCTCTTTCTCCTCTACCTGATTGTTCTATAACGGTAGGAACAGCGCCAATAGTTTTATTATTACTTTCGTAAGAACTTATTGTGCTTTGGATTAAATGTTTTTTTTCTGAGTTCACAAATTAATTTTCGTATTATAAATAATTTAAGGGGTTTTTGTTTAATTAGTAGGAAATTTCATAAATTATTTTTTTTCTTTTTTATTTTGAGTTTTTGTTGTTTTTGTTATTTTTGTCGTTTTTGTCGCAGTTTTTGTGGCTTTTGTTGTTTTGGAGGTTTTGGTAGCTTTAGAAGTTTTTATAGTTTTTTCTTTTACTTCAGAATTTTCTTCAAGCCAAATTATTAATTTTTCTTTGAGTAAATCGTTACTTATTACTTCTGTTAATTTTTTAATATCTATTTGTTTTGAAGATTGAGAGATTGCATCTTCATAATCTTTCATTTTTAAATCAATTTCATCTTTCTCGACTGTTATGTTTTCTTTTTCAGCTAATGCTTTTAGAGCTAAATTTCTTTGAACATTTTTTTCAGCCTGAGGCCTTGTCGACTCTGCTAATGACTTAACTAATTCCGGAGTGAAAGTAGATTTAACATCAAGACCTTGTTGAGCAAATCTTTGAGCGGTTTGTTCAATATTATTCCTCACTTCTATATCAATCATAGATTTTGGAATTTCAGTAACCAATTCGTTTGTTAACGCATCTAATAAAGCTTCAATTTTGATATCTTTTTGAGTTTTTTCAAAATTGTCTTTAAGTTGCTTTTCAATATCTTTCTTTAACTCTGTTAATGATTCTTTGTTGCCAGACTGTTTTGCAAAATCGTCATTGAGTTCAGGTAATTCTTTTTCCTTAAGATCCTTAAGATTTACTTCAAAGATTGCCTCTTTGCCTCTTGAATCTTCATGAGAATAATCTTCAGGAAATTTAAGGTTAAGTGTTTTAGTATCACCAATTTTCATTTTTACGATTCCCTCAACGAAACCGGGAATCATTTTGTTCTTTTCTAACTCAAGATCCATAGATTCACTTGTCCCACCATCAATCTCTTTACCAGAATCTTTATATTTTCCTTTGAAACTAACTACAGCAATATCTCCTAATTTCGCTGCTCTATTTGTTACTGGAATAATATTTGCAAACTGACTTCTAGATTTTTCAAGCGCTTCATCTACTGACTTAGGATCAAACTTTGTTTTTGAGATTTCAACACTAAGTCCTTTGGATTTTTTTAGTTTTAATTCGGGGGCAACATCAGTTTGAAGAGTAACCTTAAGTGATTTTTCAGGACTAAACTTTGCGAGTAAAGATTCAAATCCATCAACTAATTCTGGTTCACTTAGTGGCTCTATAGATTTTATTTTTAATGCTTCTTGCCATGATTTATCAATAATTTTTTCTAGAGCAGAAGCATGTAATTGTGTGATACCAATTCTTTGGATTAAGACTTGTTTAGGAATTTTGCCAAGTCTAAATCCAGGAATTTTAGCCGAACGACTGATAGTACTGATTGTCTCATTTACAAACGTTTTGCATGTCTCAGATGGTATTTCTAATTCAAGTGAAATTCTACTTTGAGGCAGAGTAGTAGTTTTGACTCTTAATGCTTCTTTAGCCATTTTTTTTTGTAATTATTACTAAAAGCCGAATCTTAATTATTTCACATTATGTGATTTCCTTGAAAGTTATTTTTTTGATAAAGTAAAAAAATAGTCAATCTATCTATAAAAATCATTTTAAAGTGTGAGAAAATCTCCGTTTTTGCCTAATAGGCCATTAAAAGTTGCTGTTTTAGGATCTTCAGGTGCTGTGGGATCTGAATTACTCAAAATTCTTGAACAACGTGATTTTCCAATATCAGAATTGGTCTTACTTTCATCAGAGCGTTCAGAAGGAAAAAAAATTATTTGGAAAGGCGAAGAATTAGTTACAAAAAAAACAACTAAGGAAGAATTTCTGAATCTTGATTTAGTTTTAGCTTCAGCCGGTGGAAGTATTTCAAAAAAATGGTTGTCTACCATTATGGAACAAAATGCTATATTGATAGATAATTCAAGTGCTTTCAGATTAGATAAGAATGTACCTCTTATAGTTCCTGAAGTTAATGCTAGTGACGCACGCAATCATGATGGGGTAATAGCGAATCCAAACTGCACTACAATTTTGTTGACATTAGTTTTAGCTCCGTTAAATAAACTTTCGACTATTCAAAGAGTTGTTCTCTCAACATATCAATCTGTAAGTGGTGCAGGCCAATTGGCGATGGAGGAACTAAAACTTTTAACTGAACAATATCTTCAGGGTAATCCTCAAAAAAGTGAAGTTTTGCCATACTCATTAGCTTTTAATTTGTTTTTACATAATTCACCCATGCTTGCAAATAATTACTGCGAAGAAGAGATGAAAATGGTTAATGAGACCAGGAAAATATTAAATATTGCTGATTTAAAGCTCTCTGCTACATGTGTTCGAGTCCCAGTACTGAGAGCACATTCTGAATCGATTAATATTGAGTTTGCCAGTCTAGTTGAGCCTAACGATGCTCTTGAAGAATTAAAAAAATCTCCTGGAATTGAAATTATTGAGGATTACAAAAATAATAGATTTCCTATGCCAAATGACGTTATGGGAAGGGATAATATTGCTGTTGGCAGGCTAAGAACTGATATAAGTCATCCTAATGGATTAGAATTATGGTTATGTGGAGATCAAATAAGAAAAGGAGCAGCTCTTAATGCTGTTCAAATAGCTGAGTTATTAATTCCAAAAAAATGATTACAGACAAAACTGAGTGTAATAATCCACTATTTGGAAGAATATTGACTGCAATGGTTACTCCATTTACGGAAAATGGAGATGTAGATTATGAACTAGCTATAAAACTTTCAAATTATCTTTTTGAGAATGGTTCTGATGGCATTGTTCTATGTGGTACTACTGGAGAATCTCCGACCCTTTCATGGGCAGAACAGCATGATTTATTTATTGCCGTAAAAGGATCTTTGGATTCAAGCTGTAAAATCATAGTCGGTACTGGTAGTAACTGTACAAGCGAGGCTGAGGAAGCTACAAAAAAAGCCTACGACTCTGGTGCCGATGGTGCTTTGGTTGTAGTTCCCTACTACAATAAACCACCTCAAGAAGGTCTTTATAAACATTTCAGTTCTATTGCTAATTCTGCAAAGGATTTGCCTCTCATGCTTTACAACATACCTGGAAGGACAGGGTGCAATTTATTACCTGATACTGTGAAGAAACTTATGGATTTCTCAAATATTCTCAGTATTAAAGCGGCAAGCGGTAGAATAGATGAAGTAACAGAACTTAGAGCTATTTGTGGCTCCGAACTCTCTGTATATAGTGGTGACGATTCATTGTTGCTTCCAATGTTATCTGTAGGTGCTGTAGGAGTAGTAAGTGTTGCAAGTCATTTAGTTGGATTGCAATTGAAAGAGATGATTCATTCCTTTCTAAGTGGAAAAGTTTCCAATGCGCTTGCCATTCATGAAAAACTTCAGCCTCTTTTCAAAGCACTCTTTATGACTACTAATCCAATCCCAATCAAAGCTGCTTTAGAGTTATCGGGATGGAATGTAGGTAATCCAAGAAGTCCTTTGTCACCATTAACTACTGACATGAAAAAGAAATTATCTTTTATCCTGAAATCCCTATAATAGGGTTTATATTTAACTTGATAATTAAATTTAAATAAACCTTATTTGATTACAAGCAGGCCTTCATAAATTTCAAAATTATGCAATCAAGTACAAATTCAACTGTAAATAGATCTACTAATGATTCATCTAGATCTAAAAGTAATACGTCAGCTCTACGAGTAATACCTCTTGGAGGACTACATGAAATAGGCAAAAACACTTGTGTTTTTGAATATGGTGATGATTTGATGCTTGTTGATGCTGGCCTAGCTTTCCCATCTGATGGTATGCATGGCGTAAATGTTGTTATGCCAGATACAACTTTTTTAAAAGAAAATCAAAGAAGAATAAAAGGAATGATTGTCACTCACGGTCATGAAGATCATATTGGAGGTATTTCTCATCATCTAAAGCATTTTAATATTCCGATTATTTATGGCCCAAAACTAGCAATGTCAATGCTTAGAGGAAAAATGGAGGAAGCAGGGGTATCTGATAGAACAACTATACAGACAGTAAATCCAAGAGATGTTGTAAAAGTTGGACAACATTTTTCTGTTGAATTTATTCGAAATACCCATTCTATTTGTGACAGTTTTTCTCTAGCAGTTACAACACCTGTTGGCACAATTATATTCACGGGAGATTTTAAGTTTGATCATATGCCAGTAGATGGAGAGCAATTTGATATTGAAAGAATGGTGCATTATGGAGAGAAGGGCGTTTTATGCATGTTTAGTGATTCTACTAATGCCGAAGTCCCGGGTTTTTGTCCTTCTGAGAAGACTATCTATCCCTCTTTAGAAAAACATATTGCTGAGGCAAAAGAACGAGTTATCTTGACCACTTTTGCTAGTTCTGTTCATAGAGTAACAATGATCTTAGAGTTGGCCATGAAACATGGAAGAAAGGTAGGTTTGTTAGGTAGATCGATGATAAATGTTATTGCTAAGGCGAGAGATATTGGTTATATGAAATGTCCTGATGATCTGTTTGTCCCAATAAAACAAATTAGAGATTTACCAGATAGAGAGACCTTATTATTAATGACTGGAAGTCAAGGAGAACCCCTAGCAGCGTTAAGCAGAATATCTCGTGGAGAACATCAGCATGTTCGTCTCAAGACTACTGATACTGTAATATTTTCAGCTAGTCCAATTCCTGGCAATACTATTTCTGTTGTTAATACAATAGATCGATTAATGAAACTTGGAGCAAAGGTTGTTTATGGTAAGGGAGAAAATATACATGTTTCTGGACATGGTTTTCAAGAAGATCAAAAGTTAATGTTGGCACTCGCTAAACCTAAGTTTTTTGTTCCTGTTCATGGAGAACATAGAATGCTTGTTTGTCATGGCAAGAGTGCACAAACTATGGGGGTTCCAAAGGATAATATTTTAATTATTGAAAATGGAGATGTAGTTGAGCTGACACCTAATTCCATTCAGAAAGGTGATCCTGTAAAAGCTGGTGTTGAACTGCTTGATAACTCAAGAAATGGGATAGTAGATGCTCGAGTTTTAAAAGAAAGGCAGCAATTGGCTGGGGATGGTGTAGTAACTGTTTTAGCTCCTATTAGTACAGATGGGAAGATGGTTGCGCCTCCCAGAGTTAATTTAAGAGGAGTTGTTACTACTGCAGAGCCAAGAAAAATGTCAATGTGGACAGAACGAGAAATAAGCTGGGTCTTAGAAAATAGATGGAAACAACTATCCAGACAAACTGGGCCTAATAATTTTGAAGTAGATTGGATTGGGGTACAAAGAGAAATTGAAAATGGTTTATCGAGAAGAATGAGAAGAGAATTACAAGTTGAACCACTTATTTTGTGTTTAGTTCAACCTGCTCCGAGTGGAACTCGTGCTTATATTCCAAAGATTTCTGAAGAACAAAATTTTTCTAATAGAAATAATAATAATTTTCATAAGAAATCAAACAACAATTATCCGAATAGATCAAATAACCAGCAAAATAACCAAAAAAGTCCAAAAGTTTCACACAATCCATCAGCTGAGACTGCTACTGAAGATTCATTTGAAGGTAGAACGAGAAGAAGAAGATCTGCTGTCACATCTTAACTTTTTTCAAAATTTATATAGTTTTTATTCCAAACAATTTTTAAAAACTCTTGAAAGTTAATTTGACCTTTATTTTTTTCATAAATTGAAGATGCTAATTTTGTTAGATTTTTAGAACTACATTGTTTTGTAGATATTTCTCTTAAAAATCTATTTAAGATTGTGCATCGCGCTTCAATACACATACTATTTAAGAGATTCCTATTGATACCTTTAACATCTTTACAATATAGGTATGCTAGTTCACTAAGATCATTACGTTCATTATTGTAGTTGCTCATTTTTTGGGAAAAATTATTTATCCTTCCAGA
Organism: uncultured Prochlorococcus sp.; assembly: GCA_902606255.1. GTDB lineage: Bacteria > Cyanobacteriota > Cyanobacteriia > PCC-6307 > Cyanobiaceae > Prochlorococcus_A. Next base: position 15,980 of record CACLFQ010000001.1, read on the forward strand.
ACAACCAGGATAGATAACCTCCAAGGTAGGAATAATTTTTTCTCTTACTAAATTTCTTTTTAATTTAAGATCTAAATTTGTAGGATCTTCCCAGACTGGGATTTTCATATCAATACAGAATTGTTTTGTATCTTCTCTACTGAAAATTAATATTGGCCTTATTAAAAAAATTTGTTTTTCTAGTAATCTTTTGCTCTCAATATTACTTAGACCGGCAAAATTGCTCCCTCTAGATAAATTTAGGATAAATGTTTCTGCGTTATCACTACTCGTGTGACCAGTTAACAAATAAATATTATGTTTTTGCTGGTTCTTGTTTAATAAAGTTTTGGCTCTTTTACATAATTTTTTATATCTCCATTCTCGTGCTTTTTCTTCTGAAGAAATATTTTCTTTATTTGCTTGATCAAAATAGAATGAAATATTTTTCTCTTCGCAATAACTTTTTAATTTAAGAGCATATGTTGAGGATTTTGTGTGCCACTGATGATCACCATGCCAAACACTAATAGACCAATTATGAAGTTTTTTTAGGTCATATATTAGGGTTAATAAGGCCATTGAGTCTTGTCCCCCGGAAACACTTATTAAAATATTCGATCCTTTGGGAATTAATATTTTTTTGGCAAGAATTTCCTTATGTAGCTGATGATGCCATGATGACCAATTTTTCTGAGTTAATTTTTTATCAGACATTTTGTGTTGCTCAGATAATATTTTTTAAAAAATGCACTGTTTTATTAAAACAATGTCACAATCGGGTAATAAATTCATTAAGTAAATGAGTCTGATTAATCTTTTGCCACAAAAAATTCAAGAAGAGTTAAGAAATAAATCTTTACTCAAAGTTATTTCAGGATTGAATAATTATGATGTTCAATCTGTGAAAATAATTGTTGAGGCTGCTTCATTAGGAGGTGCAGATCTTGTCGACATTGCTTGTAAACCTGAACTCGTTGATTTAGCACTTAAGAATTCAATAATGCCCGTATGTGTTAGTTCAGTAGTGCCTAGATCTTTTCAAGATTCTGTAAAAGCAGGAGCTTCATTAATTGAGATAGGAAATTACGATACTTTTTATGAAAAAGGTATTAATTTTTCAGATGAAACAGTTTTAAACATTACTAAAGAGACGAGGGATTTATTGCCTAATGTTCCCTTATCAGTAACTGTTCCTCATACTATGCCTATTGATAAACAAGTTGATCTTGCCATCAACCTAGTGGAAGAAGGTGTTGATATTATTCAAACAGAAGGTGGCACCAGTTCTACTCCATACTCTCCGGGAATTCAAGGCTTTTTTGAAAAATCAGTACCAACTCTTGCAGCTACCTATGCTATTCATCAAGAATTTAAGAAACAATCTCTGAATATACCAATAATGAGTGCCTCTGGATTAAGCCAAGTAACTTGTCCACTAGCAATATCCTCTGGAGCCTCAGCAGTTGGCGTTGGATCTGCAGTTAATAAATTAGATGATTTAATATCAATGATTGCGGTTGTTAGGGGCTTAAAAGAATCTTTGAAAAATTCAGTAATTGGAGAAAAAATTTCTTAGTATAGCTATATCCTTTAGCTACTAGCTTGATGAACAACTATAAGCTTCAAGCTCCTTACGAACCAAATGGAGATCAACCAGAAGCTATTAAAAGATTAGTTAAAGGTGTCAATAGTGGTAAAGAGTTTCAGACTCTTTTAGGAGCTACTGGAACTGGTAAAACATTTACTATTGCAAATGTAATCCAACAAACAGGAAGACCAGCTCTTGTATTAGCACATAACAAAACGTTAGCTGCACAACTATGTAATGAATTAAGGGAGTTTTTTCCAAAAAATGCTGTTGAGTACTTTATTTCTTATTACGATTATTATCAACCTGAAGCTTACGTCCCTGTAAGTGATACGTACATAGCGAAAACTGCTTCAATAAATGAAGAAATTGATATGCTTAGGCATTCTGCAACACGCTCATTATTTGAGAGAAAAGATGTAATTGTTGTAGCCTCAATAAGTTGTATTTATGGTCTTGGTATACCGAGTGAGTATTTAAAAGCGGCAGTTAAATTTGAAGTTGGTAAATCAATAAATCTACGTTCTTCTTTGAGGTCGCTCGTTGAAAATCAATATACTAGAAATGATATTGAAATTACTAGAGGTAGATTCAGAATTAAAGGTGATGTTTTAGAAATCGGTCCAGCTTATGAAGATAGATTAATAAGAATCGAATTATTTGGTGATGAAATCGAGGCTATTAGATATGTTGACCCTATTAACGGAGAAATACTTGAAAGTCTGGATCAAGCTAGCGTTTACCCAGCGAAGCATTTTGTGACTCCAAAAGAAAGACTTGAGAGTGCAATCAGTGCAATTAGAAGTGAATTAAAAACTCAACTCGATAAATTTACGTACGAAGGAAAATTATTAGAGGCTCAACGTCTTGAACAACGCACAAAATATGATTTAGAAATGCTTAAAGAGGTTGGTTATTGTAATGGAGTTGAGAATTATGCTCGTCATTTATCAGGCAGGGAGGAAGGTTCCCCGCCAGAATGCTTAATAGATTACTTTCCCAATGATTGGTTGTTGGTAGTCGATGAGAGTCATGTAACATGTCCTCAACTTCATGCGATGTACAACGGTGATCAATCTAGAAAAAAAGTTTTAATAGATCATGGTTTTAGGTTGCCAAGTGCTGCAGATAATAGACCTTTAAAATGTGAAGAGTTTTGGGAAAAATCAAAACAGACATTATTTATAAGTGCAACTCCCGGCCAATGGGAATTAGATCAATGTGATGGTGAATTTATTGAGCAAGTTATAAGACCAACTGGGGTATTAGACCCTGTAATTGATGTAAGACCTAGTGAGGGGCAAATAGAAGATCTGTTATCTGAAATAAGAATTAGAGCTGAAAAGAATCAAAGAGTTCTAGTGACAACACTTACTAAGAGAATGGCTGAAGATCTAACTGATTTTTTATCTGAAAATAAAGTAAGAGTTAGATATTTGCATTCCGAAATCCATTCAATTGAAAGAATTGAAATTATTCAAGATCTTAGATTGGGCGAATATGATGTTTTGGTAGGAGTTAATTTATTAAGAGAGGGACTAGATCTTCCTGAAGTATCGTTAGTTGCCATTTTAGATGCTGATAAAGAAGGTTTTCTGAGGGCGGAGAGGTCATTGATTCAAACAATAGGAAGAGCTGCAAGACATGTTGAAGGTGTTGCCTTGCTTTATGCAGATAACTTCACAGATTCAATGAAAAGAGCAATATCTGAAACTGAAAGAAGAAGAATTATTCAAAAAAATTATAACCAAGTCAATGGTATTACTCCAAAACCTGCAGGTAAAAAAATAGAAAATTCAATATTATCTTTTCTAGAACTTTCCAGAAAATTAGATGCTGGTGGTTTATCTAAAGATTTAATAAATATAGTTAATAATAAAACTGACGCAATTCTCAATGCCAGCGATAATCAATGTTTGCTCGAAGAATTGCCTGACTTAATAGAAAAGTTAGAAATTAAAATGAAAGATGCTGCAAAAGAGTTAAATTTTGAAGAAGCAGCAAATTTGAGGGATAGAATCAAAAAATTAAGACAAAAATTGGCAAGAAATAACTAAAAATAACTTATTTCTCTAATTCGAAATGATTATGAATAGCATTAACTGCTTTGTCACAATCTTTTTCTAAGACAATACATGAAGTCCTAATTTCACTAGTCGCAATCATTTCAATATTGATGTTTTGGTCAGCCAATGCTCTAAATATTTTTCCAGCCGTTCCAACCTTAAATGCCATTCCCGCTCCTACAGTACTTACTTTGGCTATCGCAGGGCCATCTTCAATGTATGAACCTGGTAATTTTTTTGTTAAGGCCTCAAAAACTAAGTTAGCTTTTTCTCTATCTTGCTTATTCATTGTAAGACTAATATCCTTAGTTTTTAAAGAGGAAATTCTTTCAGACTGCACGATAGTATCGAAAAGTAAATTATTTTCAGCTAATTCTAAACATATCGATGCTGCTACACCTGGACGATCAGGCAGTTTTCGAAAACTTACTTGAACTTGGTTTTTATCTAATGCAATTCCTCTTACTTCAGGTTGGTCTTGTTTTTCGTTGATTGGATTAACAAATATTTGTGTATCGGATAACTTAAATTTCTCAGCAACAAATCTAATAGCTTTTGGAATATTATTAATTTCAATTACGCAGCTGACTTTAATTTCACTAGTAGCTATTAACCTGACATTTATATTCGCTTGGGATAAAGTATCAAATAAATCAGCTGAAACACTTGGTCTACCCATAATGCCAGCTCCTTGAATACTCAATTTAGTCATGTTTGTTTTTAGATTGTACTCTCCTCCTAATTGACTAGTTATAAGTTCACATTGTTCTGCAGTTTTTTTAACCTCTAATTCACTAACAGTAAATGTAATATCGTTGTTATTCCCATCATTTGTAGCTTGTATGATTAAATCTACATTAATACTTGCTTCTGATAGTTTTTCAAATATTTGTGCAGCAATCCCAGGCATATCAGGAATATTTGAGAGACTGAATACTGCTTGGTTTTCTAATACTTCAAGACTATTGACTGTTTTTGTTAATTCTAAGCTTCCTCTTTTTAGCGGGAGAGGTTGGATTTGACTTTCTAAGAGAGTCCCACTTGAGTCACTTTGGCTTGATTTGACGCACAATTTAATTCCATAATTTCGAGCAATTTCTACTGCTCTTGGATGCAGAACTGATGCACCGACGCTTGCAAGTTCAAGCATTTCTTCACAGCTAATTTCATCTAAGAGTTTTGCATTAGGAACGATTCTTGGATCAGTAGTAAGAACACCTGGAACGTCTGTATAAATTTCGCAAGTCTCAGCTCTTAAAGCTGTTGATAAAGCTACTGCGGAGGTATCTGAACCACCTCTACCCAAAGTTGTAATTTCCATTGATCCCGTATGGCTTAATGTTGTTCCTTGAAATCCAGCCACTACAACTACAAAACCCTGATTTATATAATTTTGGATTCTTTCTGTTTTAATATCCAGAATTCTCGCTTTCCCATGTATTGATTCAGTAATAATTCCAACCTGGCTACCGGTCATTGAAATTGCAGGTATTCCGTATTCGTTTAATGCCATTGAGAGAAGAGATATGGTTACTTGCTCTCCAGTTGAGAGAAGCATATCTAATTCTCTTCGATTAGGATTTTTACTAATTGATTCCGCTAAACAATTTAAATCATCTGTAGTTTGCCCCATTGCAGAAACAACTACGACAATTTCATTTCCTGCTTCTTTACTTTGACAAATGCTACTTGCAATATTTTTAATTTTTTTAATATCACCGACAGAAGTACCGCCAAATTTTTTTACTAGTAAAGCCATACTTAAATCATAATGTAAATTCTTAAACTTATAATTTGGTTAACTTAAATTAATTAAACTCTCTTTAAAAACATTTATAGGATTATTACCTTGTTTTAGTAATGATTCAATATCTAATAATTTACTCATTAAATTAATTAAATATTCTTGCGATACATTTTTTACTTTTCTTCTAATAAAAAAAATTCTTTTTGGATTAGAAATGCCTGCAAGATTACAAATCTTTTCTGCATTATCGTTTCCTGAATTAATTGCTAATTTTATAATGGTATGAATTCTTATTTGACTTATTAAACCTGCATTTATTCTTAGAGCAGGTTCTCCTTTCTGTAAGGAATAATTTATTTCAATGAGGCTTTCATTAATATTTTTTTGTAAGAGAAGATCAATGATTTTGAAAATGTTGGATTGATGATCACTAAATATTTTTTTTACATCAATACTTTTAAGAAAAAGTTGTGAATTCGAATCACTTGAAACTGCAGAAAGGTATGTTTTTGCTTTGGTTAATTCATTTATTAGTTTAAAGCTATCATTCCCAACAGAATCAATTATTAATTCAGCTGCATTTTTATCAATTTTGATATTCATTTCATTTGCTGCATCTTCTAAAAATCTTTTTTGTCCCTCATAGTCCCAGATTTCTGGTAAAGAAAATGATTTTTCTATGACTAAATTATTTTTGATAAGTTTTTGTAAAAATTTAGTACTCTTTAGTCTTGAGTCTGGTTTTTTTGTATTTTGCAAAATTAAATAAGTATTTTGAGGTATATTGTCATGGATTTTTTCAAATTTACTCCTTAGATCATCATTTTTTGTAGTAAAAATTGGATTATTTTTCAATGTCACTATTCTGTATCCATCTCCAAAAGGAGGTGTAAGAACTTCATCAAAAGCTTTTTTGACTTGCTCATCATCATCTCCATTTAAATTAGTTACGTTTATTTCTTTCCATTCTTTGGATACTTCTTTATCAATTAATTTTTGAATAAATGTATTTTGAGCATTTAGATCATTACCCCATAATATTTGTATTGGCATAATCGCTCAATAAAAATCGTATATTAACTATGATTACTTTTAACACAAATTAAATTTAATGGTAATAGATCATCCAATTTTTTTGGAAAGCATCAGATTTATAAGATCTCATTTAGGAGCTAATGATTTAAATTATTTGGAAAAAAAAGTTTTAGAGAGATTAGTGCATACTTCAGGAGATTTTTCTGTTCAAAATCTTGTGAATTTTAGTGAAGGTGCTTGCGCAAAGGGGCTTCAGGCACTTAAAAATGGTGCTCCGATTTTAACTGATACCGATATGGCTGCAGCAGCTATAAAATCCATGGCAGCAAATACCACTAGGAATAAAGTATTCACGGCTAGAATGTGGTTTGGAAAAAATAATTATAAAAAATTAACTAAAACTGCATATGGCTTAAGTGAAGGTTGGAAGGAGTTATCTGTTAAAAATCCTGGAACAAAATCACCTATTGTAGTAATTGGCAGTTCGCCTACAGCTTTAACTTATTTAATTGATATTTTAGAGAATGCACAAGATTTACCTAGTTTAATTATCGGAATGCCCGTTGGATTTATTGGAGTAGAGAAAAGCAAAAATAAACTTATCTCTACCGATCTTCCTAGAATTGTTTTAAATTCAACTAGAGGAGGGGCTGCCATGGCAGCTGCTGCGGTTAACGCCTTGTTGAGGGAAACTATTTAAAAAGTAATTATCTTATAAAAATGTCCAAAATCTAATCAATATCATTATTTAAATTATTATTTTCTTCTAAGGAATTCAAAACTGATTGTGCTTTTTCTATAACTTCTTTTGGAACTCCTGCTAATTTAGCTGCCTCTATACCGTAGCTTTTGTTTGAACCTCCTTTTGTAATGTTATGACTAAAAATGAGTTGTTCGTTGATTTGCTCTACTAACACTTGAAAATTTTCTATATTCTTATTTGAATCTTTTAAATAATTCAATTCATGATAGTGCGTAGCAAAAATAGTATTACATTTAATTTTTTGTGCAAGATATTCACATACCGACCAAGCTATTGAAAGACCATCAAAAGTAGATGTTCCTCTACCTATCTCATCAAGCAAAACTAATGAGCTAGAAGTTGCCTGATTTAGAATTGATGCAGTTTCAGACATTTCTACCATAAATGTTGATTGTCCAGATGATTGATCATCAACGGCCCCAATCCTCGTAAAGATCCTATCTGAAATTTTGATTTCAGCATTATTAGCTGGAACAAAGCTACCAATTTGTGCAAGGATTTGTATTAAACCAATTTGTCTTATAAAACAACTTTTTCCGCTTGCATTGGGACCGGTTAATATAATTAATTTCTGATTATCATTAAAATAAATATCATTTGCTATGAACTTTTTATCATTTAATAATTGCTCAACTATAGGGTTTCTTCCTGCAATAATTTTTGTATAATTTTCTGTCAGTGCATCTTTTAGTGGTATTAATGAAGGTTTGATGAAATTGTTTTCTACCGAAGTAATTGATAATCCAAGCAATGCATCAAGAGATGCTATAGATTTTGCAATTGATCTTATTTGCTTTGTTTTTTTAGCAACAATATTCCTTAATTCGCAGAAAATTTCATATTCCCTTGATGAAGCTCGACTTTTTATTTGGAAAATCTTATTTTCTTTATTTTTAATTTCTGAAGTGATATACCTTTCTTCATTAGTAAGTGTTTGCCTTTTAATCCAATGTTGTGGAGCTAAATTAACTTTTGACTTATTTATAGATATGTAGTAACCAAAATTTTTATGAAATTGAATTTTTAAGTTTGAAATTTTGCTAATTTTCCTTTCTTTTAATTCCTCTTTATTTAGCCACTCAGAGTAATCATCCATTAAATTGCGTAAACCATCTAATATATTGTCAACACCGTCGTGGATCATGCCTCCTTCACTTATATTGAGAGGGGGATTTTCTAATAGTTGAAAACTGATAGTATCAGCTAATTCCAACAATTCTTCATCGATATTTTTTAATTGATTAGTCCAATCTGGGAGATCATATTGAAATAATTCAATAATGGATTTTATTTTAGGTAATTTTTTTAAACTTTCCGCAATTGCAATTAAGTCTCTTGGACTTGCATGACCTGCACAAGCTCTTCCTGCAAGTCTTTCTAAATCCCCCATTGCTCTGAGTAAATTTTGGGTGTCTATACGTACTTGTTTCGATTCAATAAAGTTTGAAATTATATTTTGTCTTTTATAAATTTCATTAACATTTAATAGTGGTGAATCTATCCATCTTCTTAAACACCTGGCACCCATGCAGGTATAAGTTCTATCAATGCTCCATAGTAGCGAACCTACATAATTGTTTTCTCGTTGTGTATTTTTTATTTCTAAATTTTTTTGAGTTTGATAATCAATAATTAATTTGTTGTGACAAAATTGAATTTGTGGAAAGTCTAATGAGATTTTCACAGAAGAATCCTTATCTAAATTTGAAGGATTAATTTTTTCTAAATAATTTAATAAGCCTCCAAGTGATCTAGTCGCATTGTTTAAATCTTTAAGTCCTATACCTTCTAGACTTGCAATTTGGAAATATTTTTTTATTAGATAATTTGCTTCATTAATGCCGAAATTAGTCTCTTGTGAAACAGTATATGTAATTTGATTATTTTCTTTAATTAATAAATTTTTTACTTCATTGCTTCCTACAATGATTTCTGAAGAATCTAATTTAACAATTTCATCAAATAGTTTTGACAGAGATTTACCTTCCATAGTTATTAATTCTCCTGTGCTTACATCAGCTTTTGATATACCCCAATCATAAGATTCGTTTGGTTTTTCTTCTGATAAGTAAATAGCAGTTATCCAATTATTTTTCTTTGCTATCAACATGCCCTCTTCAATTACAGTTCCAGGAGTAATGATTCTTGTAATTCCCCTTTTGATTGGAGTCCCGTAACTACCAGAACTTTTTTCTAATTGGTCGCATATAACCACAGAATAATTTTTTTTAATTAAATCAGCGCAGTATCTTTCCATCGCATGATATGGAACGCCTGCCATAGGGATCTTACCAATTTCTTTGCCAGCATCTTTACTGGTTAGTGTTATTTCTAAAAGGTTAGAAATTAATACAGCGTCCTCAAAAAAACATTCAAAAAAATCTCCCAATCTATACAGCAATAACCTATCTTTATTTTCTTCTTTTAGAGTTACATAATGCTTCATTACTGGAGTTAATTTCAGTTTTGAAACTGTTTTATAACTAAAAGATTCTTCATTGATGCAAACATTTTTGTTATTTGAAATTAAATCAGTCTTGAATTTATTAACTAAATTAGTTGAATTTTTTCTTTGTCTAGGTCTTTTTTGCGATTCTTTTTTTAAATCTTCCCAAGATAAATCTTCTGGAATTTTTGTTATTTCTTTTTGCTCATTATTTTCATCATCAATTGCAAATAAAGTCTTTTGAATTATCGAATCTTCTTGCATAGTTTTTATTTCTTAAATAGATATTAGGTAGAAATTGTTTTTTTGCATTTAAAGTAGCTAAAAGTATGTAAATTTTCTCCAAAAATTATCATTTTCATGAGATTATAGTACTTATAATAATTTGAATCTCAAGACTAAATTATGCAGGCTGTTAACTTTTTCTTCGTAAATGCTCTTTTATTTGCTTCTTTAATTGCGGTAGTAGGAGTTCCCGTTTTATATGTGACTCAACCTTCTACCGAGGAGGGACAGCGAGAAAGTAGGAGAAAAATTTATTCCATCGCTGCTGTATGGGTTGTTTTGGTTTTTGTTACAGGAATTGTTTCTTCATTAGTTTGAACTTAATACCTTTTCGTGAGAGTCTATTAATATATCGAACTAAAAATTAATGGCTATTTTTGAGGGGTCTTTTACTAATGCATCTACTTTAAAAGTAGGAATTGTAATAGCAAGATTTAATGATTTAATTACAAATAAAATTCTCTCTGGTTGTCTTGATTGTTTAAAAAGACATGGTTTAGATACTTCTGAAGTTAGTAATCAAGTAGACGTAGTTTGGGTACCTGGTTCATTCGAATTGCCAATTGCAGCTAAAGTTCTCTTGAAAAAAAATAATTATGATGTTCTAATTGCTCTTGGTGCTGTTATCCGTGGTGAAACTTCTCACTATGATGTAGTTATATCTGAGGCTAGTAAAGGCATTTCACAAGTTTCAAATGAAAATAATGTTCCAATTATTTTTGGAGTTTTAACCACTGATACTATGCAGCAAGCTTTAGAAAGAGCAGGGATTAAAAATAATCTTGGCTGGAATTATGCTTTACAAGCAATTGAGATGGGATCTTTAATTAAAAATTTAAATTAGTTGCAAAAAACTTAATTATTTCTATCATTGATCCCTTCTTTGAGATAAGATAAAAATGTTCTGCGGATGTAGCTCAGTGGTAGAGCATCTCCTTGCCAAGGAGAATGTCGAGAGTTCGAATCTCTTCATCCGCTTCCTTAAAGTCCCTGCCATTAAAAGGCTATTTTAGTGCTTATTTTTTTAAATAAAAAGTACTTTCTGTTTTGACGTTTTCAGAGAAAAGTGGAGGCCGCAATAGCCTTCTCAGCGAGAAAATTAAAGGAAATTTATCTTTTAATCATAAATTATTCTATTAAAAGTTGATTTAATAGCTTTAAAAAATTTGAGACAATAAGTTAATTTTCTTCCGATCAGATATTTGATTAAATAGCTATTTTTTTATGGATATAATTCATTCATTAAACTCATAAGTCATATTTGCGGGATAAATATTCTGCTAGAAAATTAAATTAGTAATTTTGGAAATTTTGACCATCGAGAGTAGTTTTAGGATTGCTCAATATAGGTAAAAATATATCATCATCTGTTTCAAAAATAATAACTGTATTTCTCCTTATCTCAACTAATGGAGGAATTTTTTCAGGGCCTTTTTCAGATAATGTCGCAATTGCTCTGATTCCTAAATCTAATCCCAAAATTCCAAGCATCAGTCCAGGCACTCTTCTGTCACCCCCATCCTCATTATAAGAATTGGCTATTGATACTCCTAATAAAGTAGTGATTAAATAAGAATCCCCAAGTGAGCGAAAAAGGGAAGCATTTTTTGATGGTGGAGGAGTAATGTATTGGCCGTAGTTTTCAGGCCTGATCTGTGCAGGAATTAATTTACCTTCAGCTGGTATTTTAATATTTAAACCTTTATAAACGGCTCCAGAAATTGCGATGAAGTCTCCACCAGGCCTTGTTTCTATGAGACCTGATATAAGAGTCTTTTTTGGCAGAACTACTTTACCAGATTTTGCAAAAACAGGTAATTCAGTAATAAGAGTAATTGGCATGGGATATTTTCTATCTGGATCTAAAACAATTTCCATTAAATTAGAAGCAACAATTGCACTTTTTTTAGGAATTATAAAATCTAATTTTTTTGTTTCATCGTCTATTATATTATTACTTTGAAAAGTGCTTAAATTATTAATATCTTTTTCGATTAATTTATCAAAATTATCGTTATGATCTTTAGATTTATCTGAAATATCTAATTCATCAGAAATTAAAGCAGCTTGGCTGGCAGAAAAAAATAAAATAACTAATAACTTTATTAAGAATTTGTAAAATTTCATTAATTATCTGCAAAGTCCTTTTGCTTGCCCACCATCATAACCTTTACCACAGGCTTTTCTCATTAGATAGCCGATATTACCAGCACCCCAATCTCTTCCTGCTTTATCTTTATGTTTTTTACCTTTATAGGTAGAATTCCGAGCAAATGGTGAAGCCCCTTGAACATGAGTTCTGTGATCACCGTATCCCCAACTTATATTACCTACTACTACATTTTCTTTTGAGTATTTGCCTGGATTCTTAGATCTAGTATCGTAATTAGGTTTGAAACCAAAATTAATAATAAGTGGACTACCAGAGGAACCTCCTGTTTGGCTACTTCCCCAATAATATTGTTCAAACTTTTTACCAACTCCCGATGATGAAGTTTCAGTATTTATAAATGTTAAAGAGTCTGTTCTTATCATTGATCCCCCCCTGTTGTTTGCTGTATCACCAAGGTATGCAGGATAACCAAGTGTAGTAATATGTGCTCTTCTTTTTACGGTTATTTTACCAAAAGGATCAATACTGTTTGTAAAACCATCATGATTCCAGCCGTAATTAAAATAATGTGCTCCTTTCTGAGCAGGAGTTTTCCCCCCTTTTTTTCTTAAAGTAAATATAGCAATATCATTTTCATTAGGGACCATACCATCATCAGGGCAGTTGCCATTAGTCCAACATTTTGGAATATACAATTTTTGGGCTTGCCACACACCTATTGGTCCTCCATAGTTTTCAGAAAGAGAATTAGATGTTGCAGCAGGAATAAAAATAACTCTATCAGGAACAAAGCCGCCATAAAACTTGTTGTCGTAATCACTTATGCAATGAGCTGCAGTTGAAACAACACCTTTTCCTATGAGAGCACCTGAACAAAGCAATCCAGTATTACCATCAAAAGCAATGACTTTCCCGACAGCACTATAAGGTTTTGAAGAGGTTATAGCATGCGTAGAATTTGTGTTTAATGGTTTAGTATTACTTTTCACAAGAGATGTAGTGTGAGGAAAACCATAAGTTCCGAAGTTAGTTGGGCGCAATGAATTAGGTTGTGCAATATTACCTGGTTGTTTCCTAGATGTACTGTAAGTGCTTGTGTTAAATCTAAGGGGGGTTTTTTTAATAATCTGAGGAGGTTTGATTCGAATAGTGTTTAAAGTTCGAAAATTATCATTATCATCTAATTCAATTACTGTAACTTTGCTTTTTGAATTCTTTGCAAATTCTGCTTTACTTGGAAAATTTATAGTGGAAGTAAGTAGTATAGATATAATGCTAAATTTAAATAAGCTTTTCATCAGCTTTAAGACCCAGACTATATTAAATAATACTTTATTAACCTAGACTTTACAAATAAAATTGATCAAATGAATGTTATTTTCTATAAAGATTTTAATATTAAACTTCAATTTATATATTAATAAAATTTGTTTATTTATTAAACCTTGAATTCCAAACTTATGATTTATATTTAAAAGTTTATTTAAATAATTTTATAAGTTTTATTTCTTTATATATTCTCATGGATCTTTTAAAAAACCTTAACTAATTAGTTTTAATTAATGTATTTATAAATAGATTTTCTATCTCGATAAATTAATTTTTCGAAAAAAGAGAATTAAGTGTAATTAGAAAAGGAATCTTAAGGCGTAGTAGAAAAATAAAATAAACTTATTATTTAAAGATAAATTGCTTAACTCTTAAATCAATAAATGATATGAGATTTTAATTTGTTAAAAAAGGATTTTTAAAAATTATTCTTTTAAAATATAATATTTTAAATAACTAATTTTAAATAATTTTAAATGCACCAAACTATTTCTGAAGAAAATTTAAGAGGATTATTTACCAAAACTTATGGTCAGGATGCACCTACAAAAGCAAAATGGGCAGAATTTTATAATGAGAATGTTACTTTTATCGACCCAACACAGGAAACAGAAGGATTAGACTCATACATTGCTGCTCAAGAAAAGCTGATAAAAAGATGTGATGATGTATTTTTAAAAACTCATGCCATATCAATAAGTAGAAATTATGGATTCGTTGAATGGACAATGGGCTTGAAAATCATGGGTAAAGAGTTTGTTTATCCAGGAACCACCCGTTTATTGTTTGATAAAAATGGATTAATCCAAGAACACAGAGATTATTTTGATTTTTGCGGACCTACCTTTGGCCCAGTTCCTATTTTAGGTCCTTTTATAAGATGGCTTTATAGACAATTTGTATCTTAAATCTTTTGAGAAATTATGCTTATGTTAATTTAAGCCTCTTTTTTAGGGAAAAGAATTTTACACTTCACTTATCAATAAATTTTGATTAGTCACTTCTTTAAAGTTAAATTGAGAATAGAACGATTTTTGATTTGTAGTCATTAAATATAATTTTTCTGTAGTTTTAATTTTTTTGGAAGATAAAAGATTTTTTACTATTAACTTTCCAAATCCCTTTCCTTGGTGATTTTGATCTATAACTATATCCCAGAGAACACCTCGATAAATCCCATCTGTTAAAGCTCTACCAAAACCAACTATTTCGTTACCAACCCAAAGACTTACTATGACGTCACTGTTGGCAAGACATTTTTTAAGATCATTAATTGTTCTTCCTTTTGCCCATAATGCATTTCTATTTAGAAATCTTTGTAGCTTATTTAATCCATTGGTCGGTTTTAGATTCGGGCCTAATCCAAAAAACCTTAAACCTATAGCTCCTTTGAAGTGGTTTATTAGTGATATTTCTTTCATTTGTTAAAAAATTGAAGTTAATTAGTTTTTATAATTTCAGTCTAGATACCTTAATCGATCATTATCTATAAAATAAAAAGATATAATTTTTCTTCATTCTCTTGTAACGCACTAATTTATAATGTTTGTAATAAGATAAATCATTTAAGGACTGTTACTTATGCTAAAGCTTTTGTTGGGCGACCCGAATACACGAAAGTTGAAGCGCTATCAACCAGTAGTAGAAGAGATAAATTTTTTAGAAGAAGAAGTTTCTCAATTAACTGATGATGAGTTAAGAAGAGAAACTCATAATCTTAAATCAAAAATCTCTTCAGCATTAAATGTTCAACAACAAAAAGAACTCTTAGAAGAATTTCTCCCTAAATCCTTTGCAATTGTTAGAGAAGCAAGTAAACGTGTTCTTGATATGAGACATTTTGATGTTCAGTTAATAGGAGGAATGGTTTTACATGAGTGTCAAATTGCGGAGATGAAGACTGGTGAAGGAAAAACTCTTGTTGCAACATTACCTTGTTTTTTAAATGCTTTAACTGGGAAAGGAGTTCATGTTGTCACTGTCAATGACTATTTGGCTAGAAGAGATGCAGAGTGGATGGGACAAGTTCATCGTTTTTTAGGTTTATCGGTTGGATTGATTCAGCAAGATATGAGCCCAGTTGAGAGAAAGAAAAATTACCACTGTGATATAACTTATGCCACCAATTCTGAATTAGGATTTGATTATTTAAGAGATAATATGTCCACAGATATTAATGAGGTAGTGCAAAGGAAATTTAATTATTGCGTGATTGATGAAGTTGATTCAATATTAATCGATGAAGCTAGAACACCTCTTATTATTTCTGGCCAAGTTGAAAGACCTCAAGAAAAATATCAAAAAGCTTTAGAATTAGCTCTTTCATTAGAAAAAGCTAAAGAATTAAGTAAAGATGGTATTGATCCAGAAGGGGATTATGAAGTTGATGAAAAGCAGAGAAGTTGTATCTTAACCGATCAGGGTTTCGCTAAATGTGAAGAGTATCTAAGAGTTATTGATTTATATAATCCTCAAGATCCCTGGGCACACTACATCACAAATGCTTTAAAAGCTAAAGAGTTATTTATTAAAGATGTTAATTATATTATTAGAAATGATGAAGCTGTGATAGTCGATGAATTTACTGGTAGGGTAATGCCAGGAAGGCGATGGAGTGACGGCCAGCATCAGGCTATAGAAGCAAAAGAGAATCTTAAAATTCAGCCTGAGACTCAAACCTTAGCTTCCATTACTTATCAGAACTTTTTCCTCTTATATCCTGGTCTAGCAGGTATGACGGGTACTGCAAAAACTGAGGAGGTTGAATTTGAAAAAACTTATAAATTAGAATCTACAGTTATACCGACAAATCAAATAAGGAGGAGACAAGATTGGTCTGATCAAGTATTTAAGACAGAGGTAGGTAAATGGAAAGCAGTAGCTAAAGAAACTGCACAAATTCATAGAAATGGCAGGCCTGTTTTAGTTGGTACAACAAGTGTTGAAAAAAGTGAGTTATTAAGTTCACTTTTATCAGAAGAAAAAATTCCACATAATTTGCTGAATGCTAAGCCAGAGAATGTTGAACGTGAGGCGGAAATTGTTGCTCAGGCAGGTAGAGCAGGTGCTGTTACTATTGCAACTAATATGGCTGGAAGGGGAACGGATATAATTCTCGGCGGTAATAGTGATTATATGGCAAGACTTAAATTAAAAGAGACTTTAGTTCCTTTGTTAGTAAAGCCAGATAACGAGCATAAGCCCCCAATCCCTAAACAAAGAAGTACAAAAGCCAATGGTGGTTTTTCTTCAAAAGTTCGCTCAAAAATTAAAAAGACAATTCCAGACTCTTCCAAAAGTCTTTTCCCTTGCAAATTAGATGAGGAAATTGAAAAGAAACTTTCTTTTTTATCTGATGAACTTGTTAAAAGTTGGGGAGATAGAAACCTTTCTGTCTTGGAGTTAGATGATAGGATAGCTACGGCTGCAGAAAAAGCACCAACTGAGGATAACTCGATAAAGCTTTTGAGAGAATCTTTAGCAGATGTAAAAAAAGAATATGAAAAAGTGTTGATTAATGAAGAAGAAAAGGTTAGAGAAGCTGGCGGTTTACATGTTATCGGTACTGAGAGACATGAATCAAGAAGAGTGGATAATCAACTTAGAGGTAGAGCAGGAAGACAGGGTGATCTTGGAAGTACAAGATTCTTTTTATCTTTGGAAGATAATTTATTAAGAATTTTTGGAGGCGATAGAGTAGCAAACCTCATGAATGCATTTAGGGTTGATGAAGATATGCCTATTGAGTCAGGAATGCTTACTAGGTCTTTAGAAAGTGCTCAAAAGAAAGTAGAGACATATTATTACGATATTAGAAAACAAGTTTTTGAATATGATGAGGTAATGAATAATCAAAGAAAAGCAGTTTATAGCGAAAGACTAAGAGTCTTGAAAGGAATTGATTTAAAGAGGCAAGTAATAGGCTATGGAGAAAGAACAATGAATGAAATTGTAGAGGCTTATATTAATCCTGATCTTCCTCCTGAAGAATGGAATATTGCTCAACTAATTTCTAAGGTCAAAGAATTTATATATTTATTAGATGATCTTAAAGCTGAGGATATTAATGTATTGTCAATTGAAGAATTAAAAAACTATCTTCAAGAGCAGTTGCGAAT
The DNA here is from genome assembly GCA_902606255.1 of uncultured Prochlorococcus sp. Taxonomy (GTDB): domain Bacteria; phylum Cyanobacteriota; class Cyanobacteriia; order PCC-6307; family Cyanobiaceae; genus Prochlorococcus_A. The sequence continues at coordinate 33,452 of CACLFQ010000001.1, forward strand.
AGCTTATGATTTGAAGGAATCACAAATAGAAAAGATTCGTGCAGGATTAATGAGAGAAGCTGAAAGATTTTTCATATTACAGCAAATTGATAATTTATGGCGAGAACATTTGCAATCCATGGACTCCTTAAGGGAATCAGTTGGATTAAGAGGTTATGGCCAAAAAGATCCACTAATAGAATATAAAAATGAAGGATATGATATGTTTCTCGAAATGATGACTAATATGAGAAGGAATGTTATATATTCGATGTTTATGTTTCAACCCAAAACTGATGTAGAAGAAAAAAATTAAATTTAGATTTAATCATCTCCAAGAAATTCTATAATTTCTTTGTCTTTAAGATTTTGAGCATCCCCAAGTTTAGAAATATCAATAGATTCTGAGTTAGCTAAACATTGTAGAGTTTTTTGTAATTTAAGAATTTCATTCTCTAGGAAATCTATTCTATCCATTAAATTTTTTATCACATTAGCTTCTGCATCTGGCAAGGCTGAGTGTGCTAGTGGATTTACTTTAACACCACTTTGATGCACCACCCTGCCAGGAACTCCAACCACAGTGCTATTCCCTTCTACGTTTCTTACAACTACTGAACCTGCACCAATACGGGTATTAGATCCTACTGTGATGGATCCAAGAACTTTTGCACCTGCTCCAACTACAACATTTTCCATTAAGGTGGGGTGTCTTTTCCCATGACTTTTACCAGTACCACCTAATGTAACGCCCTGATATAGCAGACAATTATTTCCTATCTCAGCTGTTTCTCCAATTACAACTCCCATTCCATGATCTATGAACACCCGTTTACCAATTTTAGCTCCAGGATGTATTTCAATGCCTGTTAATAGCCTATTGGTATGACTTAACAAGCGGGGAATCAAAGGAATATTTAATTGCCATAATTTATGTGTAAACCTATGAATAACTATAGATTGAAAGCCAGGGTAGCAAAGAAATATTTCTATTATTCCTCTTGCGGCAGGATCTCTCTCTCTGATAATTTCTATATCTGATTTAAAAGTTTTTAGCATCTTGGTCTAATTAGTAACTCCTATTTCTTTTTTAAATTGATTTATTGTTTCGATACTTAAATAATTTTTAGCACATATTATTTGAGGTAATCTGATCAATTGAGAGCGATTTTTTAATAATGTGTTTTCTACAACTGATAAACTAGGTCCATCACATACTATATGGTTAGAAGCCTTTAAAAGTGATAGTAATCTACTGTTATTGTCTGAGATTGCTGTCATAAGAATTAATTCATTACCTCGCATACTGTGTATGATAATTTCTGCTGCTCTCAATAATCCTGGGCTTATGCTAACAATGCCTACACAACTTCCAGCATTTAATTCCTTGAGAATTTTCAATTCCTTTTGAAAGTCGCTCAAGTCCACTGCAATAGCGCGAACTCCATATTGCTTTGCAACTTTTTCTAGAGGCTGTAAAAAATATCTGCTTGTGACAATCGTACCATTATTTGAATTACTCAAAACTTTTTCTAACTCTTCCATAGGAACAACTTCTACTGGTACGCTAACTGTTGCAGAAAGGTCTTCTGCTATTAACATAGAAGCGCCAATGTCCTCTCTAGGAGTACTGACTATGATTTTTGATCCGCACTTAATACGCCAATCAATTTCATTGGTCAATATATCTCTTGTTTCTTGTAAAGTGCATCCAAGATTTATCAAGTTGTCAATAACTTTCTTTGCTTCTTGATCTGGTGGTTTACTTATTTTATCTTTTGAGTAAACTGATTTGTTAAATTTTCTTTTAGTAAGATTATCTCTTACATAGATACCTGATCCAGCTATTGCTTCAACAACTCCATCTATTTCGAGTTGTCTGTATACTTTGCTTATAGTATTTCGATGGAGTCCAGTCTGCATTGCAAGTTGCCTTGTACTGGGAAGTCTGTGTCCTGGAGGATAATGTCTTGCTGCAATTGCGAAACAAATTTGATTATATAGTTGAGTAGATGCTGGGATATCACTTTCTTGTTGAATATGGAATCTCACTTTGTAAAAACCCTGACTAATTTATTTTTGACAATAGTGACACTTTAACATTCGTCATATTTTTTTAATAGTTTTTTACCCATCATCTTTTTTAATGAGAGGAGTTTTTCGAGGGCTTAAAAACATAATCATGTTTCTACCTTCTCTTTTTGGTTTTTGTTGAACTTCTGATTGCTCTTCTAAATCATTAGCCATTTTCAAAAGAAGTGTTTCAGCTAAATTTGAGTGTTGAATTTCTCTACCCCTAAAAAACACAGTACATTTTACTTTATCTCCAGATTTTAAAAATTTAGTAGCTTGACCTATGCGGACATCATAATCATGCTTGTCAATTTTGTACCTCATTTTTACTTCTTTAACTTCTGTTTGATGAGATTTTTTCCTTGCTTCTTTAGCTTTCTTTTCCTGTTCAAATTTATATTTTCCGTAGTCCATTATTCTACAAACAGGAGGATTTGCTTTTTCACTAACTAAAACCAAATCAAGCTCTCTTAGAGATGCTATTTCTAATGCTTTTAATCTATCTATAATTCCTAATTGTTTTCCATCTGAATCAACGACTCTCAATTGAGGGTATTTTATTCTTTCATTTATGTTTGGTAGCTCTCTAACGGGAGCTCGGCGGTCAAATCGTGGGCGTGGGGGCATTCAGATAATTTAATAAATTGATTGGATGAAGCACAAAATCTATTTTTATAAAGTTAGCTTAAAAAAGACTCTATCTTGATTATTGCATCTTTTAGCAGGTTTTTGTTATTAAGCCAAAGAGGATTATTTTTATTACGAAACCAAGTTTTTTGCCTTTTGGCAAATTGAATCGTTTTTGTCGTAGTTAACTCAATCGCTTTGTCAATTGTGGAATGGTTATTTAAAACATCCCTTGCTTCTCGATAACCAATAGTTTCTAATATTGGCAAATCAAATCCGTATTTAGAGATAAGGTGTTTCGTCTCCTCAATAATTCCAGATAAAAACATATTTTTTGTTCTTTGCAAAATCCTTTCTTTTAAATTATCTCTATCTAAACCAAGCTCTAGTATTTTCCAGTCAGGCGGTTTTTGAACTTTTAGAGTTGATAAAGGTTTGCCTGTTACGTAGAAGACTTCTAAAGCTCTTATTGTTCTAATGTGGTCAGCAAAATTGATTTTTTTTGTTGACAACGGATCACAATTTTTTAATAGGTCCCAACATTTTTTCTGACCAAGTTCTTCTAATTGTCTTCTCAAATTAGTTTGAGGAGGGACATCTGGTACAAAAAACCCTTTTGTGATTGAGTTCATATACAACCCACTCCCTCCAACAAGAAAAGGTAAATTATCTTGTTTAATCTCTTTTTTTATGGATTTTTGAGCAATTCCTTGAAATTGTTTTACATTAATTGGATGGATTGGCTCCTCAATATCTATTAAAAAATGCTTTATTTTTTTTTGTTGGTTTTTAGATGGCTTGGCTGTTCCAATATCCATAGACTTATAAATTTGCCTTGAATCGATATTGTGTATACGAGTTTTAAAATATTCTGCAATTTCAATAGCTAATTCTGTTTTGCCACTTGCTGTAGGTCCAATTAAAATTATTACATGAGGAAGATATGAAGACATATGAATTTCTGAAGAAAAAAAATATTATCTATATAATGAAAGTGATTAAATTTTTCATTGACTACGAGCCTTTATCTTATTGCGGTGGTAAGTTTAATTAAAGACCTTTTAAAAATAAAATTTTAAAAGTTTAATATTTTTTTTATATTAAATGAGTGAGGAAAAAAGATCTAATAAAATCTTAAATGATTATGGCGCGGAACAAATTCAGGTTTTAGAAGGGTTAGAACCAGTTCGTAAACGTCCTGGGATGTATATTGGTTCTACAGGGCCTAGAGGGTTACATCATTTAGTATATGAGGTAGTTGATAATTCCGTTGATGAAGCACTTGCGGGACATTGTAATCACATAGAAATAGTTCTTCGCGCAGATGGCTCTGCTTTAATTTCTGATAATGGCCGAGGTATTCCAACAGATATTCATCCTAGAACAGGCAAAAGTGCCTTGGAGACTGTATTAACTGTTCTTCATGCGGGAGGTAAATTTGGAAGTGGTGGTTATAAAGTTTCAGGGGGGTTGCATGGAGTAGGAATATCTGTAGTTAATGCTCTAAGCGAATGGGTTAATGTTACTGTTCACAGGGATGGCAGCGAATTTAATCAGAGATTTGAAAAAGGTGTATCAAAGGGTGAATTGCAAACTAAAAAGCAGACTGGCAAACCATTTAAGAAAGGAACAACTATTTGCTTTAAACCCGATAAAACGATTTTTTCTGGAGGAATTGAATTTGAATATGCTCTTCTTTCATCCAGATTAAGAGAACTAGCTTATCTTAACGGCGGAGTGAAAATTGTTTTTAGAGATGAAAGAAATCAATTATCAGATGGTTCTTTTAAAGAAGAAATTTACTTATATCAAGGAGGTATTAAAGAATATGTTGAATACATGAATGCTGAAAAAGAGTCTATTCATCCTGAAATAATTTATGTTGACTCACAGAAAGAAAATGTATATGTAGAAGCAGCTTTGCAATGGTGTTCAGATGTATATTCAGATAATATTTTAGGATTTGCAAATAATATTAGAACTATTGATGGAGGAACTCATATAGAAGGTCTAAAAACAGTTTTGACAAGAACTTTTAATAATCTTGCAAAAAAGAGAGGTAAAAGAAAAGATATTGAAAAAAATTTAGCCGGCGAAAATATTAGAGAGGGCTTGACTGTTGTTTTATCGGTAAAAGTTCCAGATCCCGAATTTGAAGGGCAAACAAAAACAAAATTAGGAAATACTGAAGTTAGAGGAATTGTGGATTCTCTCATTGGGGAGGCTCTCACAAAATATATGGAATTTAATCCTGGAATTTTGGACTTGATTCTTGAAAAAGCAATTCAATCATTTAATGCAGCAGAAGCTGCGAGAAGGGCTAGAGAATTAGTAAGAAGAAAAAGCGTCCTAGAAAGTTCTACCTTACCAGGTAAATTAGCAGATTGTAGTTCTAGAGATCCTTCAGAATCAGAAATTTATATAGTTGAAGGAGATTCAGCTGGAGGTTCCGCAAAACAAGGTAGAGATAGAAAATTTCAGGCTATTTTGCCTCTCAGGGGTAAAATTCTTAATATTGAAAAAACTGATGATACTAAAATTTATAAAAATACAGAAATACAGTCATTAATAACAGCTCTAGGATTAGGAATAAAAGGAGAGGAGTTCGAAGAGAGTTCTTTGAGATATCATAGAGTTGTAATTATGACTGATGCTGATGTTGATGGTGCTCATATAAGAACTTTATTATTGACATTTTTTTATAGGTACCAAAGAGAACTTGTTGAGAAAGGTTTTATTTACATTGCTTGTCCCCCTTTATATAAAGTTGAAAGAGGTAAGAATCATAATTACTGTTATAACGAGAATCAATTAAAGGATACAATTGAAGGTTTTGGAGAAAATGCAAATTATAATATTCAAAGATTTAAGGGATTAGGTGAGATGATGCCAAAACAATTATGGGATACAACTATGAATCCTAAAACGAGGATGATGAAAAGGGTCGAAATCGAAGATGCACTTGAAGCTGACAGAATATTCAATATATTAATGGGAGATAAAGTTGCACCAAGAAGAGAATTTATTGAAACTCATAGTAGTAACTTAGATATGGCAACTTTAGACATATGATTAATAATCTTCTCAAGAATTTTTGCTTAATTACTTTTGCATTAATTGCTCCAATTACATTACCTGCTGGTGGGATTCAAAAAAGTTTAAATCAAAATAAGTTTCCTTATAATTCTAATGAAATTATATTGTCTTCCAATACTTCTCTTTATTCTTATCCTGGAGTTCACGCTAAGGAATTATTAGTTCTTGATGTAGGTACAACTTTATCAGTATTGCGTAATTGGAAATTAAGCAAAAGTGAAACTTGGGTAAGAGTTGAATTAGGTTCTAATAAATTTTTAGATGCTCCTAATAAGATTTTAAAAGGCTGGATAAGAATGTAAATTTTGGATTTTAGTTCAATAGGTATAATTTTACTTGGCAGTACTGTTGGATTAATACTAAGAATTTTCATACAAAATAATTGTAAAAAGAATATAGGTTTTGATATTCAAAATACTTCAATAGTAAATTTTTTATCATCTTTTTTTTTAGGTATTTTAGTAGCATTAAATTTTATTAATAACGAAATATTAGTGTTATTTTATAGCGGTTTTTTAGGATGTTTTAGTACATTTTCTTCCTTTATATATCAACTATTTATTCTATTTAGAAAGAGACAATTTCTAAGATTATTTTTCCACTACGTCGAAGTGATAATTTTTTCTTTCGTTTTCTTTTATTTAGGTTATTTTCTTATTTATTTTTTTTAAAGTGAAAATAAATGATTTTATCTATATTCTTTTAGCTGCTTACTTAGCTACTTTTTTGAGATTAACTATAAATAATAACTTTTTAATTTCAATAATTGGATCATTTTTTTTAGGTTTTTTTATCAGCAAAAGATTAAGTTATTCAATAGAAAAAATTTTATTTAGTGGGTTTTTTTCTTGCTTTACATCCTTTAGCGGATTTATATATTTTTTGTATAAAATTTTAAATCAAGGTGATTGGATAAAATTTATAATTTTTTTAAATTTAATCATTATTGTAAATTTTTTCACAATGTTTGTCGGTTTCTGGATAAGTAGAAAAATTACTTAGATTTCATATAATGGTGTTGTTACTTTGACAAGGGATTATATTTATGAAAGAAAATAATCTTGAAATAGTTGCATCCTTATCTACAGATTTAAGTACACGAGAAAATATTACGATTGAACTTGAGGAATTGCTCATCGCGGGAAATTATGATGAGGCAAAGTTACTTTTAGAACCTTCCCAACCTGTTGACATTGCAGATGCTATTGGAAGCCTTCCATTAATATTACAGGCATTAGCATTTCGATTATTAAAGAAAAACGAAGCGATTGAGGTTTATGAATATTTAGATCCAGTAGTTCAGCAAACTTTATTAGAAAGACTTCGTTCAGGAGAAGTTTTAGAAATAGTTGAAAAAATGTCTCCTGATGATAGGGTTCAACTCTTTGATGAATTACCTGCAAAAGTTGTACGAAAATTTTTGTCTGCTCTTAGTCCTGGTGAAAGGAAAGTAACAGCTGAATTACTCGGATATGAGCCTGAGACTGCTGGAAGATTAATGACAACTGAATTTATAGACCTTAAAGAGATGCAAACAGCAGCTGAGGCTCTTTCTTTAGTTAGAAAAAGAGCCCCATTTACTGAAACTATTTATAGCTTATACGTTACAGATAAAGAAAGACATTTAACTGGTATTCTTTCTTTAAGAGACCTTGTAACTGCTGATCCTTCTAAGCCAATTGGAGATGTTATGACAAGAGATGTAGTTAATATCTCTACTAATACGAATCAAGAAGAGGTTGCTAGAGCAATACAAAGATATGATTTTTTAGCTCTCCCGGTCGTTGATAAAGAAAAAAGACTTGTTGGGATAGTAACTGTCGATGATTTAATTGATGTCATAGAACAAGAAGCAACAAGAGACATTTATGCAGCCGGGGCAGTACAACCTGGAGATGAAGATGATTATTTCCAAAGTAGTTTGTTTACGATTGCTCGAAGAAGAATTTTATGGTTATTAATTTTGGTTTTGGCAAATGGTTTAACGACAAAAGTTATAGCTATGAATGATCAAATATTAAAAGAAATAGTTTTATTAGCAGCATTTATTCCACTTCTTATAGGTACTGGGGGAAATGTTGGAGCTCAAAGTTCAACAGTTGTCATTAGAGGTTTAAGTACTCAAAAATTGAAGTCTCTAGGTGCAATTAAGGCAGTAATTAAGGAGGCAATAACAGGAGCTCTTTTAGGTGTTTTCATGATGCTTGTAGTATTTCCCTTCGCTTGGTGGCAAGGAGAAGGGCCTTTAATCGCCTCTGCGGTGGGAATAAGTTTGATATCCATAACAACTTTAGCTGCTACAACAGGAGCGATCCTTCCTTTGTTGTTTGACAGAATGAAATTGGATCCAGCCTTAATGTCTTCTCCTTTCATTACAACTGTTACTGATATTGCCGGTGTATTTATTTATCTAAGTACAGCAAAATGGCTACTAAACGCTTCATTAGTCTAAATTGACTAGGTATTTATTCTCATTTTTGTAAAAATGTGGATTTTTTTGTTTAACTTTACATTTCTTAATGGTATTGTTTACAAAACATCATTCAACTTTCATGTCTTCTGAAACAATAAGTGAAAATAAACTAGCGTCAATCGCAAGTATCAAAGTTAGTAATGATGTAGATCTTGTTCGATCATATTTGAGGGATATAGGAAGAGTTCCATTACTATCGCATGAACAAGAAATTACTCTAGGTCGACAAGTTCAAGAGTACATGGAAGTCGAAAGAGCAGAATTAGAAATTATTGAATTAACAGGAGATAAGCCTAGTATTGATGAATTATCGACAAAATTAAACTTATCTATTTCTACAATTAAAAAAAGATTGAGAGCTGGACAGAGAGCTAAAGAAAGGATGGTTGCAGCGAACTTAAGATTAGTAGTAAGCGTTGCAAAAAAATATACAAAAAGAAATATGGAACTTTTAGATTTAATTCAGGAGGGAACTATAGGACTGGTTAGAGGAGTTGAAAAATTTGATCCAGCCAGAGGTTACAAGTTTTCAACTTATGCATACTGGTGGATTAGGCAAGGTATTACAAGAGCAATAGCTGAAAAAAGTCGTGCGATAAGGCTACCAATTCACATAACTGAAATGTTGAATAAGTTAAAAAAAGGTCAAAGAGAGCTCAGTCAAGAAATGTCTAGAACTCCAACTGTAAGTGAACTTGCGAAATACGTAGAACTTCCTGAAGATGATGTTAAAGATTTGATGTGCAAAGCAGGCCAGCCAGTTAGTCTTGAAACTAAAGTTGGTGATGGTGAAGATACTGTTTTATTAGATTTACTAGCAGGGGGCGAGGATTTGCCAGATGAACAAATCGAGATGGATTGTATGAGAGGTGATCTGCATTCTCTTCTACATCAATTGCCTGATCTTCAATGTAGAGTTTTAAGAATGAGATACGGAATGGATGGTGATGAGCCAATGTCTCTTACAGGTATAGGAAGGGTACTAGGGATAAGTAGAGATCGAGTAAGAAACCTAGAACGAGATGGATTAAGAGGTTTGAGAAGACTTAGTGAAAATGTTGAAGCTTACTTTGTTTCTTGAATAAATTCATTTATTAATTGATTTGTTTTTTCAGGTTCTTCATCATGTGGACAATGACCAGCACCATTAATAATATCTAATCTTTTAATATTTATGAATTGCTTGTTCCACTCTCTTGCTTCATTTAAAGATTCCCAGGGATCTTTATCTCCCCAAATCAATTGGATTGGAGCATCAACCTTATCTAAAAGGTCAGTAGCAAGATAATCATCAAATAAGTTAATAAAACCGCGAAATGCTTCTTTAGAGTTTTCCCTTTGAGAGGGTTGATAAAGTATTTCAATCAATTCTTTATCGATATTTTTTCCTGAAGGGTAAGCTTGTTCAAGTATTTTCTTTATAACTGTTCGATTAGCAGCTCTTTTAAAAAGTGTATTGCTAATTATTCTTTGCCTGACTATCGTTTTAAGGACGGGTCTCAGTAGATTCATTAAGATATCACTTTTTTTTAAACGTTTATCATCCATAGTTCTTTGTGCACAATCAATCAAAATGACACCCTTACAATTATCTTTGAGGATTTCAGCAGCCTTCAATGCAATAACACCACCAATTGAATTTCCTACCAAGTAAACAGGAGATTTTATCACTTCTGCACAAAATGTTGATATTTGATTACCCCATAAGTCAAATGAATATTTAATTGAGTTTTCTTTATCAGGTTCGTAATTTAATAAAGCACTAGGCTGACTGCTTTTTCCAAATCCTAATAAGTCAATTGCGTAGCATTTAGAAAATTTACCAAGAAAATCTTGATTATGTCTCCAGTGGTTTTTTGATGCCCCAAATCCATGAACTAATAAAATTTTAATATTTTTATCAAAAGTAGATTCTTTTGATAAAGACCAAGAAATTTCCCAATTTTTCCACTTCCAAGTTTTGGATTTATTTAAAGACACTATGAATATGCTTTTAATTAAACTTTAATTCAAAAAAAAAATATTTGTTTTTAATAAATTATTCTTAGTTAAGAAAAAGCATTCTTTTTATGAAAAAGAAAAAAGTCATATGTATTGGAGAGGCTTTAATAGACAGAATCAGAAATAAGTCAAATCAAGGATTTACAGATTTTTTGGGTGGTGCACCGGCTAATGTTGCTTGTGCACTAAGAAAATTAAAAATAGATTCAATATTTATAGGAAGTTTAGGTAGTGATGATTATGGAAAAAAATTTATTACGCAATTTAATGAATTGGACGTTAATTTAGATTTCTTGCAATTAGATAATGATTTATCTACTCGCGTGGTTAATGTAGATAGAGATCAATTTGGAGATCGTTTTTTTTCAGGCTTTGAGGAAAGTTCTTATTCATGCTTTGCAGACGAAGTTCTTAGTAAGAAATTAATCGAAAAAGAAATTTTAAGTTTGGAGAAATCTTTTTTAGAAACAAAATATTTGGTTACTGGAACGATCTTATTATCATCTCCAATATCAGCAGAGACTATTTTTTTTCTTCTTGAACAGGCTAAAAAATTTGAAGTCAAAATAGTTATTGATTTGAATTGGAGAGAGGTCTTTTGGGATCATTCAAGTTTTTCATCAGAAATTAGTAAAGCCACGAGAGTTAATTTAATCAAGAAATTTTTAAATCATGCAAATGTTTTAAAACTTGCTAAGGAAGAAGCAACTTTGTTTTTTGAGGATGAAAATCCCTTGCTCATATCTCAACAATTGTCTAAAAGACCAGATGTAATAATAACTGATGGAAAAAATCCTATTGCATGGTATATCAATGGATTGCAGGGAATTACCGAAACGCCTACTTCACAACAAATTGTTGATACAACTGGCGCAGGCGATGCTTTTCTAGCTGGCTTAATTTCAAAACTAATTTCATCTGGCTATCCTTCAAATGAACTAGAGATAGAAGCTTGCATTAAGTTCGCAGGTGTTTGTGGGTTATTAACTTGTCTTGGTGAAGGCGCCATCGAGCAACAGCCAAGTTATGAGAAGGTTAATAAATTTTTGGGATCTCTTATTTCGTAATGTCTACCATAATTTTTTGCGTAACTAATTTTTATTTTCCAGAAATTATCAACAACTGGTTCTATTAATTCTGGCCATTCAATAATTAAAATAGCTTGTCTTTGTATTGCCTCTTCTTCTTCTGAAAAAAAAACTTCTTTTGCTGAAGAAACATTTTCTAATCTGTATAAATCAAGGTGAATTAGTGGAATTTTTCCGGAGTTATAGTGATGCGATAAAGCAAATGTAGGGCTTGTAATGTCATCAGAGATTGATAAGCCTTTAGCAATTCCTTGAACAAATGAAGTTTTCCCAGCCCCAATTGGACCCTGTAATAAAACAATTGATTGGGGATTTAATTTGTATGAGAGTTTTTTTCCTAAATTCAAAGTCTCTTTTAAATTCTCAACAAACACAAAATTACACAATAATCATTTATAGTCTAATAGAGAAAGTATTTCCTAAATATGGTTATCGCAAATTCAGTTAAAACCTCTATACCTAATTACGTAATTGCCGATATCTCTTTATCAGATTTTGGTCGTAAAGAAATTAAAATTGCCGAAACGGAAATGCCTGGATTAATGGCACTTAGAGATAAATATCAATCTGAAAAGCCACTAAAAGGTTCAAAAATAGCTGGAAGTCTTCATATGACTATTCAGACAGCAGTCTTAATAGAAACTCTTGTTGATCTTGGTGCAGAAGTGAAATGGGCTTCATGCAATATTTTTTCAACTCAAGATCATGCGGCTGCAGCTATAGCAGATCAAGGAATTTCTGTATATGCAAAAAAAGGTGAGACTCTTGATGAATATTGGCAATATACCCACTATATCCTTGATTGGGGTGCAGACTCTCCTAATATGATTCTTGATGATGGGGGAGATGCAACTGGCTTATTGATACTTGGTAGTAACGCAGAAAAAGATTTATCTGTTTTAGATAATCCCGGTAATGAAGAAGAAATTGCTTTATTTAATTCTATTAAGTCTAAGTTAGAAAATGATAGTGACTTCTACTCAAGAATTAAGAGTAATATCATTGGCGTCACTGAAGAAACTACAACGGGAGTTGCAAGACTTTATCAACTGCAAAAGCAAAATGCTTTACCTTTCCCTGCTATCAACGTTAATGATTCAGTAACTAAGAGCAAATTTGATAATCTATATGGCTGCAGAGAATCTCTAGTTGACAGCATAAAGCGTGCCACTGATGTGATGATTGCTGGGAAGGTCGCTTTAGTAATTGGTTTTGGAGATGTAGGTAAAGGTTCAGCCCAGTCTCTAAGAGGACTTGGTGCAATTGTTAAAGTCGCTGAAGTTGATCCAATTTGTGCTCTTCAAGCGGCAATGGAAGGTTTTAGCGTTGTTACATTAGACGATGTTGTGGAAGATATAGATATATTTGTTACAGCAACTGGGAACTATCAGGTAATAACAAACGAAAATCTTGTCAAGATGAAAGATGAGGCCATAGTCTGTAATATCGGACATTTCGATAATGAAATTGATGTGGCTTCATTGAGAGATTATCCATGGGAAAATATTAAGCCTCAAGTTGATCACATAACTTTACCGAGTGGCAATAAAATTATCCTTTTAGCTGAAGGTAGATTAGTTAACTTAGGTTGTGCCACTGGACATCCAAGTTTTGTTATGAGTAATTCTTTTACTAATCAAGTACTAGCTCAAATTGAACTTTTCAATAAGTCAGAAAAATATGCTAAGGAGGTTTATGTTTTACCAAAACATTTAGATGAAATGGTAGCTAGATTGCATCTTGATAAAATTGGAGCAAAATTAACAAAATTAACTAAGGAACAAGCTGATTATATTAATGTCTCTGTTGAAGGACCTTATAAACCAGAGCTTTATAGATACTAAGTTTGGGTTTAATTTTTGTAAATTTTCTTGCTTCAATCCCCGAATATATCAGTTTGGCTGTTGAAAAGAATTCAACAATTGCATATCTCACTATTTGTTTGGCTATGTTTTTAGAAAACATAATACCTCCAATTCCTTCGGAAATAATAATGCCATTAGGAGGGTTTTTTGTTTATCAACAAAAATTAAATTTCTATATTTTAGTTTTTTGGGGGTTAATTGGAACTATTTTGGGATCATTGCCTTGGTATTATTTAGGTAGATTAGTAAATGAAAAAAGACTTGCAAATTTTCTAGATAATAAAGGAAAATATCTGGGTATCTCTTCTAATGATTTAAGTAAAAGTAAAAGGTGGTTTAATAAATACGGGGTTTCTTTAGTTTTTTGGGGCCGATTAGTACCAGGTATAAGAACCTTTATTTCAGTTCCCGCTGGCATAGAACTTATGCCATTAAGAAAATTTTTAATTTGGACTACATTTGGGAGCTTGATCTGGGTAGCACTTCTCACTTATGCAGGTTATTTATTTGGTGAAAATTATCCAATCATTCAAACTTACTTAGATCAAATCAAATATGTTTTAAAGCCAATTTTAATTTTAATTTTCTTATATTTTTTTATAAGATTTTTAAAAAACAATAGATCTTAAAAAGGGATTTGACTAGAGTTACTACTATTAGAATATTGGTTATTATCGGACTCTTTTCGGGAGCCTAGTAAGTTTAATCTATCTACCCTAACAACTGGTTTATATCTATCTTCCCCAGTATTTTTATCTTTCCAACTATCAATTTTAAAGCTTCCTGTAATTCCAATTAAAGATCCTTTTTTAATGTAATCTGCGGCTATTTGTGCTTGTTTGCCCCATATTTCCAAATTAAACCAGTCGGGCTCTTCATCTCTACTTCTTCTGTTAACTGCAAGTGTGAAATTTGCTACGATACTGCCAGATTCAAAATATCTGACATCTGGTTCTCTTCCTGCTCTGCCAACTAGGTTAATAGTGTTAATTTCCATAAATTTTTTTTTTTTTTAATACTACTCATATTTCCAGCTTCTGCTCAAAGTTTTGCGTGCTATTCATAACTAAACGAAAGAATTCTGAGAGCTTACTAAAAAATAGATATATTATTTATAAAAAGAATTCTTATTGTGATTTTTAACAGATTTAAATTTTCTAGAGATATTGGCATAGATTTGGGAACAGCCAATACTCTTATACACGTATCAGGAAAGGGCGTTGTTTTACAAGAGCCTTCTGTGGTAGCTATGGATTTAGAAGAAGGCATTCCATTAGCTGTTGGTAAAGAAGCAAAATTAATGCTTGGAAGGACCCCTGGCAATATAAGAGCTGTAAGACCACTAAGGGATGGCGTGATCGCAGATTTTGATGCCGCAGAACAAATGATAAAAACATTTATTCAAAAATGTAACGAAGGCAAGGGCATAGTAGCCCCAAGAATAGTGATTGGTATCCCAAGTGGAGTTACTAGTGTTGAGCGAAGAGCAGTAAGAGAAGCTGGATTAGCAGGAGCTAGAGAAGTTCATTTAATTGATGAACCTGTTGCAGCAGCAATAGGCGCATCATTACCAGTAACTGAGCCAATTGGAACTATGATTGTCGATATTGGTGGAGGTACTACTGAAGTTGCAGTATTAAGTTTAGGTGGAACTGTATTGAGTGAATCTGTTCGAATAGCTGGCGATGAAATAAATGAGTCAATTGCGCTATATCTTAAAAAAGTTCACAACTTAGTTGTTGGAGAGAGAACTGCAGAAGATATCAAGATTAAAATCGGATCTGCATTTCCAGATGATGATTTTGATAAAACTACTTTAGAGGTTAGAGGCTTACATCTTTTATCTGGTTTACCTAGGTCAGTCACTTTGACATCAGGAGAAATAAGAGAAGCTATGGCTGAAACACTTAGCAAAATAGTGGAAGCTGTAAAAAGAACTTTAGAGCGAACCCCCCCTGAACTTGCCGCAGACATTGTTGATAGGGGGATTATGCTTGCAGGAGGTGGAGCTTTAGTGAGAGGTATTAATGATTTATTAAGCGATGAAACAGGAATTTTTACTCACATAGCAGAAAATCCATTACTTTGCGTAGTTAATGGTTGTGGAGAGGTTTTGGATGATTTTAAAAAACTGAAAAGAGTTGTTGATACTCCAGAATTTATAAGGAATGCCATAAGAGATTAATATTATGTTAGGTATCCGACGAATATCTACTAATCGTTGGTATAAAAAGAAAAATTGGATATTGTTTGCGATTTTTTTATTTTTGGTTTTTGTAAGGATATCAAAAGGATCTTTTTATAAGGATTTGTATTATTTTATTTCAAAGCCTTTTTGGCCTGGTCAATTTCAAAAAGAAATTGTTCTTGAGAGTATAGACCAAGAATATTTAATAAAGTTAAATCTTCTTAAAAAAGATAATCTAAGATTGCGGCAAATCTTATCTCTTCAAGAATCATCTAATAACCAAAATATTTCAGCTGTAGTTATTTCTAGAAAAACAGGTAGTTGGTGGAGACAAATAATTTTAAACAAAGGTTCTAAGGATGGAGTAGAAATTGGTAATATTGTGATTGGTCCGGGTGGATTATTAGGAAGAGTAAAGGATACTTCTTTATTCACTTCTTCGGTAACTTTAGTAACTTCTCCAGAAAGTAAGTTAGGAGTTTGGGTGGATAGAATTCAAATTAATGGATTATTGGTCGGTTTAGGAGATGATTATCCTAGCCTAATACTTTATTCAAAAGATGCTGATATTAAAGTCGGAGATTTTGTATCATCATCTCCTGCTAGTACGTTATTACCTTCAAATATTCCTATTGGGATTGTCCAATCTATAGATGAGACATTGAAATCAAAAAAAACGGCAAAAATTTCACTTTTGGCAAAACCTCATGTAATTGATTGGGTGCAAATTTTGAAAGTAAATATTTAATGAATAAATTTTTTTCAAAAAAATTATCCATAATAAGCTTTATTTTTATCCCAATTATTTTTTTGTGGCATCCTAACTGGCTTGGATTTTTAGGTGTTCAGCCATATTGGCCGTTATTTTGGTTATTGCCTTGGTCAATGATTAATGGATCAATCAATGGATTAATATTTGGTTTGTTTTTAGGTCTAATTTTAGATTCACTAACTTTAGATGATAGTTTTACTCAAATACCAGGCTTAATTTTTTGTGGTTTTTTGTTTGGGAGAATTAAATTTCATCGTGATATTCTGGTGGGACATTTTAGGTATGGTTTAATTTGTTCTTTTGGAAGTTTTTTATGTGGGAGTCTTTATTTTTTACAAATTTTGGTTAGAAATTTTTCAGATAGTAATTTTTTAATATTGATTCCCAGTTTAAAAAATATCTTAGCTGAAGTTTTTTTGACAGGTTTTTTTGCCCCCTTTATTTGCTCCCAACTTTTAAGAATGTTTAAATTTTCAAGAAGAAAATTACAGTAATAAATTTTGCCAAGAATTAAAAAGTGTTTGAAAAATTTTTTATCTTCAAATTTTTTAAAAAAATTTATAAACCTTAGGAATATCTCTTTGAGGGTTCTTAATGTTATATTTTTAATTGTTAGAATAAACATTCAATGCAATAATTCTTTGCTTTGAAATATCGAGAAATCTTTTTTACTATGTCAAAAGCAAGAATTTTAGTTGTTGATGATGAACCAGCAGTTTTGAAGGTATTAGTTACGAGGCTTCAACTAGCTGGATATCAAGTTTATGCAGCCACTAATGGCGAAGAAGCTCTTGAGTCTTTTCACAGGGATTCCCCAGATTTGATAGTTCTTGATGTTATGCTTCCAAAAATGGATGGATTTGCTGTTTGTAGAAGAATTAGAGCTGAATCAGTAGTACCAATAATATTCTTAACCGCTCTAGAAGCTATTTCAGAAAGAGTTGCAGGTTTGGATTTAGGGGCTGATGATTACTTATCAAAACCATTTAGCCCAAAAGAGTTAGAGGCTAGAATAGCTACTATTTTGAGAAGAATGGGCCCAACTATATCGGTTACTGAAACTAAAGAAGTTCCTTCAGGCAAAGGAGTTATGAAATTTGGGAGTTTAGTTGTTGATACTAATCGCAGGCAAGTCTCTAGAGCAGGAGATAGAATTAGCTTAACTTATACTGAATTTAGCCTCCTAGAATTATTGTTTGACGAGCCTGGCAAGGTTGTCCCTCGAGCAGAAATTTTAGAACAACTATGGGGTTATCCTCCTCGTAGAGCTGCAGATTTAAGAGTTGTAGATGTTTATGTAGCTAGATTAAGAGGTAAATTGGAACCAGATCCAAGAAATCCAGAATTAATATTAACTGTTAGAGGGATTGGTTATGCATCTCAGAGAGTTGGCGAAACAGCAACATCTTTGGCAAGTTGAGCCATAGTCTGATAATTTTATTAAATAAAACAAACATATTAAATAAATTTTGTCTGAAATAAAAGAAGCACGCTTACAAAAAGCTATTTCACTCGTTAGTAAAGGATTTGCTTCTTATGCACAGAGTTTTAGCGTTTCACATTCTACCAAATTTCTTATTCAAAAATTTGATTTTTTAGAGAATGGTCAAGAGGATGATTTTAGTGTTTCTATTGCTGGTAGAGTGATGGCAAAGAGAGTAATGGGCAAAATTGCCTTTTTCACAATAAGCGATCAAGAAGGTCAGATTCAGCTTTATCTAGATAAAAGGATTATTAATTTAAATTTAGAAGAACAAAAATTACTTTCTTTTGAAGATATCAAGGAAATGGTAGATATTGGTGATTGGATAGGTGTCTTTGGAACTATTAAAAAAACTAATAAAGGTGAGCTTTCAGTTAAAGTAGAAAAATGGGAAATGTTATCCAAATCATTACAACCTCTACCAGATAAATGGCATGGATTGACTGATATTGAAAAAAGATATAGGCAACGTTATCTAGATTTAATAGTGAATCCTCACTCTAAAAATGTATTTAAAAAAAGAGCAAAATGTATAAGTTTTATAAGAAAATGGCTAGATAAAAGAAATTTTTTAGAGATAGAGACTCCAATTCTGCAATCTGAAGCTGGTGGTGCTGAAGCAAGACCATTTATAACTCATCACAATACATTAGATATTCCGCTGTATCTAAGAATAGCTACTGAATTACATTTAAAAAGAATGGTTGTTGGAGGATTTGAGAAAGTATATGAATTGGGAAGAATCTTCCGTAATGAGGGGATCAGTACAAGGCATAATCCAGAATTCACCTCAGTTGAAATTTATCAAGCTTTTTCTGACTATGTCGATATGATGAATTTAACAGAAGAATTGATTAAAGATATTTTAGTTGATGCATGTGGGTCTTTAATTATAAATTATCAAAATAAAGAAATTGATTTTTCTAAACCTTGGACAAGAATATCGATGAAAGATATTGTCAAAAAATATACAGGTATTGATTTTGATTCTTTCAGTGAAGACTTTCAAGCAGCAAAACAAGCCGTTAAAAGTATAAATGTTGATTTCTCTAATCAAGTCAATACTATGGGAAGACTTTTAAATGAGGTCTTCGAGCAAAAAGTAGAATCAAAACTTATAGAACCCACTTTTGTTATCGATTATCCTGTTGAAATTTCTCCTTTGGCTAGGCCTCATCTTGATAATAAAGAAATTGTTCAGAGATTTGAATTATTCATTGTTGGTCGAGAGCTAGCAAATGCGTTTAGTGAGTTGATAGATCCAGTAGATCAAAGAGAACGAATGCAATTACAGCAATCTCTGAGAGATGAAGGAGATCTTGAGGCTCACCGTATAGATGAAGATTTCTTGAATGCTTTAGAGATTGGAATGCCGCCTACTGGAGGATTAGGCATAGGCATTGATAGGCTAATTATGTTAATTACTAATAGTGCATCAATTAGAGATGTAATCCCTTTCCCATTGTTAAAACCAGAAATAACTTCCAAAAAAATGAAAAATTACCCTTGAATGAAGTAAAATAAATAAATTAATCCAATACGAAATTTTTTAAATGAGTGGTGAACGTGTTGGTTTCCGTTTCAAACACGCGGATGCAGTAGTAAAAAGAAATCCTCAAGGTCGATCAAGAAGAGGATGGGTTATTGAACCAGTAGAACAAACTACAAGTAGGGGTACAAAAATGCCTGCATACAAAATTCGCTGGAGAGATAGTGAGAGGCCTGAAACTGTCTTACAGCATATGTTAATTGCAGATCCAGATCCTTCCCCACCTCCAAGTTCAGTCAGTTTAGATTCATAGTTTCAATAATTCTGCATAATATTTTTATCTTTTTAGTGCAGTGTTGATTTCTTTTTTTATACTTTTTTGTTTTTCATCTTGGCGTTTATCATGTAATTTCTTCCCTTTTCCCACTCCAATAGTTAGTTTTATCCATGAGCCTTTTAAATATAGAGATAAAGGAACAATAGTCATTCCTTTTTTTTCAGTATTGGATCTCATTTTTATTATTTCTTTTTTATGTAGTAGCAATTTTCTATTTCTTAATGGATCATGATTAAAGAAAGACCCCACATTTTTATGTGGTGAAATGTGAACATTTAATAATAAGATCTCACCATCTCTGAATGAACAGTACCCATCTCTTAAATTTGCTTTTCCGTTTCTAATGGACTTTACTTCAGTCCCTAAAAGCTCAATACCAGCTTCGATTGTTTCAGATATTGCATATTGAAATTTTGCATATCTATTCTCAGCTAGAAGTTTAAAATTATTTTCTTTATTGGTATTTCTTTTAACTTTGTTTGAATTTTTTGCCATTTTGGTTGTAAAAAATCTTACTAATCAGAACAATTGTAATTAACCTTTCATTATGGCAATAATTTCATCTAATATAGGCGATGATGACTTTTCTCTTCGTAAAAAAGAGCTTAGGATAGTTGATTCAAAAATCATTTCAGAAGAAAAGATAAATAAAAATCTGAACTTAGCGCGGCCTCTTAGTTTAAAAGAATTTATTGGCCAAGAACAACTTAAATCTTCTTTAAAAATAGCTATAGATGCTTCAATTTTCAGAAAAGAACCTTTGGAGCATACTCTTTTATATGGACAGCCTGGTTTAGGCAAGACTACTCTTGCTTTTTTGATAGCCCATGAATTAAATACAAAATGTAGAATAGCAACTGCACCAGCAATTGAAAGACCTAGAGATATTGTAGGTTTGCTTCTTGGATTAAAAGAAGGTGAAGTTTTATTTATCGATGAGATACATCGCCTAAATAGGTTAACTGAAGAGTTGTTATACTCTGCAATGGAAGATTTTAGAATCGACTTAACTATGGGAGCTAATAGAGGAGCACGTTGCAGAACAATTAATCTTCCTAGGTTT
This sequence comes from uncultured Prochlorococcus sp., assembly GCA_902606255.1. GTDB lineage: Bacteria > Cyanobacteriota > Cyanobacteriia > PCC-6307 > Cyanobiaceae > Prochlorococcus_A. The sequence goes on from CACLFQ010000001.1 coordinate 53,986, forward strand.
ACTCTGATTGGCGCAACAACTAAATTAGCCTCAATAAGTGCACCTCTAAGAGATAGATTTGGTATATCTCAGAAAATTGACTTTTATACTTATGATGAATTAAAACAAATAATTGTTAATTTCTCCCGATTAATTAACCTCAATTTAGATGATCAAGCATCTTATGATTTAGCGAAGATATCTCGAGGGACTCCAAGAATTGCGTTAAGATTATTAAGAAGAGTTAGAGATTATGCTCAAGTTGTTAAGAAAACGAATATGGTCTCCGTGAATTTAATAAAAAAAGCTTTAAATTCTTACCAAATAGACGAAAAAGGTTTGGATTCTTTAGATAGAAACTATTTATCTTTTCTTAACCAAAACAATAATATTCCAACTGGCCTTGATTCAATTGCAGCTGGCTTGGGTGATGATTCTTCAATGTTAGAATTTGTAGTTGAGCCATATCTAATTAAAATTGGTTTCCTCACTAGAACTCCTCGAGGAAGATTGCTTACTTATTTAGGAAAAAAGTACATTGATTCAAAAAATGATAACTTTTAAAAAAGTTAAGATTTATTTTTTATTGATTGTTGTTTTTTTGAATATTTTTTTTCTTGCACCATGCTATTCATTATCTTTGAGACAGGATTTGTTTAAAAATGCATTAGATCTTAGTTCAGGCGGAAAATTTAATCTCGCTTTAGAAGAATGGAATAAATATCTCGATTCCTATCCTGATGATGCTGCAGGTTTGAGCAATAGAGGAAATATAAGACTTGTTATAGGAGATGTAAAGGGATCAATAGATGATCAAAACAAGGCGATAAGTTTGAATCCTAATGAAATAGATCCCTACATTAACAGGGGGATAGCAGAGGAAGCATTGGGTTTATGGCCGCAAGCGAAAAAAGATTATATGTTCGTTATTTCGCAAGATAGTAAAAATTTCTCTGCATTATATAATTTGGCTAATGCAGAAGGATCTACATCACATTGGGAAAAAGCAAGAGATTTATTTTCAAAAGCTGCTTTATATAATCCTGGATTTGCCATGGCTAGGTCAAGTAAGGCGTTAGCAGATTTCCAGTTGGGAAACATTGATGAATCTGAAAAAGAATTAAAAAAATTAATTAGACGTTATCCAACTTTTGCAGATGCCAGGGCAGCTTTAACAGCTTTGAATTGGTCTAAGGGTGAATCTGGGAACGCAGAGAGTAATTGGATAGCTGTAACCGAATTAGATCCTAGATATAGTGATGAAGAATGGTTAAAAAAAATAAGAAGATGGCCTCCACAACCAATTAAAGATTTAATGAACTTTATCGATTTAAAATAAGTAATGAATAGTGATCAGTTTTATAAAAAAATTGATTCGTTTAATGATGAATTAATTAACTTGAGAAGACATATTCATGCACATCCGGAATTAAGTGGTCTTGAAAATCAGACAGCGATCTTGATAAGTGGTTTTTTAAAAAAAATTGGTTGGAATGTTAGAGAATCTATAGGCAGGACAGGAGTTATAGCTGATTTTGGGCCCTTAGATAAAGGCATTATAGGTTTAAGAGTGGATATGGATGCTTTGCCAATATTGGAGGAAACTAAATTAAGTTTTTCTTCAAAAGTAGATGGTGTTATGCATGCCTGTGGTCATGATTTGCATATATCAATTGGATTGGGTGTGGCAAAAATAATTAAGGATTTAAAACTAAATTTTGGGACTCGGATAATTTTTCAGCCTGCTGAAGAAATTGCGAGTGGAGCTAAATGGATGATTAAGGATGGCGCAACTAATGGTTTAAACTATATTTTGGGAGTTCATGTCTACCCCGATTTATCCGTAGGGACTATTGGCATTAAAGAGGGAAGTTTAACTGCAGCTGCGGGAGAACTTAAGGTAGAGATTAAAGGAAAATCAGGCCATGGTGCTCGACCTCATGAAGGAGTTGATGCTATTTGGGTGGCCTCTAAAGTTATCTCAGGAATTCAAGAATCAATAACAAGGAAGTTAGACCCTTTAGACCCTATAGTAATAACTTTTGGGAAAATAAATGGTGGCAATGCATTCAATGTTCTTGCAGAAAAGGTTAATTTAATTGGTACGGTTAGATCCTCTAATCGTGAAGTATTTAAGAATATTGGTAATTGGCTCAATGAAAATATCACTTCTTTAGCTAATAGTTGCGGAGCTGAAGCAAAAGTAATTTTTAGAGAAATCACTCCAGCAGTTAATAATAATTCTGAAATCAATAGAGTCATAAGAGATTCTGGAATTAAGGTTTTGGGTCTAGAAAATGTTATCGAATTACAAAAACCATCATTAGGAGCTGAGGATTTCGCTGAATTCTTAAATGAGATTCCAGGAGCAATGTTTAGGCTTGGCGTTTCTAGAGCAAATGGATGTGATCCTCTTCATAGTTCTAAATTTGATCCAGATGAAAGAGCTATTGCTGTTGGAATTAAAGTTATAACAGAATCCATAGTAAAATTAAACAATGAAAGAATTAATAAAATTGGTAAATGAAAATTAATAAAAGATTTATTTTATCTTTTGTGGCTCCTTTGATGATCCTCATATCTACGATCGGATTGATATTTAGGGACAATTCCAGGAAGATTTTTTATTTACCCGTTGGCTTGATGGGGATTGTAATAATTTTGGAGAAGGGTATAAGCAGAAAATTAGATAGGAAAAATATTTTAAAAAAGATAAAGTCTTATCAAAAATTTAAATAAAATCATTTTATATATTTTACGCAACATGAGATGACTATTTTTTAGAAAAGAGCTATTAATAATATTAATACTAGGGGTGCTAAGAAATTTAACTTAGCTGAGATCATACCCTTTGAACCTGAATCATTTATCTTGATGCAGGGAAGTGGAGATTTGATCAAACTTTAGTAATAACACTTTTTAAAAATTTGTAAATTATGAGAAGTTCTTGGATTAAGCCGCGCCTTGGGAAAGACAATGTAACTCAGATGAACTTTGCTAGAAACGGACATATCACTGAAGAAATGGATTTTGTTGCTAAAAAAGAGAATCTTCCTTCTTCTTTAATAATGGAAGAAGTGGCAAGAGGAAGATTAATTATTCCAGCTAATATTAATCATTTGAATCTTGAGCCAATGTCCATAGGTATTGCTTCTAGATGCAAAGTTAATGCTAATATTGGTGCTTCCCCAAATGCAAGTGATATCAATGAAGAAGTGGAGAAGCTAAAACTAGCAGTTAAATATGGGGCTGATACGGTTATGGATCTTTCTACAGGAGGAGTAAATTTAGATGAAGTACGGCAAGCAATTATTCACGAGTCTCCTGTCCCAATAGGAACAGTTCCTGTTTATCAAGCTTTAGAAAGTGTACATGGTTCAATAGATAGACTAACTGAAGACGATTTTCTTCATATTATTGAAAAACATTGTCAGCAGGGTGTAGATTATCAAACTATTCATGCTGGGCTGTTAATAGAGCATTTGCCGAAAGTCAAAGGAAGAATTACTGGAATTGTTAGTAGGGGGGGAGGTATTTTAGCCCAATGGATGTTGCATCATTTTAAGCAAAATCCTCTTTACACAAGGTTTGATGACATTTGTGAAATTTTTAAGAAATATGATTGTACTTTTTCTCTAGGAGATTCATTAAGGCCTGGATGCTTGCATGATGCTTCGGATGATGCTCAGCTAGCTGAATTGAAGACATTAGGCCAGCTTACTCGAAGAGCATGGGAACATAATGTTCAAGTAATGGTTGAGGGTCCTGGTCATGTACCTATGGACCAAATTGAGTTTAATGTGAGAAAGCAAATGGAAGAATGTTCAGAAGCCCCCTTCTATGTGCTTGGTCCATTAGTGACAGATATCTCTCCTGGTTATGACCATATATCAAGTGCTATTGGAGCTGCGATGGCAGGGTGGTATGGAACTTCTATGTTATGTTATGTAACCCCAAAAGAACATCTAGGCCTACCAAATGCAGAAGATGTAAGAGAAGGCTTAATTGCTTATAAAATAGCTGCTCACGCTGCTGATATAGCAAGACATAGAGCTGGAGCTCGTGATCGAGATGATGAACTTAGTCATGCAAGGTATAACTTTGATTGGAATAAACAATTCGAACTTTCATTAGATCCGGAAAGGGCAAAGCAGTATCATGATGAGACACTGCCTGAAGAAATCTTTAAAAAGGCTGAGTTTTGTTCAATGTGTGGCCCTAAACATTGTCCCATGAATTCAAAGATTTCTGATGAATCTCTTGATCAGCTAAAAGATAAGCTTGAAGAATGTAATACTTCAGTGTAATTATCAATTAATACTTATAGAATTTCTTTAGTCTTATTAACAACGTTTTCTACTGTAAATCCAAAATTTTTCATACATTCTCCACCTGGTGCAGATGCACCAAACCTATCCATAGTAATACAAATCCCATCAAAACCTGTATATTTATGCCAACCAAATGAATGGGCAGCTTCTACTACAACTCTCTTTTTCACACTATTAGGTAAAACACTTTCTTTGTAAGATTCTTCTTGTTCTTCGAAAAGTTCTACACAAGGCATAGAAACAACTCTAATTTTTTTACCTAAACTTGAAATTTCCTTACTTGCTTCAATGCAAAGATTCAGTTCGCTTCCAGTACCAATAAATATTAGATCTGGTGTTCCTTCGCAATCGGAAACTACATATCCTCCTAGAGCAACTTTATTGATAGAAGTATTTTCTTGATTTGGCATTCCTTGTCTGCTTAAACAAAGGGCAGAAGGTCTTTTGCGATTTTGAATAGCAAGCTTATAAGCTCCACTAGTCTCATTGCCATCTCCAGGTCTGAAAACTAGCATGTTAGGCATAGCACGAAGAGAAGGGATAGTTTCAATAGGTTGATGTGTTGGACCGTCTTCCCCTACACCAATTGAATCGTGAGTTAGAACATAGATCACTCCTAATTCGCTGAGTGCTGAAAGCCTCATTGAGCCTCTCATATAATCAGCAAATACAAGGAAGGTTCCTCCATAAGGAATAAGACCACTATCGTGATAAGCAATACCATTAAGTACAGCTGCCATTGCATGTTCTCGTACACCAAAATGTAAATATCTTTTTTCAGGGCTATGTGGCTGGAATGATCCAGTTTCACCTTTGATATCTGTGTAATTAGAGTGAGTTAAATCTGCAGAGCCGCCAATTAATTCAGGCAGGTTAGGTCCTAAAGCACCTAAACATATTTGTGAATGCTTTCTGGTTGCTAAACCTTTATCACTAGGTGTATAAGAGGGGAGATCTGAGTCCCAATTCTCAGGTAATTGGCCTTTTAACATTCTGTTTAACTCAGCCCCTTCAGAGGGATATTTTTTTTGATATTCTTCAAATTTAGAATCCCATTTTTTCTCTAAGTTTTCGCCTTTGTTTATTGATTTTCTAAAATGCTCATATACTTCATTTGGTATTTCAAATGGAGGATATTCCCAATTTAGAAACTCTCTAGTTAATACAGCTTCTTCTTCTCCAACAGCTGCTCCATGAATCCCAGCAGTATCTGATTTATTGGGCGAACCATAACCTATGGTTGTAGAAATTTTTATAATTGAAGGCTTGTCTGTAATTAATTTTGCTTTTTCGATAGCTTCAGTTATTCCTTTAACATCATGATTCCCATCTTCAACATGTTGTACATGCCAGCCATAAGCTTCGTATCTTTTTAAGACATCTTCAGTGAAAGAAACGTCGGTTCGCCCATCAATTGTAATTTGATTATCGTCATAAAGTGCAATTAATTTTCCAAGCTTAAGATGACCAGCTAATGAGCAGGCCTCTGATGCAATACCTTCTTGATTACAGCCGTCACCCATTATTACGTAAGTATAGTGATCAACGATCTTACAATCAGGCTTGTTGAATTTAGCTGCTAAGTGAGTTTCAGCTATTGCTAAACCAACTGCATTTGAGATTCCGGCTCCAAGAGGCCCAGCTGTAACTTCAACTCCTTCAGTTTCGAATGTTTCTGGATGTCCAGGAGTTTTTGATCCCCATTGCCTAAATTCTTTAATGTCTTCTATAGAAACTGATTTGTACCCTGTCAAATGAAGCAAGGAATATAACAGCATACAGCCATGACCAGCTGATAATACGAAACGGTCTCTATTGAACCATTTTGGGTTATTGGGGTTGTGATTAAGTATGTTTTGCCATAATGCATAACCCATAGGAGCACATCCCATTGGTAATCCAGGATGTCCACTATTAGATTTATTTACTGCATCTACAGCAAGCATTCTTATACTATTTACACAAAGTGATTCTAATGAAACAGATGCAGCGACCATTGTTTTAAAATAAGTTAAGTTGGAAATACAGAATTGGTTGTCTTCAATTCATTTTGCTGAAAGCAAGGCAAACATTGTGACCACCAAATCCGAAGGAATTAGAAAGAGCGACTCCTACTTGAGTTTCTCTTGCATTATTTGGTACATAATCAAGATCACATTCAGGATCTGGATTGACGTAGTTAATTGTAGGAGGGATAAAATTATGTGTCAAAGAAAGTATACAAGCTACAGCTTCTATACCTCCTGAGCCTCCTAGGAGATGACCAGTCATCGACTTAGTAGAGCTTACAGGAATGAGGTAAGATCTGTCTTTAAATATAGATTTAATTGCAGAAGTTTCATTTTTGTCATTAGCTGATGTACTCGTTCCATGAGCATTGATGTAATCAACTTTTTCAAGGCTAAGAGAAGCGTCTTCAATTGCTAGTTTGATTGCTTTAGCGCCTCCAACCCCGCCTGGAGATGGAGCAGTAATGTGATGAGCATCACATGTTGTTCCATATCCAATGATTTCTGCATAAATTCTTGCATTTCTTTTTTGTGCATTTTCTAAAGTTTCTAAAACAAGAATTCCAGATCCCTCTCCAATAACAAAACCATCTCTTTCTGCATCAAAAGGCCTGCTAGCAGTTTGAGGACTTTCATTTCTGAAAGAAAGAGCTTTGGCACTAGCAAAACCAGCTACTCCAAGAGGCGTAATACTTGCTTCTGCTCCTCCACAGATCATTGCATCTGCCTTGCCAAGTTGAAGTAATCTAAAAGAATCACCAATTGCATTTGAACCGGCAGCGCAGGCGGTTGAAACAGAGGAGCTTGGTCCTTTTGCACCCAAAGCAATAGCAGCTAATCCAGTTGCCATATTTGGAATCATCATTGGGACTGTAAATGGACTTACTCTTTTAGGTCCTTTATGACTCAGAATTTGAGCTTGACTTTCCATAGTTAGTAAGCCTCCAACACCAGAACCAATAATTACTCCAATTCTTGATGAATTAGCTTCAGTAATTTCAAGTCCGGAATCATAAAAGGCTTGCTTTGCAGCTATAACTCCAAACTGGGAAAAACGATCCCATCTTTTGGATTCTTTAGCTTCAATAAAATTTTCAGATTGAAGATTTTTTACTTCTGCTGCAAATTTGCAAGGATGTTGTTCGGGATTAAAGAGTGTAATATCTGATACCCCGTTAGTACCTTTTTGCAGTCCGACTAAATATTCATCAATGTTATTACCAATTGGAGTTACTGCTCCGATACCGGTAATAACAACTCGATGGAGATTTGGCATCCTTTACTAACCTTTTTTTTCTTCGATGAATTTTACTGCATCGCCAACAGTTGCGATTCCTTCCGCTGCTTCATCAGGAATTTCAATATCAAATGCTTCTTCAAGAGCCATTACTAATTCAACGGTATCTAGAGAATCTGCGCCTAAATCATTTTGGAAATTTGAATCTGATTTGACTTCTCCTGCTTCAACACCTAATTGTTCTGAAACAATAGAGCAAACTTTTTCGAGGATTTCTTGTGACATAGTTTATGGAATTTACTAATTATCTATATGATTTTATGCCCTAGAGTTAACAAGAGTGAAGCATATCTTAATTTTTTTAATTTCTTTGTAAGACAATAGTATTATAAAACGAGGTTCAAAAGACAATTTTTACATGTCACACGCAGTTAAAATTTATGACACTTGCATTGGATGCACCCAATGTGTAAGGGCTTGCCCACTCGATGTTTTAGAAATGGTTCCATGGGATGGCTGTAAAGCTGGCCAAATTGCCTCATCGCCAAGAACTGAAGATTGCGTAGGTTGCAAAAGATGCGAAACAGCATGTCCTACAGATTTCTTAAGTATTCGTGTTTATTTAGGAGATGAAACTTCTAGGAGCATGGGTTTAGCATACTAAACTTATATAGTGCAGTTTTAAGAGAGTCCATGTTTTAAAAATACTTATTTTTTTTCAAATATAATTGAAGAAAAATTTTCGTATGTGTGGCATAGTTGCTGTAACAGGTTATAAAAAAGCTTTGCCATTATTGGTTAATGGCTTAGAAAAACTTGAATATAGAGGATATGATTCCGCAGGTATTGCAATAATCAATTCTGAAAAAAATTCTATTATTTGTAACAAGGCAGAGGGAAAACTAAGGAACTTAATAAATAATCTTAACAATGAGAATATTCCAGGAACTGTAGGTATAGGTCATACTAGATGGGCAACACATGGAAAACCTGAGTTTAAAAATGCCCATCCTCATGTCGATGGTTCAGGAACCATAGCAGTTGTCCAAAATGGAATTATTGAAAATTTCCAAGATTTAAAAAATAAATTAGAGAAAGAGGGTATTATTTTTAATTCTGATACAGACACCGAGGTAATTCCTCATTTAATTAAAAGAGAATTAAATACATTAAGTAAACTTAACCTTGAGAATAATGGCTCAACATTATTAGTAGCTGTGAGAAATGTAATATCTGATCTGGAAGGATCTTATGCCTTAGCCGTTTTATGGGCTGATGCTCCAACCTCTTTGGTAGTTGCAAGAAAACAAGCGCCCTTGATTATTGGTTTGGGGGAAGGAGAATTTATTTGTGCAAGTGATACACCAGCTATTGCAAGTTTTACAAATATTATTTTGCCTATGGAGGATGAAGAAATAGCTTTGTTGACTCCTCTTGGAATAGAAATATATGACAAAAACAATGAGAGACAATATCGAAATCCAGTTTCTCTAAAAGTCTCAGAGCAAATAATGGATAAGATGAATTTTAAACACTTTATGTTAAAAGAAATATATGATCAGCCAAAAACTGCAAAAAACTGGCTGGATAATTACTTAATTCAAAACTTAGAAGAGGGCCGTTATCAAATTAATTATCCTTTTGATACAAAGTTTTTCGAATCAATAGAAAGAATCGAAATTATCGCTTGTGGTACAAGTAAACATGCTGCAATGGTGGGTAGCTTTTTACTAGAACAATTTTCAGGTATACCTACAAATGTCTTTTACGCAAGTGAATTTCGGTATTCACCACCTCCATTGCTGCCAAACACATTAACTATTGGAGTCACTCAATCTGGAGAAACTGCTGATACAATTGCAGCTATCGATATGGAAATTAAAAGACGCTCCTCTATTAAAGATAAAAATTTTAAACCCAATCTTATTGCAATAACAAATAGAAAAGAGAGCTCGATAGGTAGGCAGGTTTCAAATATAATTGATATCTGCGCAGGAATAGAAGTGGGAGTTGCAGCAACAAAAACTTTTTTTGCTCAATTACTTTCCTTTTATGGATTAGCTATAAAATTTGCTGAAATTAAAGGAAGTCAAAGTTTAGATGAAATAAGTAATTTAATAACTGAACTTATAAAACTGCCTCCAATGATAGAAGATCTTTTAGAGCAGCATCATAAATCTTCAGAAAAGCTAGCACATGATTTTTTTAATATTAAAGATGTTATCTTTTTAGGAAGAGGTATAAATTATCCTATTGCTCTTGAAGGAGCATTAAAACTAAAAGAAATTAGTTATATCCATGCGGCTGGATATCCAGCTGGTGAGATGAAACATGGTCCAATAGCTTTGTTAGACAAAAAAGTACCTGTAATTTCTATTGCTTCTCCTGGTGAAGTTTTCGATAAAGTTATTAGTAATGCTCAAGAAGCAAAAGCTAGAGATTCATTTTTAATTGGCATTGCTCCCGAATGTAATGGAACTGAAATTTTTGATTATTTAATGAAAGTTCCTTCCTATAATGAATGGATTTCACCTTTATTAAACATAGTGCCTTTACAATTATTGAGTTACCATATTGCGGCTCATAGAGGACTTGACGTGGATCAACCAAGAAATTTAGCTAAAAGTGTAACTGTGGAATAATGAGTTTCTTATAAATTTTGATTTTTTAAAATTTATAGCTCTAAAAGTCCATTTGGAGGATTGATGATTAGAAAATTATTTTTTATATCTACTAGTGGGACGATTTCTTTAACAAATGGTATTAGAACTTTTTTTTGATTTTTCAATAGTTCAATAACAAGTAAATTATTTTTCTCATTTTCTAAATCGATAATTTTCCCAATTGTTTTTAATTCATCATTTTCTAAAGTTTTGACCTCCAGATTTATAAGTTCCAACAAGTGGAATTCTTCCTTTTTTAATTTGGGTAGTTTATCGGTTTTTACAAGTATTTTAAATTTTTTCAATTGCTCTGCATGATTTCTTGTATTAATTCCCTCGAGCTTAACTATAAAGGTTTCTCTACCAGGCTGTTTGAAACCAGATATAAGTTCTATTTTTGAAGGAGGTTCATTTTCTTTTTGCAACCATCTCATTCCTGGTTTTAAAAATCTTTCTTCAAAATCACTTAGAGATTTAACCTTTACCTGTCCATTTATTCCATGACATGATGTTATCAATCCAACAGTCAACCATTCATTTTTATTTATCATATATTGTATTAGAAAGAGTGTTTTATGGAATTATCTACTAAACCCATACTCCCTGGTTCTTTTGTTGTTGTAAAAGACACGAACTCTATATATAGAGGGTACAAAGGTTTTGTACAAAGAGTTACAAAAAAAAGAGCAGCAGTTCTGTTTGAAGGGGGTAATTGGGATAAACTCATAACTTTTCAGCTAACAAATTTAGAAATAGTATAAAAATTAGATTTTACCTATAGTTATAAATTTTTCTATCAAAACCCTAGCTGCATTCGTTTCTGCTTGTTTATGGGACTTGCCGAATGCGGATGATTCTTTTAATCCTTCGATAAATATATCGCAAGAAAATCTTTTAGGGTCCCCATTTTTTTTTGAGACTTCAATTATTTTATAGAATGGCAAATCAAAACCTTTACTTTGACACCACTCTTGTAATACTGTCTTAGATTTGAATTTATATGGAGCTTTTAAAAATATTTCTGAATCTTCCTCCCAAATATCATCTAACCAAAGATTTACTTCCTGAATTGAATTAAAGCAATTATAAATAGCACCGATTAAAGCTTCTGTAGCTTCACCAATAATAGTATTTTTTGAATTTTCATCACCAAGAGCTTTAGGTCCTTTAATTATTAATTTCTCAATATCAATTTTTTCTCCTAATTTAGTTAACCATTCATCACTAACAATTTGTGCTCTTAGCTCTGATCTTTCTCCTACATTCATTTGAGGATATTTTTTTTCAATAAAATTAGAAGCCGCCAATCTGAGTACTGCATCTCCGAAAAATTCTAGTTTTTCGTAATTCTTTATTTTGTCCTCTGAGGAATGGATAAATGCTTGATTAAAATCTTGAATAACTGAAATGTTTTGGGTTCTAATTATTTCAGAAAATCTTCTTGATTTAATATTTAAAGACCTTAAAAATGTAGTAATTTGATCAATTCTCTTTGCATTAATTATATTTTTCATCTGATTTAATGATCACAACAATTAGAAAGCAGGTCATAAGCCGGGTTCTGTTCATCTTAATTAAGATGGGCAATCATCTATCTAGAACTGGAATTACTTCACAGTCTCAAGCGGCGCTTAAAAGTAGATTGTGTAATGGTCATAAATCTACTAAGCCTTGCTCCCAGCCGGGGTTTACCTAGCCAACACCTCTCAATGTTGCTGGTGCGCTCTTACCACACCCTTGCACCCTTGCCATACATAAAGTATTAGGCGGTATGTTTCTGTGGCACTATCCTCACGGTTGCCCGCACTGGGAATTACCCAGCAAGCCTGACCAATTGGGAGCCCGGACTTTCCTCAAGAAAGTTTTATTTTGGAAACAAAATAAAACTTTCTTGCGATTGCCTCTCCTGCTTTCATCTAGCATAATGCTTATTACTCCAAAAATCATCTATTGGGGCTGTAGCTCAGCAGGATAGAGCAACGGTTTCCTAAACCGTAGGTCGTGGGTTCGACTCCCGCCAGTCCCGTAAATATAAAAAACTATATGTAGTATGTGTGCAAACTTGCTACTCTCTAGCTAGCGTATAGTTAGTAATAAATCTTTTATGGCTAAGTTGCATGATATGCGTTTAAAGCTCTTAATTCAACAAGAGCATGAACGCATTTCTAAATCCCAACCTAACGATTTAGATCTTTCAATAGTTCAAGCAAGATGCTTGTGTTGGCTTGCCTTATTGGCAGAAGCTCACGAAGATCAAGCAAATGATGCTGAAAAAAGAGGCGATGCCGAGCAAGCAATGGGATGGTTTGCTGATTCTATGAGACTAAGAGATGTTATTAATTTGGTTACTAGTATTGAAATACCTTTGCCAGATAGTCCAGATTCACTAGATGAAAATGACGAATTATTGGACGGCCCTACAATTTTGCCCAAATAGTGAGATGATATAAAAAGAATTATATTTCCTTTTGGCTGAAGAACCATGTCAATGCTCTGATTGTCAGAGATTTTATAAAGAGCATGATCGTCTTATCAGAGAATTTCCTACTTTTAAGCAGCAACAAGAATTGAATTGGGCATCTATTCAATCTTTCAGAACTCTTTGCACTAAGGTTACTGATGAGTTGCAGAAAGAATTATCTGAAAGAGAATCAAATAAAGATATCAGTTCAGAAGAAAAAAATATTTCTGATATAGAAATTACTGAAGCTTTAGATGAACTTGAAAGTGTTAATGCCTATTTATATTCAATTGAAGCATTAATGGAAAGAATATTTGATACAAAAATTTCAAACAATATTGAATCAAAATTTAAAGAAATTGCAAATGAATTAGCTCCAGACCCGTTAAATATGGATCGATTAATTTTGAATAGATTATTTCATCAAACTCCAGATTCACCAGATAAGAAAAAATCTTAATTAGTTAATTCTTCGACGTCGCAAGTAATTTCAACTGGCATTGGAGAGACTTTCCAAATAGATTTACAGTACTCTCTAATAGATCTATCTGAAGAAAAATATCCTGATCTAGCAGTATTTAATAATGCCATTTTATTCCAAGATTTTTTGTGATTCCAGCATTCACTGACCACATCCTGTTTATTTAAGTAGTCTTCAAAGTCAGCCATAACAAAAAATGGGTCATGTCCAGTCAAGCTATTCAATAAAGGTTTAAATAATTCTTTATCCCCATTGCTAAAGTGGCCAATTTCAATTAGCCGTATAACCTCCTTAAGCTCTGGGCATAGATCAATAAAAGTTTTGGGAGAGTAATTATTATGTTTTAAGTCCATAATTTCGCTTTCAGTTTTACCAAAAAGAAAGAAATTTTCTTTTTTCACAAGATCTCTTAATTCCACATTAGCTCCATCTAAGGTGCCAATAGTTAGGGCTCCATTCATGGCAAACTTCATATTTCCAGTCCCAGATGCTTCTTTTCCAGCAGTTGAAATTTGTTCTGAAAGATCGGTTGCGGGATAAACTATTTCACCAAGTTTGACGTTATAGTCTGGCAGAAAAACAACTCTTAATAAACCATCCATATCTGGATCAGAATTAACTACATCTGCAATACCATTAATAAATCGAATCATCAGCTTTGCCATAAAGTAACCTGGCGCAGCCTTACCTCCGAATATTATTGTTCTTGGAACTTCATACTTGTTTGTACCATTTTTGATTCTTAAATATTGAGCAATGATTTGCAGGGCGTTTAAATGTTGTCTTTTATATTGATGAATTCTTTTTACTTGAACATCAAATAAACTTGATGGATCTACAAGTATTCCAGTTTTGGAATGAATAAAACTAGCTAATTTTCTTTTGCCATTTAGTTTAGTTTCCTCAAATTTTTGTAAAAAATTATTGTCATCTTTTTTTTCTTCTAACTTCTTAAGAAGTTCCATGTTTGTTATCCAATTTGGACCAACTTCTTTTTCTAAAAGGTTTGATAATGATGGATTAGATAGGGCAACCCATCTTCTTGGGGTCACCCCATTAGTTACATTGGTAAATTTTTCAGGCCATAGAGCTGCAAATTCTGGAAGAAGTTGCCTTTTTATTAGATCTGAGTGAAGAGCTGCAACACCATTGATATGATGTGCTCCAATTGTAGCCAAATGGGCCATCCGAACTGATTTGGAACCTTCTTCATCAATTATTGAGAGTTTTTGAAGGATCTTGTCATCACCTGGATAACGTAGTCTTAATTGTTGTAGAAATCTCCAATTGATTTCATAAATAATTTCTAGATGACGAGGAAGAAGATCATTAAATAAACCTAAATCCCACTTCTCTAAAGCTTCTGGTAGTAGTGTGTGGTTGGTATAAGCAACTGAGGTGGTTGTTATATTCCAAGCTTTATCCCAACCTATTTGATATTGGTCAATAAGAAGTCGCATTAATTCTGCAACTGCAATAGCAGGATGTGTATCGTTTAATTGGACTGTCCAATGCTTAGGGAATTCTGTGATTGGTATTGATCTTTTTTCAAGGCTTCTCAACATATCCTGAAGAGAACAACTTACAAAAAAGTGTTGTTGTTTGAGTCTTAATCTTCTACCTTCGTCAGTTCCATCATTTGGATATAAAACTTTTGAAAGAGTTTCAGATGCAACTTTTTCTTCTACTGCACCATAATAATCACCAATATTGAATGCATAAAAGTCAAAACTTTCAGTTGCATCAGCTCTCCATAATCTTAATCTGTCACATGTGTTTACTCTGTATCCTAAAACTGGAACATCATGAGGTACTCCAATCGCATGTTCTGAAGGGATCCATCTTGATCTGTAGTTCCCTTTATCATCCCTATAACTTTCAGTTCTGCCTCCAAAACCAACGAAACATGATTCGTCCGGTTGTGGAAGTTCCCATGGCCATCCACCCTTTAACCATTTATCAGTTACTTCTACTTGCCAACCATCCCTTATTAACTGATTGAATATGCCAAATTCATATCTAATACCATAACCAACTGCTGGAACTTGTAGAGATGCTAATGATTCCATATAACATGCTGCAAGTCTCCCAAGTCCACCATTACCTAATCCAGGCTCTTCTTCTACTTCAAGAATTGTTGACAATGATTCAATGCCGAATCTTTTTAAAGCATCTTCTGCCTCTTGAGTTATTCCAAGATTGAGTAGATTATTACTTAATTGAGGGCCTATTAAAAATTCTGCTGATAAGTAGGCTACCGTTTTTTGTGGTTTTTTTCTTATGACTTCTTGGCTGGCTAAATATCTTGTCATTAGCCTATCTTTAACTGCATAACTTAAAGCCATATACAAGTCGTGAGGACTTGCAGAAGTAGCTAACTTTCCAAGAGTATAAAAGAGATGCGCTGTCATCCCTTGGAAAACAGCATCAGAATCCATTCCAGCTTTCTCAGGATCTAAGTAGCAGCCTGGGGTAGGCAAACGTAGATCAAAGGGTTTGTTGGTATTCATTGGATTAGCCATATAACAGACAATAGCCATTTTTTTGAAAATTTCTTTGTTGTAACTTCAGATCCACACTTGTTGAGTATTTTTGCTTTTTTCTTACATATTTCTTAAAGTGGGCCCTCAATAAACTATCTTCCAATTAGGTAGTTTATTTTTTCTCTCATTTCATATGTATTCTTTACTTGCTGAATTAAGTGCACATGATTTAGAAGTTGCTGAAACTTTGATAGGAGTTATAAGGTTTCTATTGATATTTTTAGCTGCAAGAGCATTAGCAGAAGTATTAGTAAGACTAAGTTTGCCAACGATAGTTGGCGAGCTTCTTGCAGGGGTTGTAATAGGGGCATCAGGATTCCATTTGTTGATACCGCCCTCAGCTGGAACAGAATTAAATGAAGGACTTGTAAATGTTATTAGCTCATTAGCGTCGATCCCCCCAGAAGCTGTACCTGATGTTTATTTCGAAAGTTTTCCATCCCTCCAAGCAGTAGCAACTCTCGGGTTATATGCTCTTCTATTTTTAACAGGATTAGAAAGTGAGTTAGAGGAATTAGTAGCTGTAGGAGCTCAAGCTTTTACTGTTGCTATGGCTGGTGTAATTTTACCGTTTGCCTTTGGCACTCTTGGATTAATGTTTATTTTCCAAGTAGATCTAATTCCAGCAGTTTTTGCTGGAGCATCTATGACAGCAACAAGTATAGGAATTACTGCAAGTGTTTTTGGTGAGTTGGGATATTTAAAAACTAGAGAAGGACAGATTGTTATTGGAGCTGCTGTTTTGGATGATATTTTGGGTATTGTTATTCTCGCCGTTGTAGTCGCCCTTGCTGCCGGAGGTTCTTTAGAAATTGCTCCTATTGTTAAATTAGTTGCAGCAGCTGTAGTATTTGTTATTGCTGCTATCGCATTAAGTAGAACAGCTGCACCTGGCTTTGATTGGTTATTAGATAGATTAAAGGCTCCTGGAGCGGTAGTTGTAGCTTCTTTTGTGATACTTGTGTTGTGTTGTTTTGTCGCAACAGCAATTGGATTGGAAGCAGCTTTAGGTGCTTTTGCAGCTGGACTAATTCTTAGTAGTTCTAAAAATAATCACGCAATTCAACAATCCGTTTTACCTTTAGTATCCTTATTCGCAACTATTTTCTTCGTATTAGTAGGAGCTGGAATGGATTTATCAGTTATTAATCCACTTGATCCAACAAGTAGATCAGCACTTGTAGTTGCTGGATTTTTATTAGTTGTAGCAATTATTGGAAAAATTGCATCAGGATGGGTATTTTCAAGTGATAAACCTACAAATAGATTAGTTGTAGGTTTAGGTATGATGCCTAGAGGAGAGGTTGGTTTAATTTTCCTTGGACTAGGAACAAGCGCTAAGTTGTTAACTCCTTCTCTTGAAGCAGCTATTTTATTAATGGTCATTGGAACTACATTCCTTGCACCTGTTCTCTTGAGAATTGTTCTAAAAGATAAGCCCCCAAATGATGGCAATAAAATTTCAGATGATGTTGCAGCTGATCCTGTGGGTCTTCTTTAGGAAATAAGTTTATTAGAATCAACCAACATAGAACTTTCAATAAATGGAAAAGTCAGCTCTCATAGATAGTGATGTAAATTATGACTGGAATTTTTTAAATTACCCAATACATACTGTTTCTGCTAAGCCTGAGAAATCATCAAAAGAATGTGCAATTTTATTAATTCATGGTTTCGGAGCCTCCACGGATCATTGGAGGTTCAATATCCC
Source organism: uncultured Prochlorococcus sp. (assembly GCA_902606255.1). Lineage (GTDB taxonomy): Bacteria > Cyanobacteriota > Cyanobacteriia > PCC-6307 > Cyanobiaceae > Prochlorococcus_A. The sequence continues at coordinate 71,401 of CACLFQ010000001.1, forward strand.
TACTTTGAGTAACAAATACGAAGTACATGCTATAGATCTTCTCGGTTTTGGAAAAAGTCCTAAGCCTCAAGATGTTGAATACTCAGGATCTTTATGGAAGGATCAGGTTGTAGCCTATGTAAAAGAGAAAATAAAAAAACCTACAATTGTTGTTGGAAATTCATTAGGTGGTTATGCAGCATTAGCAGCTGGTTCAGAATTAAATGAGCTCAATGCAGGAGTGATATTACTTAATGCTGCAGGATATTTTAGTGAAGAAAAAACTATCAAAAAGACTATGTTGCAAACTTCAATTGAAACAGTTGCTGGAATATTTTTGAAAAATATTGTTCTTCAACGTTTGATTTTTGAGAATATGAGAAATCCAAAAAATATTAAAAAAACTTTGAATCAAGTTTATGTCGACAAAAAAAATGTTGATGATTTTTTAGTTGAGTCAATTAGAAAGCCTTCTCTAGATTATGGAGCTTTTAATGTTTTTAGGAGTGTATTTAACCCATCAGGTCCTCAGGGATTGCCATTGGATAAGTTATTTGCAAAACTCGATTCACCATTATTACTGCTCTGGGGAGGCAAAGATCCATGGATGAATACTCCAAAAAAAAGAAATCTTTATAAAAAATTCACACCAAAGAATACACAAGAAATCATTCTTGATGCTGGACATTGTCCTCATGATGAAATACCTGAATTAGTTAATCAGCATATTTTGGATTGGGTTGATTCTCTTTAAGAAACAATTGTGCAAATTAAATTACTTAATAAAGGTCAAGGAATTTTTGTCTTTCAATTAGATCAAAATAACTATATTAAATTTTGCCCTGAAAGAGGAGGTGTTATTACAAATTGGGTTTCGGATGGTAAAGAGATACTTTATTTCGATGAAAAAAGATTTATGGATAAGACAAAAAGTATTAGGGGTGGCATTCCAATCTTGTTTCCAATTTGTGGAAATCTCAATACCTCTACTTCAGTTTTTGGAAAAGATTATTTGCAATTAACACAACATGGTTTCGCTAGGGATTTGCAATGGCAATACTCCTTTAATAAAAATGAAAAATCTTTATGCTTATTTTTAAATGAATCTAAAAAAACTAAAAAATATTATCCTTTTGATTTCGAACTTAGAATAGAAATTACATTAAAGATTAACTGTTTAGAATTTGAAATTACGATTTTCAACAAAACAGACATTGCTATGCCTATAAATTTTGGATTACATCCTTACTTTAATGTTTCAGATTTCAAAAATTTGGAATTTATTGATAATCCACTTAATTGTCAGAATCAAGAAAAAAACATAATAAGTAATACTTTGGATGAGTTGAAAAATATTAATTTAGGAGTTGATCTACTTACCTATACTTTGGGTAGGAGCGCTTTTCGGGATAAAATTTTTAAAAGACAAGTAACTTTAAATCATCCATATCCTTTTAACCTAGGCGTTATTTGGAGTGATCCTCCAAGAAAAATGATATGTCTTGAACCTTGGACTAGTCCCCGAAATTCTTTTGTTGATGGATTCAGAAACATTATGATTCCTTCAAATGATCATCAAAGGTTTGATGCCTCAATACAAATAAAATCTCTTAAGTAATTATGCAATACTTATGAAATTTGTTGTTATTGATGATGATCCAACAGGCTCTCAAACTGTTCATGATTGCTTATTACTTCTTAAGTGGGACTGCTCAACTTTAGTCAAAGGTTTTGAATCTAAATCTAATTTATTTTTTATTTTGGCTAACACAAGGTCACTTTCGGAAAATGATGCAAAATTAACAATAGAGGAAATTTGCAGAAATCTTAAGAAAGTTTTAGCTTCTCAAGCTTATGAAGAAGAAATTATTTTTATAAGTAGAGGAGACTCTACTCTTCGAGGACATAACTTTTTAGAGCCAAGTGCCCTAAATAGTTGCTTAGGTCCTTTTGATGCTACTTTTCATATTCCAGCTTTTATAGAGGGTAAAAGATTAACAATTAATGGATCACACTTTGTTGATAAAACTCCTATTAGTGAAACAATTTTTGCAAGAGATAAAATTTTCGGATATGAGACAAGTAATATCAAGAATATTTTATTTCAAAAGAGTAAATCGCAAATAAATATTGAGCATATTCAAAATCTTTTATTATCAGATATCGAGATTTTAAATGATGAAGAAAATAACATTGTTTTTAAAACATTAAAGAACTTGAAGAATAATAAACATTTAATTGTAGATATAGAAAATTATTCTCAACTAAATAAATTTTCTTTAGTAATTAAAAAATTAACTAAACAAAAAAAATTTCTTTTTCGAACTGCAGCAAGTTTTATAAGTTCAATTTCTGAGAAAAAAAGCGTCCCTAACCATAAGACATTTTTCTCAAATTTAAGAATTAGAAATAAAGAAAAGAGTTTTCTTCCAGGACTTATAATTGTTGGATCCTTCGTGGAACTTTCAACATTGCAATTGAGAAATTTATTAGAGATAAGTAATTGCAATCCAATTGAATTAGATGTTTTTGAATTCTTTAAAATTACTTCATCAGAGAATGATCAGAAGCAAAGGAATTTTTTTAAAAATAAATTTTTGCGAGAAATTAGATTTTCTTTTGAGGAAGGAAAAACCCCTGTATTGTTTACTTCAAGAAAATTTATGTCCTTAGATTATTCTGAACAATTTAATTTTTATAATTCACTTTCTTGTTTTATTGCTGAATTAGTCGCAGATTTGAAGTATGAAATAGGATATTTGATTACAAAAGGAGGAATAACAACAAATGTGATTCTTACTAAGGGAATTAATGCAGATTATGTTTATCTTGAGGGACAGATTTTAACAGGCATTTCAGTGGTGACTTACAACCTTAAAAATCAAAAAAAACTTCCTATTGTTACACATCCTGGAAACATTGGTACTAAAGATTCATTAGTAAATATTTGGAAAATTTTTGAAAATAAAAATAATTTTTAAGGTTAGAAATTTGAGATAATTTCTTTAGCAAAACTGCTGCAGGATAGGGGTTCTACTTTCGGTTCCATTAAACGTGCTAGATCATAGGTTACTTTTTTTTGCTCTATTGCTTTACTTAAACCATTAGTAATTAATTGAGCTGCTTCATCCCAACCAAAATATTCAAGCATCATTACACCACTAAGAATTACTGAACCTGGATTAATCTTATTTAAGCCTGCATGTTTTGGCGCAGTACCGTGCGTAGCTTCGAAAATTGCTGCATTATCTCCAATATTTGCACCAGGAGCCATACCTAGGCCACCAACAATTGCTGCAGCTGCATCAGAAACATAGTCTCCATTGAGGTTTAATGTTGCAAGAATTGAATATTCTTGAGGTCTAGTTTGAATTTGTTGAAATATACTGTCAGCTATCCGATCATCAACAAGAATAAGTTCTCTCCATTTCCCATCTCCATGAGAATTTGATATTGATGCAATAACTTCTTTAATTTCTTCGCAAATGAATGCTTTTTTATTATTTGTAAGCTTGTCAAAACCTGGTTCGATTTTTCTAGCATTATTTTCAATTGTAATTTCTGGATTTTTCTGAATATTATCTAAAATCCAGCTTTCTCTTTCTGTAATGCAATCTTCTCTAAATTCATTTACGGCTAATTCATAACCCCAATCTCTAAATGCACCTTCGGTATATTTCATAATATTCCCTTTATGAACAAGAGTCACATGCCTTTTATCTCCTGATAATCTTTTTGCATGTTCAATCGCTTTTCTAATATGCCTTTGGCTTCCAGATTTACTTACTGGTTTTATTCCAATTCCTGATCCGTCTGGTATAGATCTATTTTTTAAATTTTTACTATTTGGTATTACAACTTTGTTTAAGTGATTAATTAATTCAAGACAATTCTTATCCTCGGCTTCCCATTCAATTCCCATGTAAATATCCTCAGTATTTTCTCTGTAAACAATAACGTCTAAATTTTGGGGATTTTTGTGAGGGCTTGGAGTCCCTGAGTAATATCGGCATGGTCTAACACAGCTATATAAATCAAAGATTTGTCTTAATGCAACATTAAGAGATCTAATACCTCCACCAATGGGAGTCGTTAAAGGACCCTTGATGGCTACACCAAAGTGTCTTATTGCTTCAATGGTATCTTGAGGTAGATAGTTATATGTTCCATAAAGTTCACAAGCTTCATCTCCTGCATAGACTTTAAACCAATTAATTTTTCTTGCATCTTCATAGCTTTTTTTAATGGCTGCATCAAGAACAATTTGAGTTGCTGGCCATATATCCACTCCAGTTCCATCACCCCTAATAAAAGGGACGATGGGATTATCAGGAACATTAGGTTTGCCTTGATTAAAAGTTATTATCTCGCCTTCATTAGGTAAAGTTAATTTTTCAAATTTTGGCATAGCATTGAATTAATATAAAGATAACTCATTAAAGTTCTTCATATTGTAATTTGAGATGTGTTATTTTCTTTAAAAGCTAGAAATTTATTATTCAAATGTGAATAGAGAATACTTTATTGATCAGCATTTCAACATCTTTATTAAAAGAAAAAGTAGTTAATAAGCAAGTTCAAGCAAATTATGTCATTTTCAAAAAAATATTTAGCTATTTATGAATGCGAGTTCAAATGTAAGTAATGTTGAAATAGCTAATAAAATTGCTTCTACTGCAGCTTTGTTTCGGAAATATTTTCCAGATGCCAGCGTAAACTTTAGTCCCTGGGATAATTCAAATACCGAATCAATGCAAGATACTATTGATTTTGCGTTTCATTTTCCTGGTTGGAGTCCTCTTATTGAGTGTAGAGCAATACTCTTACAATTAAGAATTGAAAATGATAATAATGACAGAGTCCCGAAATTGTTAGGAATAATAATGCGAGGTATGATTGTCCCCTCCGAGAGATGGAGAGTTGCTACCATCGGAGATTGGGAAATGACTGGTACTCATCTACCGCAAAAGGAACAAAAAGATAATCTTATTTTGGTTTGTAAAGAACTTTATAAATTGTTCTCCACAACATCTGCTGGTAACAAAAATTAGCTGTTTTATCTATTTTCCTTGTAGATTAAATACACTTACAAAAATAATTCAAAATATATGGCAGTCGCTCTTGCAGGACAATTAAGAGAAGGGACAAAAAAATCCCACACCATGGCAGAAAATACTGGCTTTGTGGCTTGTTTTTTAAAAGGAGTTGTTGAAAAAAAATCTTATAGAAAATTAATTAGTGATTTATATTTTGTTTATGAAGCTATGGAAGAAGAAATTGCAAGATTGGTCCAAGAGGAACATCCCGTAATAAAACCTATTGGTTTTAAATCATTATTCAGGAAAGAAACTCTTGAAAATGATCTTAAATTTTATTTTGGTGAAAACTGGAAGAATGAAATTAATATTTCTCAATCAGCAAAAGAATACGTTGAAAGAATCCGTGAGGTCGCAAAAAATTCACCAGAGCTATTGGTTGGCCACCACTACACACGTTATATAGGAGATTTATCTGGGGGGCAAATTTTGAAAAGGATAGCTAAAAAAGCATTAAATTTGGAGGGAAATGATGGTTTAAATTTTTACGAGTTTGAATTAATTCCTGACGAAAAGAAATTTAAGGAAGAATATTCCCTTACTTTGAATCAACTTCCAATAAATCAAAAGACTGCTGATCAAATTATTGATGAAGCTAATCAAGCTTTTACTTACAATATGAAAATGTTTAAGGAGCTTGAAGGTAACTTGATTGCTGTTTTAGGCAAGATTGTATTCAATTACATTACAAAAAAAGTTAGGAAAGGAAGCACCGAGACCTAGTAATTTATGTTTGATTCATTAGTTGATTTCCTTAAAACCAATATTGATGAATTAAATGGTTATGAAGTGCAAATATCTAGCGAATTTAAAGAACATCACAATGAAGACTCAAAATATATTATTAAAAATTGGCTTTTTTCATCTCCCGAATATAGAAAGTGGCGAATAACCAGATTAGATGGAGGCAAAAAACTGCAAGTGTTTAATACGGTCGCATATCCAAATTTTGATAGTGAAGTGCCTATCTTAGGAGCTGATATATTATGGTTTGGAACTTCTCAAAAGTTATTAGCAATACTTGATTATCAACCTTTAATTCAAGAAGGCAAGTATCTTGAAAAATATTGTTCAAGTTTAGCTAGTATAAAGAAAAAATATTCTGAATTTGATAATAATAAAATGAAGAATATCTATGATTCAAAACAGTATTTTTCCCCATGGGTGATTATATGTAGAGGTAATAAATTAAACCTTGATAGAGATTTAAATGATATATTTCATTCATTTGTAAATAATTATTTGAACATTTATAAATTGAATAATGTTAATCAATTTTTAAATACAGAAGAAATAAAGATTAATCAAATTAAATATGATAAGTATAGTTTTGAAAAAGACCCTGCAGATAAATTGTTTAAATCTTTTTTTGGAGAAAAATGGACAAAAAAATTTATTAATAAATTTCTTTTTACATTAAATAATGAGATTATTCATTGAATGTTAATAAAAGATACTATTTTTTATAGACCAGAGTGGAGATGGCATAATTTTCTAAAATATTTAACTAATAATTTAAGTAAATATAACTGTTTGGAAAAAATAATACCTTCCGAATATTCTTATAAAGATTCAATTTATGGTTCAAAAAAATCAAAAAAAAATGTGAATCTCTCTACTTGGGCTGTAACGCATAAAAAAAGAATTCAATTCGCAAGAGCAGTTTGTATTAATAGTCCAAATTATTCTGTTTTAAATTTTTTAATTATTCCTAATACTATTTATAACGTCCCATTTTTTGGAGTAGATTTTGTTTCTCTACCTAATAGTCATTTATTAGTCTTAGATTTTCAGCCTTCATTAAGAATACAAAATCAATACAATAATGAGTTATTAGAAAAACTCATAAAACTCAAAAATCGATGTCATTCATCACTCCCATTAGCTGAAAAAATGTCTGCAGATGTAGCTAAATTTTTTTCTCCAGGTGTAATCTGGTCAAAATTACCAAAAGAAGAAAGGAGTGATTTTTTAATTGCTAATGAGCTTTATAACTCATTTCAGGAATATCTTAATTTGTATTTGGAAATTCTTTTCGAAAGTGAGGAAGCAAATATTGATCTGCAAAAAGACTTAATAAATGGTCAAAATAATTATTTGAAATTTAGAAGAGATAATGATCCAGCAAGGCCAATGTTATCGAGTTTGTTTGGCAAGGAATTTACTGAATCTTTAATTAAAAAAGTTTTATTTACTACTTAAAAGCCTTATAATTTACCAAAATTTAAAATTATATGAAAAAAATTTCTGTTCTTTTTGTATGTTTGGGGAATATTTGTAGGTCTCCTGCTGCAGAAGCTATTTTTATAAGTCTACTTGAAAAGAAGGGATTAGCCGATGGCTTTATTGTAGATTCTGCTGGAACTGGAAGTTGGCATATTGGAAAAAAAGCTGACTCAAGAATGAGAATTGCGGCAGAAAGAAGAGATATAAATATCTTAAGCAAGGCTCGTCAAATTACTAGCAAAGATTTTGAAGAATTTAATTATATTCTTGCGATGGACGACTCAAATTTTAAAAATATTCAAGATCTTAAAAATAGAAGACCTGCAACTGATTTTGCATCAATTAAAAAAATACAAAATTTTAGATCAGTTTTTAATGAGGCAGAAGTCCCTGACCCATATTTTGGAGGGGATGAGGGGTTTGATTATGTCCTTGATATTTTAGAAGACTCTGTAAGCGGCTTCTTGGAAAGTATTTCTTGAATTTATTTGATCTGAGTCTCTTTAGGAATCTTGTCATTATAAAGATCAATAATTTTATCTACCACCTCATTAATTGAATATCCATCCGTAATAATTTCTATTGCGTCATTGGCTTTTATTAGAGGTGAAATTTCCCTATTAGAATCTTCATAATCTCTTTTTTTTATAAGTTCTTTTAATGTATTAAAATCAATTTCCTGTGAGTCTTTACTTTGTTTGTCAGATTTTCTTCTTTTTGCTCTTTCATCGATGCTTGCAGTTAAAAATATTTTAAGTTCTGCATTTGGAAAAACAGTAGTTCCTATATCTCTCCCCTCAGCCACAAGATCGCCTGATTTTCCAATTTTTCTTTGTTCTTCTACTAAGAATTTTCTTACTTCTTTTATTGAGGAAATTTTAGAAACGATGGAACTTATCTCTTGCGACCTAATTTCTTCGGTAACACAGTAGTTATTAATAAAAACATCTTGATGTGAATTTTCATTTGATTTGAATACAATAGAAACATTTTTAAGAATATTTTGCAATTTTTTTTCTGTTTTATAATCAATCTTTTCTTTTATTAAAAGCCAACTCAATGCCCTATACATTGCACCTGTATCTAAATATAAAAGTTTAAGTTTCTTCGCTATTAACTTTGTTACCGTACTTTTACCTGACCCTGCAGGGCCATCAATTGCAATAATCGGTCTTCTTTTCATTAGAAAAACGTGATCAATTAATCTTGTCTCCCCACATCTTATCGCACCAGCTAGTAAAGAAATATTATCCTCAGTTCTTGCTTTTTGGAGAGTATTAGGGTGTAAATGTTCTAAATATTCAATTGAAATTTTTTCTGCTGTGAGCTTTTTAATTATTGTTTTTACACTGATCTTTTTTTCTTGTTGAAATTTTTTTTTTGCTTCTAATAACTCATTTGAAAAAAATCTAATTAATTTTCTTTCGTTTTTAGATAAATGCACATTACGAGAACTTAAAGGAATTCCATCAAAATCTCTTTGTGTTGGAATAGATTTAACAGAAACATTTAATTTCTTTGTTAGGATAAGATTCTTTAAAATTAAAAGTTGTTGCCAATCTTTTTCTCCTAAGTAAAGGTTTTTTGGCTTGATGAGATCAAGTAATCTATAAATTACAGTACAAACTCCATCAAAATGTCCGCTTCGACTTAATCCACATAAATTAGAAGATAATGCTATTGAAGCTTTCAGAAATTCAATATTATTATTTGGTGGATATATATCTTCAGCACTTGGGATGAAGATGGCATCTGCGCCATTAGTAAAGGAGATTTTTATATCATTGTCAATTGTTCTAGGGTAATTCACTAAATCAAGCTTGTTATCAAATTGAAGCGGATTAACAAAAATACTTACTAAATTAACATTTGAATTGTCATTTTTTGCTGCTGATATTAGTTTTATATGTCCATTATGAAGATTACCCATTGTTGGAATGAAGTTAATTTTACTATTTATATTTCTCCTCCAATTTTCAATTTCTTCAGTTTTCCTTATGATTACTTTCTTCACTTTGTTTTTAATAAATAAATCTATTTGATAAATAATTACTGGACAAAAGCAATCTTCGGAGGAATATCTATATAGGGAAAGTCTATCATTTTTATTTCATGGATTACAAAACATCAGGTGTTGATATAGAAGCTGGCCGAGAATTTGTTTCCGAAATTAAACAGGCAGTTGAAGGAACTCATACATCTAATGTGATTGAGGGTATTGGTGGGTTCGGAGGCTTTTTTAGAATTCCTATCCATAGTTTTAAAAAACCCGTGCTTGTTTCAGGAACTGACGGTGTTGGAACAAAATTAGAATTAGCCCAAAGTAAAAACTTTCACTTTGAGGTTGGTATTGATTTAGTTGCTATGTGCATGAATGATATTATTACTAGCGGCGCAAAACCTTTATTTTTTCTTGATTATATTGCTACTGGTAAGCTTGATAAGAAACATTTATTGAAGGTTGTTCAAGGCATTTCCCATGGCTGTGGAGACAATAACTGTTCATTACTCGGTGGAGAAACTGCTGAAATGCCAGGATTTTATTCAAAAAATAAGTATGATCTTGCAGGATTTTGTGTAGGAATAGTTGACGAGGATAAGCTAATTAATGGAAAAAAAGTATCTGAAAATGACTTAATAATTGCTTTAAAAAGTAACGGAGTTCATAGTAATGGCTTTAGTTTAGTAAGAAAAATAATTCAAAATAATCATCAAATAGATAAAGAATTTGAAAAAGTTTTTCACTTAAATTTTTATAATGAATTATTGAAACCTACAAAAATTTACAATAATGTGATTAACCAAATTTTATCTGAAAATATAGAGATTAAAGCAATGTCCCATATTACTGGTGGAGGAATTCCAGAGAATCTACCAAGATGTATTCCTTCTGATTTTATCCCTTATATCAATACCAATTCTTGGGAAATACCTACTTTATTTAAATTTCTTAAAGAGAAAGGAACGATTCCTGAAAAAGATTTTTGGAATACTTTCAATCTTGGAGTGGGATTTTGTTTAATTATTGATAAACAATTTAAGGACGCAATATTAAATATTTGTAAAGATCATGACATAGATAGTTGGGTGATTGGAACGATAGTTCGAAAAAACGATTCAACAATTAGTAAATTTTTGCCAGGAATTTTAACTTAAATTTTTTTTGCATCTTTTTTAAATGAGTTTTAAAAAATTATCTTTTATACACAAATGAAAAAGTTAGGTGTAATATAATAAAACTACCGCCGAACCGTATCGGAAGTTTAAGTATTAAGATTTAACCTTTTATTCAATGCCTTTTGCAAATAATCAAAGAATTACACGTAGACGTAGTTCAGCTGGCCCCACACCTCCAAAAAGACCAATAGCTAATAATTCCGAATTGAGTGGTAGACAAGCTCAAGGTCCAAGACCTACTTTTTTGACACTAAGGGATCATGGGAAAGTTTTTGTCGCGGATCTACCTAATTTATCAGATGGTCAACTGGCACATATTAGTAAAGAAGCTAATGAAGTTTTAAATAGCTTGGAAAAAAGGCTTAGTGATCTTGAAAATGAGCCAAATGTTAGTAATCCTGAAAACGATACGCTGATAAAAGCCTCCACTAAAAGAGATGTAACGCTGAGGTTTATTAAATCCATAGAAGAAGAACAAGAACATAGAAAGAATAATCCTGCTTTAAGAGATGCTGCATCTGAATCGTTACCGAGAACTTTTCTTGAGGTTGCTCGACATAGATTGCCTGGGGCAACTTTTGATTCACTGCTTCGAGAGGCACTTGAAGCATGTGCAGTTGATGAGAATACTAAAGAAAATCAAATTATCGAAGAGCCCAAAGAAACTGTAAAAATCATGGATATACCTTCTTCCAACACAAATGCTCCACTTGTTGTTAGTATCGAATCAAGTGATGATTCCAAGAATGGCTCTATTTAATTCAACACAAGAGTTAATTAGTTTAAAGGATCATAATAATTCAAAAATCAACCTTCCTTTAGAAAAAGATCCTATTTTATGTAATCATTGCAAAAGGACTGCATCAAATGGTGTTAGATGTTTAGGAATGTGTGTAGCTGATAATGATTACTAAAATAGTTCAAATTTATATATAAATAATCTGATGAAAATAATAAAAAAATCCATTGAATTTTATATCAATGAATATATAAGGTATTATTTATCAATAATAAATAAAAGATTATTTTTCTATATATCAATAAGTAATTGAAACTTTTTGCCCTTTATTTGAAACTAAAGTTCTTCGAAAATTTCATAATTAAATTTGTAAAAAAATTTAAGAAGGCGGCACCCAGATTCGAACTGGGGATAAAGGATTTGCAATCCTCTGCCTTACCACTTGGCCATGCCGCCGAAAAAGATTCGATTGAGTCCTTTTACGATCTTAACAGTAAGGTGTCTCATTCTCTACTATTTATATGCAATGGTCATGGAGAAGATGTTATCGCATTTGAAATAATAAAAAGATTACTAAAAAAAATAAGAAATAAAAATATTGAAGTTTTGCCTTTAGTAGGCAGTGGAGATGTATTTAATTCCATAAAATCAAATAATTTTCGTAAAATAGGACATTTAAAAGAGCTGCCTAGTGGAGGTTTTAGTAATCAAAGTCTGAAGGGATTTTTGCTTGATTTGTTTGCAGGATATTTAGTTGATAATTTAAGAAATTTTTTACTTATAAAACAAAAGTCAAAACAGAATTGCAAAATTATCGCAGTAGGAGATTTCTTGCCATTACTTTACGCTTGGAGTTCAGAATGCGAATTTAGTTTTATTGGAACTCCCAAAAGTGATCATACTTGGAGTAGTGGGCCCGGTTGGGATTTGAGCGATTTTTATCATAAGTTGAAAGGTTCTGAATGGGATCCATGGGAAACTTTTTTAATGACATCTCCAAGATGTAAAAATTTAATTATGAGAGATAAAATCACAGCTATTAATTTGAATAGAAAAAATATTGATGCAAAATACTTGGGTAATCCAATGATGGATTTTGTTAATGCAACAAATGAGAAGATATCAAATATTATTTCTTTTAAAAGAATTATTTTGTTAGTTGGAAGTAGATACCCTGAAGCTCTTAAAAATCTTGATAATTTTCTTAATTGTTTGCAAGATTTTCATTTATCAGAGAATTTGGTAATACTTTTGCCTTTGAGCATTAATGCGAGTGTGATGAAAATTCAAAGTTATTTAAATAAATATGGTTTTATAAAACAGAGTAAAGTTAAATTTTTAATTGATGAAGATTCAGTATGGAAAAAGAATGATCAATATGTAGTAATTGGAAAAGGTAAATTCAATTTATGGGCCAATATGGCAGAAGTTGGCTTGTCTAATGCAGGAACTGCCACAGAGCAAATTGCTGGCCTTGGAATTCCATCTCTTTCTCTACCTGGTTCTGGACCACAATTTACAAAATCATTCGCAAAAAGGCAATCAAGATTATTGGGAGGTAGTGTCTTAGTTTGCAAGAATAAAAAAATTCTTTTAAAACGTTTAAGTTTACTTTTGAAAGAAAAATTTGATAGGTTAGAACAAGCAAAAATTGGAAAAAAAAGAATGGGGGAATCTGGAGCAAGTCAGAAAATTGTAGATTCCATAAACCTTCATTTGTTATCTTAGTAAATGGCACTAGTGAATTAATTATTTATTCTTTTATGTATCCAATAAATGATCGGCAATATCTAAAAATTTGTGCGGAGATTGCAAAACTTATGAGCATAAGCTTATCTTCTGCTAAGAAGAAAGTAGAAATTCAAATTGCAAAAGAAGGCTCGAAAACTATTCCAGAAAAAATACAAGTTGCGCAAAATGTCTTAGAAATTTGTGAAAAAAATGATGGAGATAAATTAAGTTCTTCAAGAATACTTGATAAGCTTATGGAAACTCTTGATGGTGAAGATAATTTTTTAACTGAAGATTGATTCTTAATGTTCAAATATATTTGAGAATTTTTGTATATCTAAATCAGCATGTACAGAAACTGTTTCGAAACATTTTTGAGCTAATTCATATCTATTCTCTCTTTCTAAGATAACTTTTAATTTATGCATAGCTTCAATTAAATATCTAACATCATTTGCTGCATAATTTAATTGATCTTTGGTTAAATCTTGGTTGCTGCCCCAATCACTGCTTTGTGAGCTTTTGTCTAATTCTATACCTAATAATTCATTAATTAAATCTTTTAAACCGTGTTTATTGGTATAAGTTCTTGCTAGCTTACTAGCAATTTTTGTACAAAAAATATTTTTTGTATTAATTTCAAGATTGCATTTTAGAGCTGCTACATCAAATCTTGCATAATGAAAGATTTTAGTAATTTTGTCATCTTCAAGAAGTGCTCTTAAGTGAGGTGAAGAAGATGTGTTAAGTTCTATTTTTATACAGGATGTTTTTTTAAATTCATTGCATATTTGTACCAAACAGAGCCTATCTCTGCCATGAATCAACCCCATTGCTTCAGTGTCAATAGCTAGGAAAGATGATTTTTTATAAAGATTGTATAAATCTGCTGTTAAGTCATTATAAAGAAGATCAATATTTTTGTTTTCAATAGTCATTTTTAATAATTATTTAAAGTCATTTAAGATAATTTAAGATTTAAAATATTACTGAAGATTTGATTAAATTAAGGATTTTTATCTAATAAGATTATTTTACAGAATAAATCTAAAAAATTATAATATGATGTAACTTTAATTTTTATTCTCGAGTTACTAGAAAAAATTTATTTAATGTCCTATTACTTAAATTCAACATTATTGCTGACAATTCTTTTAGCCATAGGATTATTTTTTTTTCTTAGAGCTTCGAGTAAAGATAGAACAACCATCGTTGAGATTTCATCTTCTCAACAGCCAGTTAAGGTTTTAAATGGTTTATGTGAATGGCTTAATTTGAGGGGATGGAAGCAAACGGGAGGAGATTTTGAACAAAGAATCTTAATATTTAAAGGACAAGTTGTTTCTAGTAAATTTTTAGCAATTTTTTTAGGTCTTCTTGGTGGTTTTGGTTCTTGTGCTTTGGGATTAGTAATTATTCAAATATATCCTGAATTAGGTTGGTGGCCTATTCTTTTAGGATTAATTGGTGGCCCTTTGTCTGGAATTATTTATTTTAAAAAATCAGCAAGAGAGGAGAAATTTGAATTAAGATTGATTAACGAAAATGAAAATGATTCAACTTTCATGAGATTAAGGGCGCATAGGGATGAATTAATCTCTTTAGAAAATGAACTTGGAGAAAAACTTCAATTAAAAAGTGACGGTTCTTTATTTAAAACACCTATTTAATATACTTTAAAAAGTTATTCGATAATTTTTAATCAAAGATATTATTCTCTACACAGAATTTCTCTAACTCTTTATCGTTTAACCAATCTTGGGGTTTTGTAAAAATTGATGTAAGAAATTCCTCTCGAGAACCCTTTTCAGCTTTATATCCATATTCCCATCTGGCTAGAGGCGGTAAGGACATTAATATAGATTCAGTCCTGCCGTTTGTTTGTAGTCCAAAAATTGTCCCTCTATCCCAAACTAAATTGAATTCGACATATCTACCTCTTCGATATAGCTGGAATTCTCTTTCATGAGAAGTATATTTTTGAGAAGCTCTGTTTTCAATAATTGGTAGATAAGAAGGTAGGAATGCTCTCCCACAGTTTTCTGCTAAAGAAAATAAATCATCCCAATTTAAATAAGATTTGCCAATATTTTGTGAAGCTTTTGATGCCTCTCCATTTTTATTATTTCCTTTATAAATATTGTCTGACCCATCTTGATAATCATAAAAAATACCTCCTATGCCCCTAGATTCATTTCTGTGTTTTAAGTAGAAATATTCATCACACCAAGGTTTGAAAACTTTATGTAAATGCTTATCAACTTTTTCACAAGCTTTTTTATGCTCCTTATGAAAATTTCTAACATCAGAAAGATAAGGATAAAAGGGGGTTAAGTCCGCACCTCCGCCAAACCACCAAACAGGACCAGCTTCGAAATAACGATAATTCAAATGAACTGTAGGGATATAAGGATTCTTTGGATGCAATACCATAGAAGTCCCTGTGGCAAACCATTCATGACCTTTTGCTTCTGGCCTTTGAGAGATTATTGATTGAGGTAATTCTTTCCCTTGTACTTCAGAAAAATTTACTCCTGCTTGCTCAAAAATAGAACCGTTTTTAAATACTCTTGATCTTCCACCACCACCTTCGTCTCTTATCCAGGATTCTTCGATGAATTTCCCTTTGCCATCTATATTTTCAAGGCCTGAACAAATTTTGTCTTGTAGAGTTAATAAGAGATTTTTAGTTTTTTCTCTCGAGTTTTTAGGAGGTTCTCTGAACATGTATTTAGTAAATCTTGAAGAAAAAAAATTTCTGATTAATTATAAGTTTCCCTTTATAATTTCTCTTAGGGGGTCCTTATTTACTATTATTTGATAGTTCGACATAGTTCTTAATCTTTTAAACAGTCGACTACTTTGTCAAAATATTTAAAAATTTAATGACCACAATAGAAGATGCGAATTTTGCTTTACAAAAGGTTCTAGATGCTGGATCAAAGAAAAATGTAATTGAATTAGCTTGGATTAAAAATGTTAGGGTAACTATACCAAGAGTAATCGTAACACTATCATTACCATCATTCGCAAATTCTCAGAGAGATAGAATTGTACAAGAGGTCCGAAAAGAACTGCTTGGTTTTGAAGATATTGATGATGTTCAAATAGAGATAGATAATAATCCTTCTAAAACAGAATCTAAAACTCAAGGTAATGCCCCCGAGTTGCAGAAGATTGATGGCATTCAACACATCATAGCTGTTAGCAGTGGTAAAGGCGGAGTTGGAAAAAGTACCATAGCAGTTAATCTCGCTTGTTCTTTAGCTAAATTAGGCTTAAAAACTGGTTTACTGGATGCGGATATATATGGACCCAATACTCCTTCAATGATGGGGGTTGCCGAACAGAATCCAAAGGTTACAGAGGGTAGTGGAAGTGATCAAAGATTAATACCAATAAATAAATATGGAATTTCATTGGTATCAATGGGTTTCCTGATAGAAGAAGGTCAGCCAGTTATATGGAGAGGACCAATGCTTAATAGTATTATCCGTCAATTTCTCTACCAAGTTGAATGGAATGATCTTGATTTTTTGATTATTGACTTGCCTCCAGGAACAGGAGATGCTCAAATATCCCTTTCTCAATCTGTGCCTATTTCTGGAGCTATTGTTGTCACTACTCCTCAACAAGTATCTTTGCAAGATGCAAGGAGGGGATTAGCAATGTTTAAACAACTTGGTGTACCTTTATTAGGAATTGTAGAAAATATGTCAGTCTTTATTCCACCAGATATGCCAAATAAAAAATATGAAATTTTTGGTAAAGGTGGTGGACAAACATTAGCTAAAGAAAATGATTTACCATTATTAGCTCAAATTCCTATTGAAATTCCACTTGTTGATGAAAGCAATAAAGGAATACCAATCTCAATAAGTCAGCCAAATAAAGAAAGTTCTGCTGAATTTGGTAATTTAGCTCAATTAATTAAGAATCAATTTGTTAATAGATAATTGATGTTTAAGAGAATTTCTTTATTAAATAAGAGAGGATTTTTCCCAAAAAAAGACAACTTTAGTAAAGGTTTTTTATTTTCTCCACTACTTTTAATTCCCCTGTTTTTAGTTATTATTTCTGGTTTATTAATAAAAAGTATTCAGGGAGATTTAATTGCATCAAATTATTCAAGTCATATCTTAACTGGTTTTTTAGGTTATTTTTTAGCATTTTTTATTTCTTATATACCTTTAGAGAGAATTAGAAAATATTTGATTCCACTCTATTTTTGTACTTTAATATCCTTATTACTAATTTATTTTTTTGGGATCTCAGTTTCTGGAGCTCAAAGATGGCTAAATTTGGGCATCTTTTCTTTTCAGCCTTCAGAAGTTGCTAAATTAAGCACTGTATTAACTCTTGCCTTAGTACTCGACAAAAAAATAATTTCAAAAATAAGAGATTTAATATTTCCTTTATTAGTAGTAATTGTTCCTTGGTTATTAATTTTTTTTCAACCGGACTTGGGTACTTCTTTAGTTTTACTTGTTTTGACAGGTGTTATGCTCTATTGGTCGCATATGCCCATAGAGTGGATTTTGATATTAGTGTTTTGTATTATCACTTCTACATTATATTTAACCTTACCAAGTCTTCTTATTTTCTGGATTCCAATTATAGGATATCTTGCTTATAGATCTTCGAAAAAGAAAATTATTTTTTCTGCTCTCGCTATTTCGTTCCATTTATTTGTGGCAAAATTGACACCAATTTTGTGGAAATATGGATTAAAAGAATATCAAAAAGATAGATTAGTTTTATTTTTAGATCCAAATAGAGATCCATTAGGTGGTGGATATCATTTGATACAGAGTCAAATTGCTATTGGTTCTGGCGGATTATTTGGGACTGGTTTGCTACGAGGTAAGCTTACTAATTTGCAATTTATACCAGAACAACATACTGATTTTATATTCAGTGCATTAGGCGAAGAATTGGGTTTTGTGGGATGCATAATAGTTTTATTTTTGTTCTTTTTTTTGATTAAAAAACTTATTGATACTGCAACAATTGCAAGGAGTAACTTTGAATCTCTAATTGTTATTGGAATAGCCTCAACTTTTTTATTCCAAATAATTATTAACTTATTTATGACTGTTGGATTAGGACCAGTTACTGGAATTCCCCTTCCTTTTATGAGCTATGGTCGAACGTCATTGGTGACTAATTTTATATCTGTTGGATTTGTTTTATCTATATTGAAACGATCTAGATCACTAAGAAATTGATGAAATCAGTAATAACTATAAAAAAAATTCAAGACCTTTTGATTAAAGGAGTTCAAACTATATTTGTGGATGATGATACATCCAGAAGAATGTGGTGGGCTTCTTTAGAAGTTATTCAAAAAGATTTCCTATCTAAGAATTATAAACATGGGGGGATTTGGGTTGCCTCGCCTTTGCCAGCTTTTAATGATAAAAAATTTTTAAATCAACTTAATGGATGGCTTTGGTCTCCTGAGGGGTTCCCATACTTTCAAAATGAGAACGCAGGTTTTTTACCAGTAAATAATTCAGACAAGTTAAAAAAAGATTTCGATTTAGTTAGTAATTATAAAGTCTTAAATCTTTGTCAAGAAGATGGTTATGAACCTTTTTTGATGATAATCACCCCAAATTTTCAATGCATATTATCAATTGTAGGAGAAAAAGATAAGAAAATTCTATTAATGAAGTGTGATGAAGAAAGCCTAAAACTTTCAATTGAATTAATGCATGCAAAATTAAATCAAGAAAATTACGAGGAAGGAGTAAAATTTCGTAATGCAATTAATAATTTAGGTAATCTTAATATTAATAATCAATTTGAAAAATTATTTTGGCCAATATTATCGGTAAAATTAGCAAATATTGCACCAAATCATAATTTACAGAATTCCGTAAAAAACGATGAAAAAAAAGTGCAAATAACTGAAGCAAAATTATTACGTGCAATATCTCATGAAGTAAGAACGCCTTTGGCAACAATAAGAACCCTCATAAGTTCTACTTTAAAAAAATATAAGATGGACGAATCAATGAAAAATCGTTTAATTCAAATAGATAATGAATGTAATGAACAAATTGATAGGTTTGGTTTAATCTTTAATGCAGCAGAATTAGTAAGTAATGAAGTTCCGTCATTAAATAACTTGGCAAAAATTAATTTAGCCGAAATTTTTAAAAAGCTTACTCCTTTATGGAATAAACAATTAAATCGACGTGGGATTTCTTTGAAGATTGATATCCCCAATCAACTTCCGCAAATTTTGAGTGATTCTGAAAAATTGGAATTAATGTTAAGTGGATTAATTGATAAAAATACTAGAGGATTAAAAGAAGGTAGTACATTAATTTTAGAATTAAGACCAGCTGGTCAAAAACTTAAACTTCAATTAAAAGTACAAAAATTAGAAAGTAATCAAAAAGAAATTTTAAAAAAAGATAACGGTTCTGATATTGGTCCTGTTTTAAATTGGAACCCTCAAACAGGTAGTTTGCAACTTAGTCAAAATGCTACTCAAAAGTTGTTAGCTAGTTTAGGAGGGCATGTCACACAAAGACGTGATGCAGGTTTGACAGTATTTTTTCCGATTTCAGATTCAAAATAAAATGAGAAATAAGTTTTCCATATATTAAATAATGTAGAAAATTTCTTATAAATTTCGAATTATGCAAAATATGAATGCTAATTTCTTATTAGAAATAACTCAAAATCAAGGATGACTGAAACTTTAGTTGGTCAATTTCCAAAGCATATTGGAAGTACTGGGGGTTTATTAAACTCAGCAGAAACCGAAGAAAAATATGCAATTGTATGGAAAAGTACAAAAGAACAAGCATTTGAATTGCCCACCGGTGGAGCGGCTATTATGCTTGAAGGTGATAATTTAATGTACTTTGCAAGAAAAGAACAATGCCTTGCATTAGGGACACAATTAAGAGCCTTCAAACCAAGAATTGAAGATTTTAAAATCTACCGAATTTTCCCAGGTGGAGATATTGAATTTTTACACCCAAAAGATGGTGTTTTCCCTGAAAAAGTAAATGAAGGCAGAGAAAAAGTAGGTCATAATCCTAGAAGAATAGGTGAGAATCCTAATCCAGCTGGTTTGAAATTTACAACTAAGAATACTTTTGATTAACTTCCTTGAAAGTTGATATAAAAGAAGAAAATAATTATAATTTGGGTTGAGATTATTAGTATGATCAGCTCACAGAAAGATAGTTTTTTAAAAGCTTACAAAGAAGGTAAAAATTTTATACCTATTATTCAAACTTGGCCAGCGGATTTAGAGACTCCATTGTCAACTTGGTTAAAATTATCCTCAAAAGATTCCCATGGTGTTTTTCTTGAATCAGTTGAAGGTGGCGAAAGTTTGGGTAGGTGGAGTATTGTTGCAACTAAACCTCTTTGGGAAGCCGTTTGTTATGGAGAAGAAATAGTTAAAACTTGGAATAATGGCAAAACCGAAACACATAAAGGTGATCCATTTGATATTTTAAAAAGTTGGACAAAGGAATATAAGTCAACCATGCTTGATGGCTTACCATCAATTGGGCAGTTATATGGCTCTTGGGGTTATGAATTAATAAATCGAATAGAACCAAGCGTTCCAATTAATGAAATATCAGAAAACAATATTCCCTATGGTTCCTGGATGTTTTTTGATCAGTTAGTTGTTTTTGATCAAATAAAAAGATGTATTACTGCAGTGGTTTATGCAGATACAACTTCTTCAAAAGGGTCTTCGATTGAAGAGTTGTATCTAAACTCAATTTCTAAAATTCAAAAAACTAGAAATTTAATGAGAGTTCCTCTAAAAGAAAATGAGTTTTTAGATTGGAATGAAAATGATAATTTGAATTTAGATTTAGAAAGTAATTGGAAGAAAAAAGATTTTGAGAATGCAGTTCTCTCTGCAAAAGAATACATAAGAAAGGGAGATATCTTCCAAATAGTTATAAGTCAGAGATTTCAAACTAAAGTCAATAATGATCCCTTTAATTTATATAGAAGTTTGAGGATGGTTAATCCATCTCCATATATGTCATTTTTTGATTTTGGCTCTTGGTATCTGATAGGTTCAAGTCCTGAAGTAATGGTTAAAGCTGAAAAAAATAAAAATAGTCAGATTGTTGCAAGCTTAAGACCAATAGCTGGCACAAGACCTAGAGGTATTGATAATCAAGAAGACTTGGAATTAGAGAAGGATTTATTAAAAGATCCAAAAGAGATAGCAGAGCATGTAATGCTAATTGATCTTGGGAGAAATGATCTTGGAAGGGTTTGTCAAATTGGCACTGTGAAGGTCAAGGATTTAATGGTTATTGAGAAATATTCACATGTTATGCATATAGTTAGTGAAGTTGAGGGAATCTTAAAAAACAATGCTGATGTGTGGGATTTACTAAAAGCATCTTTTCCCGCTGGGACAGTCACTGGTGCGCCAAAAATAAGAGCTATGCAATTGATTAAGCACTTTGAAAAAGATGCTAGAGGGCCTTATGCTGGTGTTTACGGATCTATTGATGTTAATGGTGCATTAAATACGGCAATTACTATAAGAACTATGATAGTTAAACCCTCAAGAGATGGGAAATATGATGTTTCAGTTCAAGCAGGAGCTGGAATAGTTGCTGATTCTTTTCCTGAAAATGAATATCAAGAGACGATAAATAAAGCAAAGGGGATATTAAAAGCATTAGCCTGTTTGGATAAATAAATGAGTCAAAATAATCTTTATAAAGGTTATGAGGTGGAACTTTTCACAGGTTCTTTAAATTCTCATATTGGTGTTTCGGCTGAAATTGAGAAAAAATTTCCTGATTTTGTCAAAGAGCCAGATAACAGAAATGTTGAATATATAACAACACCTGAAAAAGATTACAGTAATTTATATGAGAAATTAATAGCTCCAAGAAAAAAGTTAAGACGATGGCTAAACAAAAAAGAGTTAACAATCATTCCTTCATCCACTCTTTGCTTTAATCACGATATTCAATTTCAAAGATCTGATATTGAAAATGTTTATCATCAATTTATACAAGATAATTATGGAACCTCTATTGCAACTTCAAGTGTACATATAAACTTAGGAATAGATGATTTAGATAAGCTTTTTGCGGCTATTAGACTAATAAGATCTGAGGCTGCTTTATATTTATCCCTAAGTGCTAGTTCACCTTTTTTAAATAATAAAATTACGGAGAATCACTCTCAGAGATGGATTCAGTTTCCTAAAACACCAAGTAAAGTGCCTTTTTTTGTAAATCATAATTCTTATATCGATTGGATTGAGGAAAATATAGCAAATAAAAATATGCAAAATATCAGGCATTTTTGGTCTTCAATCCGACCAAATGGTCCCCAAAGACCTTTACTTCTTGATCGTTTGGAATTAAGAATTTGTGATTTTGTTTATGATATTAACTTGCTTTTAGGGATAACGGCCATGATAGAACTCAGGATTTTAAATCTTTTTGAAAATATAAATACTTTAGATCCTCTGAATGCAAGTTTTTTTTCTATTGATGAATTATCAGAAATATGTGATCAAAATGAAACTAATGCTGCTAAAGATAGTCTGAATTCAGAATTAATTCACTGGCAAGATGGCAAAAAAGTTATTTGTAGAGAGTGGATTAAAAACTTATTATCAGATTTATCATACACAGCAGAACACTTTGGTATGAAACATCTTTTAAATCCTATTTATAAAGTGCTTGAAGAAGGTAATCAATCTATGAAATGGATAAATCAATATGAAAAAGGTCTTTCTATTGAGCAAATAATGAAAATTTCTATCGAAGATATGATTAGGATTGAAGCCGAGAATGTTTGATTATTTAAATAAACATTTGATCTGAACTTTTTTACTTGTGACATAATGATTATATGGAATCTTTTAGACAGATAAAAAATAATAACGTGGATCTGATAAGTAACAATGATCCACTTGATAAAAATCGTCTTTTAATAGAAGATCTGTGGGAATCTGTACTCAGAGAAGAATGCCCAGATGATCAAGCAGAGAGATTGATACAGCTTAAAGAATTAAGTTATTCAAAACAAATTGATGATGATAGTTCAAAAACTTTTAAAAATGAAATAGTTGATATTGTAAATTCTATGGATTTAGCAGAATCCATTGCAGCAGCAAGGGCGTTTTCATTGTATTTTCAACTCGTGAATATTTTGGAACAAAGAGTTGAGGAAGATAGATATATCCAAAGCTTTACCAATAAGGATGTTCAAAAATCGCCCGACAATCTTGATCCTTTTGCTCCAGCATTGGCTAGGCAGAATGCTCCAGTAACTTTTAGAGAATTATTTTACAGGCTGAGGAAATTAAATGTACCACCAGGGAAATTAGAAGAGTTATTGCAGGAAATGGATATCCGTTTAGTTTTTACTGCACATCCGACTGAGATAGTAAGACATACGATTAGACATAAGCAAACAAGAGTAGCAAATTTGTTAAAAAAAATACAGATTGAGCAATTTCTAACAAAAGAAGAAAAAAATTCTCTAAAAACCCAATTAAAAGAGGAAGTAAGACTTTGGTGGAGAACAGATGAATTACATCAATTTAAACCATCAGTTTTAGACGAAGTAGATTATGCCTTGCATTATTTTCAGCAAGTTTTATTTAATGCGATGCCTCAATTGAGGGGCAGGATAGCTGAAGCACTCACTGAAAATTATCCAGATGTTCAGTTGCCCTCTGAATCTTTTTGTAACTTCGGTTCTTGGGTAGGTTCCGATAGGGACGGTAATCCATCAGTCACTCCTGAGATAACATGGAGAACTGCTTGCTACCAAAGGCAGTTGATGTTGGAAAGATATGTAATTGCGACATCTAATCTTAGAGATCAATTAAGTGTCTCAATGCAATGGAGTCAAGTCAGTTCTTCTCTACTAGAGTCGCTCGAAACGGACAGGGTTAACTTCCCAGAAATCTATGAAGCTAGGGCTACAAGGTATAGATCAGAACCTTACAGATTGAAATTAAGTTATATTTTAGAAAAATTAAGGTTAACACAAGAAAGAAATAATTTATTAGCTGATAGTGGGTGGAAATTTGACTTAGAGGGAGAAATTGATAACAAAAATCTAGATAAAGTTGAAAACTTATATTATAAGTCAGTAAACGAATTCACTTATGATCTCGAATTAATTAAAAATAGCCTGATTAGTACAGATTTAAATTGCGAATCTGTAAATACCTTACTTACTCAGGTTCATATTTTTGGATTTTCTTTAGCAAGTTTAGATATTCGTCAAGAGAGTACAAGGCATAGTGACGCCATACAAGAGCTTACAAATTATCTTGATTTATCTGTGCAATATGACCAAATGTCTGAGGAAGAGAAAATTAAATGGCTCATAGACGAATTAAATACAAAAAGGCCTTTAATTCCATCTGACGTTAACTGGACAAAAACTACAGAAGAAACCTTTTCAGTTTTTAAAATGGTTAAGAGACTACAGCAAGAATTTGGAAGTCGCATTTGTCATTCTTATGTAATTTCAATGAGTCATAGTGCATCTGATTTGCTT
Organism: uncultured Prochlorococcus sp.; assembly: GCA_902606255.1. Lineage (GTDB taxonomy): Bacteria > Cyanobacteriota > Cyanobacteriia > PCC-6307 > Cyanobiaceae > Prochlorococcus_A. Next base: position 95,893 of record CACLFQ010000001.1, read on the forward strand.
GAAGTTCTCTTACTAGCTAAAGAAATGGGACTTCTTGATCAAAATTCACAAAAGTCAAAATTATTAGTTGTTCCTCTTTTTGAAACTGTAGAAGACCTTAAAAGAGCACCAGAAGTAATGGAAGAGTTGTTTAAATTAGATTTCTACAGATCATTATTGCCAAAAGTAGGAGAATCTTTTAAACCTTTGCAAGAATTAATGCTTGGATACTCAGATAGCAATAAAGATTCGGGGTTTGTTTCTAGTAATTGGGAAATTCATAGAGCCCAAATAGCTCTTCAAAATCTTTCAAGTAGAAATAACATTTTGCTAAGACTTTTTCATGGAAGAGGTGGTTCTGTAGGGAGAGGAGGAGGACCAGCTTATCAGGCAATATTGGCCCAACCAAGTGGTACTTTAAAAGGACGAATAAAAATAACAGAACAAGGTGAAGTTTTAGCGTCTAAATATAGTCTTCCTGAACTGGCTCTTTACAATCTTGAGACTGTCACTACAGCGGTAATTCAAAATAGTTTGGTAAATAGTAGACTTGACGCTACTCCAGAATGGAATCAATTAATGTCTAGGTTGGCAGAAACATCAAGGTCTCACTATAGAAAATTAGTGCATGAGAATCCTGATTTGTTAAATTTCTTTCAAGAGGTCACTCCAATAGAAGAAATTAGTAAATTACAGATATCTAGTAGGCCTGCTAGAAGAAAAAAAGGTGCAAAAGATTTGTCAAGCTTAAGAGCTATTCCCTGGGTATTTGGTTGGACACAGAGTAGATTTCTTTTGCCAAGTTGGTTTGGTGTAGGTACTGCATTGTCATCTGAATTAAATTCAGATCCACAACAAATTGAATTATTAAGAGTTTTACATCAAAGATGGCCATTTTTCAGGATGCTTATATCTAAGGTAGAAATGACATTATCTAAGGTGGATTTGGAAGTTGCTAGATATTATGTTGATACTCTTGGCAGTAAGGAAAATAAAGATTCTTTTGATGATATTTTTGAAGTAATTTCTAAAGAATATAGACTTACAAAATCTTTAATACTTGAAATTACTGGTAAAAATAAGCTACTCGAATCTGATAGGGACTTGAAATCATCAGTAAGCTTGAGAAATAAGACAATCATCCCATTGGGCTTTTTGCAGGTTTCACTTTTAAGAAGACTAAGAGACCAGACAAGACAACCCCCAATAAGCGAATTTATTATTGATAAAGATGAATCTAGAAGGGCTTACAGTAGAAGTGAACTATTGAGGGGGGCACTTTTAACAATTAATGGGATAGCAGCTGGAATGAGAAATACAGGTTGATAATTGCAATATTTTTCTAAAAAAAAACTTGTTCTTCCAGAAGGTTATTTTGTTACCTCTTCGCAGATTCCATTAGCTAAAGAAGTTAATAAACTTTTAGCGAATTGTGGTTGTGAGACATTTCCAATTAAACCTCTTTCTGAGGCTATTCAGAAAAGTAATTTCTTTTTTACTATAAAGAGCGAATTAAAAAATAAATTATATGGGTTTGTGAGGGTTACTTCCGACAGGGGATTGAATGCTAACTTGTGGAATTTAAGTGCATTGCCAGGTAATAATCAGAAACTTTATTATTCAATATTGCTTCAAGTAACTCTTGAGAAAATAAATAGAGAAATGCCTGGATGCAGTATTTCTGTACAGGCTCCAGTATCTTCGTTTCTAAGTTTAGAGGAAAATGGATTCATACTAGATCCAAATGGAATAAGAGTAATGGGATTTAAACTTTAAAAATAATGTTACGAGCATGGAGGGAATCGAACCCCCGACTCTCAGAACCGGAATCTGATGCTCTATCCAACTGAGCTACATGCCCTTTAATTTTTCAATTTCTTTAAAGAAAATCTAAACATTTTAAACTTAGCTAATTTAATTAATGAATGCACAAAAAAAATTTTTTTAAATAAATTAAAAATTAAAAATTTTCGGAACCATAAAAGTTTTGAAATTGATTTAAAAGAGCAAAGAGCAATTGTTCTTGGCTGTAACGGTATTGGCAAGTCAAATTTACTTGAATCGGTTGAATTTTTAAGTCAATTAAAATCTAATAGAGCATTAAGCGATAAAGATTTAATAGAAAATGGTAGTGATATGGCTGTAGTCATAGGACAGATAAATTTCAAAGACGATTTAAAGTTAAATTTATTCCGAAAAGGCCCTAAAAGAATTTACGTCAATGAATCAATTTTGAAAAAACAGAGTGAAATAAAGAATTATATTCGGAGTGTATGTTTCTGTTCTAATGATATAGATATTGTTAGAAGTGAACCAAGTTATCGAAGAATATGGATTGATAAAGTAGTATCTCAGCTTGAACCAGTATATTTTGACCTGATAAGTAGATTTAACAGGCTTTTAAAGCAAAGAAGTCATTTTTGGCGTTCGGAAAGTTTCTTAAAAACCCAATCCACAGATATTGTTGAAAGTTATGATATTCAAATGTCAATAATAAGTACAAGAATTTTTAGGCGTAGAAGAAGGGCTTTATTAAAAATAAAACCATATGTTGAATATTGGCATAATCATTTAAGTAAATCTAAAGAGCAAATAGACATAAATTATCTTTCGGGGATAAAAAATATAAGTCCAGAAGAAGAAGAAGAAGAAGTTATTAGTAAAAAAATAGCAGAACAACTCTTAAATCAGCGTTCAATAGAAGCATTGACTGGTAAATGTAATTTTGGCCCTCATCGTGATGATGTTGAGTTTCTAATCAATAATGTTTCAGTTAGAAAATATGGTTCATCAGGACAGCAAAGGACTTTTATCTTGGCTTTAAAGATGGCTGAATTAGATTTATTGACAAAAACATTAAATGTCCCTCCAATACTTATATTAGATGATGTCTTGGCGGAATTAGATTTAACTAGGCAAAATTTGTTATTAAATTCTGTTGGCAAAGATAGTCAATGTTTTATAAGTGCGACACATTTGGATAAATTCAATCAGTCTTTTTTAGGCTCATCACAAATGATTCACTTATAATTTTAAAAAGGCATGATTTTTAGCTAATCTTGAATTCTTATAAATTTCTTAAATGGAAGTCTACAAAAAAAGCAAAATTTTAAGTTCGTTTAGTGATGAGAAAAAATTAAGTCATCAAAGTAAACACCTTTTGTTGGAACTTTATAGATGCAATTGCGAAAAATTAAATGACGAATCCTTTTTGCGATGCATTTTAAACAGAGCTGCTAAATTGGCAAATGCAACAGTTTTGAATTTGATAAGTAATAAATTTGAGCCTCAGGGGGTCACGGCAATTGCATTACTGGCAGAATCTCATATTTCAATACATACTTGGCCTGAATCTAATTATTCTGCAGTCGATATTTTTACATGTGGTCAAAATATGATGCCTGAACAAGCTAGTCAATATTTAATTGAATCTTTGATGGCTAAAGAGCATTCTTTGCATGTCATTGAGCGAAATCCACCTTCAGCAGTACCTAAACAGATTAGAACGCCTGTTTAATAAAATATTAAATATTACCTATTTAATTTTCCGCTTATTAGTCCTTCAAGATCTAAGCTTGTGCAATTAAATCCTAAATTAGAAAAATATTGAACTAACTCACTAAAATTATATTTGTTAAAAAAATGCTTTAATTCATTTTGGGGAATTTCTATTCTTGCAGTTGAGCCTTGGCATCGAACTCTAACCTCCGATAAGCCACCTTCTTTAAGGTATTGTTCTGCTTTTTCAACCATTTTTAGCCTTTCACTACTTATTTCATGGCCATAAGGAAATCTTGATGATAAGCAAGGTTGAGCAGGCTTATCCCACCAAGGAAAACCTAATGCTCTTGATATGACCCTAATGTCTTGTTTTGAGAATTTACATTTTGCAAGGGGAGAGATAACTCCTGCTTGTTTTGAGGCTTGTATACCTGGTCTGTAATCTTTAAGATCATCAAGATTAACTCCATCTAAAACAATCTTGTAATTAAGTTTTTTAGATAGGTAGGTTGTATGTTTGTGGAGCTCTTTTTTGCATGCAAAGCACCTATCCTTAGGATTTTTACTGTAACTTGATTGGTCTAATTCTGATGTTTTAATTTCTAAATGTTTTACTCCAATCCATTTTGCTTGACTTCTTGCTTCTTCTCGAAGAGTATTGGCTAATGCAGGAGAAATGCCGGTTATTGCAATTGCTTTGCTACCTAATTGCTCGAATGCTAATGCTGCTACTAATGTACTATCAACTCCTCCGGAATAAGCAATACAAACACTTTCAAGATTCTTAATGTATCTTCTTATTGTATAAAGCTTTTCACTTTGTTCATCAGAGAGAATTTCTAGTTGATTGAACATGTTAATTACTTTAAAATTCAAATTACATATAAATAGGTTGAATTTATTATTAAATCTTTAATAATATACTTATTAATATATTAGATTAAATCTATTAATTTTGTTCAATTGGCAAATACGAGTAGAAATAGGGGAATTGGTATTGTCACTGCAAGTGACAGTAAAGAGAGATCAAAAGGTCAATTACATATTTATGATGGAGAGGGTAAAGGAAAAAGCCAGGCTGCTTTAGGCGTAGTTTTAAGGACAATAGGATTAGGAATATGCGAAAAAAGACAGTCAAGAGTTTTACTTCTAAGATTTTTAAAAGGTCCAGAGAGGTCATATGACGAGGATTCAGCTATAGAGGCTTTGCAAAGAGGCTTTCCACATTTAATTGACCATGTTAGGACAGGAAGATCTGAATTCTTTACTGCTGACCAAGTGACAAAGTTTGATGTTGGTGAGGCTCAGAGAGGTTGGAATATTGCTAAAGGAGCAATTGCTAGTTCACTTTATTCTGTTGTCGTACTAGATGAGTTGAACCCAGTTCTTGATTTAGGAATGCTTGATATTAATGAAGTCGTTGACTCTCTTCATAATCGTCCAGATGGATTAGAAATAATTATTACCGGGAGAGCAGCTCCTTCCTCTTTGGTAAGAATATCTCAACTTCATTCGGAAATGAGACCACGTTTGACAAGAGACTTATCAACACTAACCAGACAAAGTAGTTCTAGTGGTGGAATTGAGATTTATACAGGTGAAGGAAAGGGGAAATCCACAAGTGCACTTGGTAAGGCTCTTCAAGCTATCGGTAAAGGAATATCTCAAGATAAAAGTCATAGAGTTTTAATATTACAGTGGTTAAAAGGTGGTAGTGGTTATACCGAAGATGCTGCCATAGAAGCTTTAAGAGAGAGTTATCCCCATTTGGTTGATCATTTGCGTTCGGGTAGAGACGCTATCGTATGGAGAGGTCAACAGCAACCAATTGATTATGTTGAGGCTGAAAGAGCATGGGAAATTGCTAAAGCTGCTATTTTATCTGGTTTGTATAAAACAATCATTTTAGATGAATTGAATCCAACTGTTGATTTAGAGCTGCTACCTATGGAATCAATACATCAAACGCTCTTAAAAAAACCAGCAGAAACAGAAGTTATCATTACTGGGAGATGTAAAAATGAACCTTCATACTTTGAACTTGCTGATGTCTACTCTGAAATGGTTTGTCATAAGCATTATGCAAATGTTGGAGTTGATTTGAAAAGAGGAGTAGATTACTAAATATTCTTGAAATTATTAATTGCACAATATTTTCTTTACCTTTTCAACACCGCCTTCAATAGATCTTGACTGAATTTTAAATTGAGACAAGATTCGGGATGCTTTTTCAGAACGTTTACCCGATTTACATATAGTGAAAACCTCTTTACTTAAACTCTCTTTTTGAATAAATTTTAAGTCAGATTCTCGGTTCAAATGGCTTAAAGGAATTGATATAGATCCCTCTATTGAGGAATTAGAAAATTCTTCATTTTCTCTAACATCAATTAAAAGGATTTTGTTGGGTTTCTCTTTGTATAAAGTATTAAAGTCTTTAGCATTAATGCTCTTAATTTCATTATTTTTTTCGCAATATTGATCTGTATTATAAAATCCCTCAAACTGAGACAGATTTTTTATCTGTTTATTTGAATGATCACTTTTTAGATGTAACTTTTTCATATTCATATTCAATAGATCAAAAATTAAAATCTTCCCATCTAAAATTTCACCTTTTTTCAAAATGATTTTGATAATTTCATTAACCTGAAGAATTCCTATTAAACCTGTTGAAACCCCCACAACTCCGTATTCTGCACAACTAGGGGCAGCATTTTTTGAAGGTGATTCTGGAAGTAAGTCTCTTAAATTAGGACTATTTTTATATAAATTGAAAACACTCACTTGCCCTTCAAAGCCTTGCACACTTCCAAAGACTAGGGGTTTATTTAATATCAGGCATGAATCATTTATTAAATATCTTGTTCCAAAGTTATCCGAGCAATCACAAATAACATCAAACTCCTTTATTAATTCAAGAGCATTTTTAGGATTAATTCTCTCTGAAAAGGTTAATATTTCACAATTAGGATTGAATTTTTTAATTCTTTCCCGAGCAGAATCAATTTTAAGATTGCCAATAGTATTTGTTTCATGAATTATCTGTCTCTGGAGATTAGACTTTTCAACTTGATCGTTATCAACTATTCCAATTCTCCCAATTCCTGCTGCAGCTAGATAAAGCAAAACGGAAGAACCAAGCCCTCCTGCTCCAATGCATAGTACTGAGCTGTTTTTAAGATTTAGTTGGCCCTCATAACCTATCTCTTTGAGGGTCAAATGTTTTTGATATCTTT
>CACLFQ010000002.1 GCA_902606255.1 uncultured Prochlorococcus sp.
AGGAGATGCGTTACTTCTATGGGGCGAAACAGGTTCAGGTAAAACAGAAGTTTATATGAGAATTGCTGAAGATCAATTTCTTAAGAAAAAAAGTTGTTTGATACTAGCCCCAGAAATTGGACTAATTCCTCAACTTATTGATAGGTTTACTCGGCGATTTAATAATGTTATTTACGAATATCATAGTCATTGTTCTTCTAGCCATAGAACTCAGGTCTGGAAGGAAATTATTAATGCTAATGAACCTCTTATAGTAATAGGAACAAGGTCCGCAGTTTTTCTTCCAATTAAAAATCTAGGATTAATAATAATGGATGAAGAACATGATGTTTCATACAAACAAGATAGTCCTATGCCTTGTTATGACGCAAGAGAGATTGCTAGTGAAATAGTAAAAAGGAATTCTGCAAAGTTAATTTTTGGGAGTGCAACCCCATCAATGAAGACTTGGAAAAAGTGTATTTTTGAAAAGAATTTTAAATTGGTAAGAATGATTCAAAGGATATCCAATAATGAGATTCCTGAAATAAGAATTATTGATATGCGTGATGAGTTCAAGAAGGGAAATATGAAAATTTTTTCCAATGAATTATTACAATTGCTTCCTCAACTACGCTTAAAAAATGAGCAGGCAATAATTTTGATCCCTAGAAGGGGGCATAGTGGGTTTTTAAGTTGTAGAAATTGCGGATATTTAATAAATTGCCCCAACTGTGACGTTCCTTTATCAGTGCATCTCGGTTCACAAGGAAAAAAATGGTTAAGCTGTCATTGGTGTGATCATAAATCTAGATTGATCAATCGTTGCCCAGATTGTCATTCAACTGCCTTTAAACCTTTTGGAATAGGGACACAAAGGGTAATAGAGTTTTTAAATGAAGAATTTCCTGACTTAAGAGTACTTCGCTTTGATCGAGATACAACCTCAGGAAAGGATGGTCATAGAGATATTCTTTCAAAGTTTTCTAAAGGTGATGCTGATATTCTTGTGGGAACTCAAATGTTGGCAAAAGGGATTGACATCCCCAATATTACTCTTTCAGTAGTTATTGCAGCAGATGGGTTGCTTCATCGCCCAGATATTTCGGCAGAAGAAAAATCATTACAATTGTTTTTACAATTAGCAGGCAGGGCAGGCAGGGCTCAAAAAAAGGGAAAAGTAATTTTTCAAACATATAAACCTAACCATCCGGTAATTTCGTATCTTCAGAAAAGGGATTATGAAAGATTTTTAATTGAAAACTCGAGATTGAGAAAAGATGCTAATTTATTTCCATTTTGCAAGATTTGCCTTCTTAAATTATCAGGTGAAAATTACGAATTAACTGAATCAGTTGCAATAAAATTAGCAAAATATCTACTAAATTTTTGTGAGAAAAAGAACTGGAAATTAATTGGCCCTGCTCCTAGTTTAATTGCCAAAGTTGGTAAAAAATTTAGATGGCAGATATTAATACATGGTCCTGAAGGTTCAAATATTCCTCTGCCAGACAGGTCATTATTGTGGAAACTTATTCCAAAAAATGTTTTTTTAACAATTGATGTTAATCCAGCAGAGTTGTAATTATTTTGATGGAAGTTGAGGCAAATCTGTACCTAATTTGAATCTATAGAATCTTAATAAATAAGCTAATACTATAATTATTAAAATAGTAAATATCCCAATCAAAAGTTTGTTGAGGCTCCAGAAAGAAAATTCAAGACTATTTATCTGCCCTTGATTTAAGTTCCAAATTATTAGATTTTTTGTGATTTCTAAATTTGAATTATTTTTATCAGTAAGGGTAGCTTTATTAGGGTGAATAATTTTGAAAATGAGTTCTAAATTATCAACACCTTTAATAGAACTTAGATCCAAATCTAACCTGTAAAAGTATTTTTTAAAAAAAATGAAGTTTTTTTGAGTAGTATTAATTTCTATATTTGTTGATCCTCCCGCTAACTCTCCAGCGGTATTTTGGGTAATTTTAAGGACTTGTTGTGTATCTTTTAGATTGAGATTTTTATGTTTTAAAGAAAAGGTTGATTCGTCTTGTTCAATTTCTGCGTCAGGAAAAATATCTTTCATCTTCTCTTCAAATTTTAATTGCCAAGGAAATTTCTTTATGTATTTACTTTCTATCACTAAATTATTGGTTATTGAATCAAGTTCACTAAGATCAAGGGTATCCTCAACTTTAACGCAGCCACTTAAGAGGGGGATTAATAATAATAGTATTAAGAAAATGATTATTGAAAAGCCTTTTTGAAAGGGTTTTGTTTCACCAGTTGGAGTCTCAGTAACATTAATAAATTTCTTTTTCTCCAATACTTCTTTTTTTTTGCTCAGTGAGTCAAGAGATTTTTTATTTAGTGATGGGTCACTTTCAAACTGTACGTTCCAATTTTCTGGCTTTTTAATGTCAGGAGAATCTATAACTTCCATCAAATATTTTGCATTTTCTCTAGTCTTATTATCGTAAGATTTGAGAAGTTCTTTACAAAATCTTTTAGCCTCCTCCTTTTTATTGATACCACAAAGAGCAGTAATCAAAATTGTTCTTAAATTTACTCCCTCTTTACTTGATAAAGGAAACGATTCGATTATGGGCAAAAGAAATTCAATACAATAATGATACTCACCTTTAGCTAAAGCAAGTTCTACTTTTTCTAAAACTTGCTCATAAGTTTTCATAGGTTAGGCGACTATCATTGTACCTATTCCAGAATTTGTAAAAATCTCAAGAAGTAATGAATGTTCTATTCTTCCATCGATTATGTGAGCTGCTTTGACTCCTTGTGCTAAAGCTCTTATGCAGCATTCTGTCTTTGGAATCATACCTTCAGTAACAATTTTTTTATCAATAAAATCTCTTGCCTCTTTGAGATTAGTTTTTTCAACAAGACTATTTTTGTTATCTTTTTCTTTTAAAATCCCTTGAGTATCAGTAAGAAGAATAAGTTTTTCAGCATTTATTGAAGCAGCAATTTCTCCAGCAACAAAATCTGCATTAATATTATGGGAAATACCCTCCAAGGTTGATCCAATACTAGAAATAATAGGGATATATCCTTTAGAAATAAGAGGATCTAATATTTCAGGGTTAATTTTTGTAACCTCTCCCACTAACCCATGGCTACCATCTCCTAGTTCTCTAGATTGAATTAAGTTGCTATCAAGACCTGATATTCCCACAGCTAAGGATCCGGTTTTATTAATGCCTTTTACAATTTGTTTGTTTACTCTACCCATTAGAACCATCTCGACAATTTCCATTGTTTTTTGATCAGTAATTCTTAATCCATTTTCGAATTTAGGAGATATTTCTAATTTCTTTAACCAATTATTAATCTCGGGTCCACCTCCATGAACTACTATCGGACAAACCCCAACGGTTGATAAAAGTGCTATGTCTCTAAAAAAAGCATTTTTTAAATCATCATCCTCCATAACAGAACCACCATACTTGATAACAATTTTTCTACCTGAGAAACTTTGTATATATGGAAGTGCTTCGCTTAATATTGATACTCTTTGAGAATCATTCATTATTAAAATTCATTAAAACTTGATTGAATTTAGAAATTAGGTTTTTACAAATATATCCCTATATTCAATAAAAGAGAATAAAATCAAATTCTTTTTTATTATCGTCGATAATAAATTCTGATTCAAGACCTTTGACGAAAAACCTGTTTAATCTTTCTTGTTTTTCAATCCATTTTTCTAGAGGGACAGCGTTTAATTCGAAACGCATTCTGAGACCATTTTTTTCTTCCTTTGTAATTTCTTCTATTTCTTTTAGTTGAGGGGGGTTATCCTCGTCCCACAAATTTAAAGATTCTAATGACGATTCAAGATGAGCTTTTATCCCATACCTCCATCTTGTAACATCTTTAACTAGTGATGTTAATTCTTTTGGTCTATTAAATTTATTTGTCGCAAAATTTGTCTTGTCAAACAACTCTACAGGAGGTATTTCGGAAGTCTTTAAACCTAATCCAATTAGAAAAATAGGTACTCCATAAAAAAAAGTAGGTACACTTAAATTTACTGAGTCTGTAAAATAAGCAGTCATTCCAACAAAAGCTAATATACCCCCAGCGGTTACGATAAAGTTTCCAGGTGATAAGTATTTCTTCATTTTGATTTAGTAGAATGAGTTTTAAATGGGCTAACAAGTATGGTGCAAGATCCTAATACTGCAAATCAAGGAGATTTAATTTTTAAACTTGATCAAGATAGAGCATGGCTATTAGAAAATCTTGATAAGGGTAAATGGCCAGAAATCAGAAGCGAACTTGCCGCGCTTGAAAGAAAAATAAGCAAATTAATTATAAGTGTTCAAGAAAATAATGTTGATATTTGATTTAAAAAGGTATTTCGTCAACTTCAGGTACTAAAGGTGAACTATCCCAACTTGATTTTTTGGTGCTTTCTTTAGTTTCAAATGACTCATTATTTTCTTTTTGATCAGACTTAATAACGTCAACTGGCGATATTTGATGAATTTTTGAAGCTGTTAGTTCTGGTTGCTTTTCTTTTGTTCCGTCTTTTCTAGTGACAGAATTCATCTTTAGACGTCCCTCAATAACAATATTTTGCCCCTCCTTTAGTTCATCTACCATTCCTTGGGCAATATTTCCCCATCCTATGATCTTGAGATCTCTGGTTGGATCTTCACTACGTAATCCTTTAAAATTAACAATCATTTCCGCAATTGGAGTTTGGTTCTCTTTGGTATACCTCATTTGGGGAGCGCTATTAATTACCGCCTGAATTAAACAATGATTCATTACTTACTATTTAATTAAAGATATACTGATGCAGAATCAAGAAAATTGCTATAAAAATGTTTGGATCCTATCAGGAACTTCTGATGGACCTGTAATAGCTAATAGGCTTCTTGAACTTAATTATTCAGTTTTTGCAAGTGTTTTAACTTATAAAGCAGGGCAAGCTTATATTGAAAATCCAAAGTTACATATCATTACGGGTAAATTAAATAATAAAGATCAAATAATTAATTTCATAAAAAAAAATAAAATCAAATGCGTTGTCGATGCTACTCATCCGTTTGCCGTGATAATTTCTAAAAATCTTAATAATGCATGTAAAGAGATTAATACGCCTCTCTTACTATTTGAGAGAAAATCTCTAATAAATAACACTAATAATTTTTTTTATATTGATGATTTAAAGGATATAAATAACGTTGATCTAGAAAACAAGAATATTCTTCTAGCAATAGGATCAAGATTCCTTAACGATACAGCTAGTTATTATATGAATTGTAAAGCTAATGTATTTACAAGGGTACTTCCAACTTATGAGAGTATAACTAAAGCTTTTGGATCATGTATTAAAAATACAAATATAGCGATCCTTGAACCGAGTAAAAATAATGAAAGTATTTTAGAAAAAAAACTTTGTGATTTTTGGGAGATAGATTATGTTCTATGCAGAGAATCTGGAAGTTATTCTCAGAAAAACTGGGAGAGTATAGTTTCTGGAAGTAAAATGAAGTTATTTTTGGTTAAAAGGCCGAAAGTTAAAAGTGATTATTCTTACTCTTTTAATCAATACCACAATTTAATAAATCACATAATTAAAAAATATTGATGTTTAATTCATTATGGAAGTATTAGTTATGATCACAACCGAATCAAGTAGAGCAAATGCTTTGCGAATGGCTAAATTACTAATACAAAATAAACTTGCAGCTTGTGTTTCGATAAGGCAAATTTTTTCAATTTATGAGTGGGATGATGATATTGAAGAAACTAAAGAGTTTGAAATTACAATAAAAAGTAAACCAGAATTTAAAGATTATTTAATTGAGTTTTTAAATAAAATTTCTACATATGATGTCCCACAAATTATTTACAAAAAATACTATTCTGAGATGAAATATTATGATTGGATCAACAAGACTATTTGATTAAATTTCTCTTATTAACTCTCTAAAGTCTATATTGGATCTAGATCCTAATTGTGTAATTATTTGTCCAGCACAAATTGAACCTATCTCTCCACATTTTTTAAGGGGATAATTTTTTATTAATCCATGAATAAATCCTCCTGCATAAATATCTCCCGCTCCTGTTGTATCAATAATCTTCCCTTTCGTAATTGACTTAATTACTTCGACAGCATTTTTGTTAATTATGAGAGACCCATTGCTACCTAAAGTTACTACGACTAATTCACATAAGGAAGATAGGTTACCTTGACAATTTTCTAATTTATCCTTTTTAAATAGACTCAACACCTCGGATTCATTACAAAAAACTATATCTACATAATTATCAATTAATTCCAAGAAACTCTCTCGGTGTCTATCTACACAAAATGAATCAGACAATGAAAGAATTATTTTTGTATTAGATTGTTTTGCAATTTGGGCGGCTTTAAGAAAAGCATTTTTAGCTAATTCGCTGTCCCATAAATACCCTTCTAAATACAAGTATTTACTTTCTTTGAGTAAACTAAAATTTATGTCTTTTGGTTCAAATTCTATAGATGCTCCTAGGTAAGTGCACATAGTTCTTTGTGCATCAGGTGTAATCAAAATGATTGAATGAGCTGTTGAAGAACCTTCAATAGTTGGTGGAGTATTAAATATAGTTTTACTGTTTTTTATATCGTCAGAAAAGAAATTCCCAAATTGATCATTTTTCACCCTTCCAATAAACTGCACATGATTACCTAATTCTGCTAAACAAACAACGGTATTTGCTGAGGACCCCCCTGATATTTGTTTGATAACTTTGCAATTTTCTAATAATCTCTGAGATTCATCAGAATTAATAAGATTCATTGATCCTTTATCCAGATTATTTATCTCAAGAAACTCATCTTTAACATTTACAATAATATCTACTATTGCGTTGCCAAGACCAATCAGATCAACCTTTTTATTTTTTTCAAAATGTCTAAAGGATCCCTTCATTAATTTGAAACCAAATTACCTTAGAAGTGCTCTTTTAGGACCATGAATTGGGTCTTCAATTACTATAGTTTGATCTCTATTCGCCCCCAACGAGACAATGGCAATTGGAACCTCCATCAATTCAGCTAAAAATCTGAGATAATTCATAGCATTCTCTGGGAGATCAGATAGTTTTCTGCAATCTGCAGTTGAACATTGCCAACCTTTTAATTTTTTGAAGATTGGCTTACATTTTTTTAAGTCATCTGAATTTGTAGGAAAGTAGTCTATTTTCTCTCCATCGAGATCATATGCAATGCAAACTTGAATCTCATCTAATTCATCTAACACATCTAGTTTCGTAACGGCTAAACAATCGAGACCATTTACAGATACGGCATATTTACCAATAACTCCATCAAACCATCCACATCTTCTTCTTCTCCCAGTAGTGGTTCCAAATTCACTGCCTCTATCGCAGAGTTGATCATTAATACTCCCTTGCAATTCCGTAGGGAATGGCCCCTCACCTACTCTTGTGGTATAAGCTTTTGCGACACCTATGACTCTATCAATTAAAGTGGGACCCACTCCAGCACCAATACATGCCCCTCCTGATATAGGGTTTGATGAGGTAACAAAAGGATAAGTCCCATGATCTAAGTCGAGTAGAGTACCTTGAGCTCCTTCGAAAAGAATATTCTTCTTGTTTTTTGAGGCTGCATGGATAGTCCTCGTACAGTCAACAACATGCTTTGATAATCTTTTCCCATAGTCAAGATATTCTTCAACAATATCTTCTAATTTAAGTGGTTTAATGCCATAAATTTTTTCTAGTAGACCGTTTTTTTCTCTTAATGGAATTTCGATCACATCACTTAGCCGTTCCTTGTTGAGCAAGTCTCTTATTCTAATACCATTTCTTTGTGACTTATCCGCATAAGTTGGGCCAATCCCACGACCTGTTGTCCCTATTTTGTTTGAACCTCTATCAGCCTCCATGACTTCATCTAATATTCGGTGGTAGGGCATTGTTACATGTGATGTTGATGAAATTTTTAATCCTGAGATATCAATTCCATTATCAATTAACATGTCAATTTCTTTAAGCAAGATTTTTGGATCTACAACAGTTCCCGACCCAATTAGACAAGAAGTATTTTTGTAAAGTATCCCTGAGGGAATTAAATGTAATTTTAAGACTTTATCATCTACAACTATAGTATGACCTGCATTTACCCCCCCTTGGTAGCGAACAACAACATCTGCCGAACGACTCAGTAAATCCGTTATTTTACCTTTTCCTTCGTCACCCCATTGGGCTCCGATTACAACAACATTGGCCAATTTTAGAAGAACATTATTTTTGTGCGAATATTTAATATATTCAAAAATCTTGGTTTACTTTTAAAAAGTAAATGAATTGTATCAACTTTCTCTTAGGACCATTTTTTCAGCAAGAGAAAATTCTTTGGTTAAACGCTCCTTTAGCTTATCTGGTAAAGGTCTACTTGCAAAGTTTTTGTAATGACCTGCCATAGCATTTAATGCTGTTTGCATGGTGGTAAATGATTGTGTTTTATTCACCATCCCTCTATTTCTGTATCTGGAAATATAGTCAGTTATAAGTGTAAGAGACTCACTTCTTACTTCATCTTTATTTGGAGAATCTTTTGGAGTATCAACAGCTGTTTGTAATGTCTTAACAACTGAAATTGTATCTTTTGTATAATCTCCTGTCATAGAGGTTTTTGCAGCTATAGAAGGGGAACTAAATAGTGTAAAAACAACAATTAAGGATATTGAAAAAGATATAGCTTTTGTAAGATTTTTAAAAAATAATTTTGATGTCAATTTCAGTAACATAACTTAGCTCCCAAAAAAAATAATCCTTAAGAATTCTTATTGTACATTATTTTTGATTCGGAAATAAATTTTTCCAACAATTTATCAGTATTAATTTTAAACTTAGTATTATTTGTTCTACATAAAAGTTCTACTTCTTTATTAATAGAATCTCTGCCAATAATTATTTGAAAAGGAATACCAATTAATTCGGCATCTTTAAATTTCACTCCAGCTCTATCGTTTCTATCATCAAGAAGGACATCAATTTTATTAATTAAAAAGTTGTTATAGATTTGCTCAGTAAGTTCACTTTGTATAGGATCTTTAAGGTTTGTTGGAATAATAATAACTTCAAAAGGAGAAATCTGGATAGGCCAACAAATTCCCTTTTGATCATGATTCTGTTCGATAGCAGCTTGAGCTATTCTTGTAACTCCTATTCCATAACAACCCATCCATAAATTTTTTAACTGACCATCCTTATCAGAGAACTTTGCATTTAATTTTTCACTATATTTTTGACCTAATTGGAAAATATGTCCAATCTCGATACCTTTTTTTTCTTTAAGTTCCTCATCATTATCATTGCTTATTTTATCTCCTTTTTTGGCATTTCTGATATCCCCAATTAGATAGTCTTTCGAAGCAAAAGAAAATTCTTGAAAAACTTTATGGAAATTAACTTTATTCCCACCACTTATAAACTTTGAAAGGCCACTTGCAGAATAGTCAATTATTCTTGTCCATTTTTTATCCCATCTAGAACTAGCTTTAATAGTTTTATTATCTAAATCTGGCCCGATAAAACCTAAGGGAAAATCAACTAGATTTTTTTCGGTAGTATTTTTGTCTTCAATCTTTTTAAGATTAAGGAGATTGAAATTATGAAGTTTATTGATTAAGTTAAATAGCTTTACTTCATTAATGTGTTGATCGCCTCTTATGCATGCAAGAATTGGTACCTCAAATTCACCTTCGAACTGTGCAAGAAATATTACTACTTTAATAATCTGACTAGGGTCTAAATTATTATTATCGCAAACTTCTAGGATTGTTTTTTGTTGAGGTGTTTCCAACCACTCTGAAATATTATCTTTTAGTGGAATAGGTTGAGAGGGTAGAGAAACAGCTTTTTCAATATTTGCAGCATAAGAACCACTTTGAGTAAACAAAATGGAATCTTCCCCAGCATCAGCAGTGACCATAAATTCTTTAGAGGAGGCACCGCCAATTGCTCCACTATCAGCTTCAACCCCTACCGTCTGCAGTCCACAAGATTTAAAAATATTTTCATAAGCATTGCCCACCTTTTCATAGAAAGAAGCTAGATCGTTTTCTGAAGAATGAAAAGAATAACCATCTTTCATTATAAATTCTCTACTTCTCATCAATCCAAACCTTGGCCTTATTTCATCTCTAAATTTTGTCTGAATTTGATAAAAACATTGAGGTAATTGCTTATAGGAGTTTATAGTCTCTGATGCAATACTGGTGATCACCTCTTCGTGAGTTGGAGCTAAACCAAATTCTTTACCTTGTCTATCTTTGAGATTAAACATTATTCCTTCCCCTGCAGTATATCCTTCCCACCTTTCACTTTTTCTCCATAAATCTGCAGGATGAAGTTGGGGTAATAGTAATTTTGTACAACCAATACTATTGAGTTCTCTCTCTATTATTGCGGATATTTTTTCAATAACTCTAAGCATTATTGGCATGTATGCATAAATGCCGCTGTTAACTCTGCGAATGTAACCAGCTTTTAAAAGTAATTGATGTGAAATAATCTCAGCTTCAGAAGGTGTGTCACGAAGTGTCCCCAGAGGAAATGAGGTTGTCACGCGCATACAAAAAAATCCTTAATGATATTTAATTTTATCAATTAAGTTGAAAAAATAATTTAAAGTGTCTTGAGTCCCTCAACGCGGCTAGTCTAAAAATATTGTTTCTGCTAACTTCTTCAGTAATGAAGTTCAAACTCTTTTAAAAGTTCATTATTACTAAAACATTTTCTTAAGATTATGGAAAATATAGATTCCAATATTTCTAGCGAAGAGGAATTAGTAGGTATTGATGAAGTTCAAAAATTCCTAAACAGATCAAGAGCTTCTGTCTATAGGTATACAAATACAGATTTAAGAAATCTAAATCCTAGTTTTAATCCAAGAAAATTAAATCCTGAATTTAGAACTGATCAAAAAGATCCTTTAAAATTTCATCCTAATGAAGTAGCAAGATTTGCAAAAGATATATTAAGAATTAAGGAAGTTACTGTAGAGGTCTTTAATACACCTTCCTCAGCTGCTCAAAATATACTGGTACAAATATTAGATGAACTTAAATCTATTAGGTCTTTGTTAGAAAAAGAGTAATTAAAAAGTTACTAATCAATGTTTTGATTTATTGACATTTTGAATGTAGGATAATGTTGTTTAATTATCTCCTTAATCTTTACCAATTAAGAGTTCTTGAGTTACACGAAATCAAAGCAGTTTATTAAAAGTAAATCAAGTGAAGAATCTTCTCATGGTTCTGCTCGAAGTGATTTTGAAAGAGATGATGATGACCCCTTAAGTATAAGGAGTTTATCAATAACATCTTTAGGTATTATTTTTGCCTTTTTGACAATTTTTTTACCTTCAATAAGCATTTTAATTGGAAGACCTTTATCTCAAGGAAACGAGATAATTCATAATCACGATTTTAAAAAAGATGGACATTAGTTCAATACCTCCATCTCCAATGAAGGGAATAGTAAATATTGTTGTTGAAATTCCTGCAGGGAGTAGGAATAAATATGAATATTGCTCTGATGCAGGAATAATGGCCTTAGACAGAGTACTGCATTCTTCAGTGAGGTACCCTTTTGATTATGGTTTTATCCCAAATACCCTCGCTGATGATGGAGCTCCTCTTGATGCAATGGTGATAATGGATGAGCCTACTTTTGCTGGTTGTTTAATAAAAGCTAGACCCATTGGAGTTTTGGATATGCATGATTGTGGTGCATATGATGGAAAACTTTTATGTGTGCCTATGGCTAATCCTAGACAGGCTAATATAGTGAGTATTAATCAAATTGCTCCTAATCAGCTTGAGGATGTTGCTGAATTCTTTAGGACAAGTAAAGGACTTGATGGAAGAACAATTCAAATTGACGGCTGGAGGGATTTTGATGTGGTTGAAAATTTATTGAAAAGTTGCACACCCCTAAAAAAGAAAAACTTTAAAGTACTTAAGAAATCAAAAAGTAGTAAATTAAATTGAAAAAAATAATTTTTTATAGTTATTTAAAATGCTCTACTTGCAAAAAAGCTACAAAGTGGCTTAAAAGCAAAGATTTCGAATTCCAATTAATTGATATTGTAAAAGAACCACCAAATGTTAATTATTTAAATCTAGCTTTGGAGCAATACTGTGATGATAAGAGGATTTTTAATACAAGAGGTAAAGCCTTTAAAACTCTTAATGTTGATATTTATCGTTTATCAAGGGAAGAAATTATTCAACTTCTTTTAAGTGATGGCAAATTAATAAAAAGACCATTTTTGATTTACGAAGGAAAAAAAGTAATATTAGGTTTTAACGAAATTGAATATGCCAAACAATTTATATAAGGTTAAAAAATCAAAACTTGGTTAATTTTATGAATACTTATATTAAAAGTTTTTTAAAAGAATGGGGTCTAGTATTTCTATTAACTTTTTTTGTTTCTTCTTGTAGATCTTTTTTCGCAGAACCACGTTATATCCCTTCTGGTTCAATGCTCCCAGAATTACAAATAAACGATAGGCTAATTATTGAAAAATTTTCGCTGAGAAAATCTTTACCAAAAAGAGGAGATATTGTTGTTTTTAACTCACCTTACTCCTTTGACGAAAAATTAATTTCATCAAGATCTAAGCCTCTGCCAAAAAAAAGATATTGCTTTTTTATGAGTTTTCCTCCGATGTCGTTTATTCCGGGTTTGAGGGATCAAGCATGCGATGCATACATTAAAAGAGTGGTGGCACTTCCAGGAGAAATTGTCAGTGTAAATACGAAGGGTGAATTAATAATAAATAATAAATTAATTCCTGAACCTTATGTCTCTTACAAGTGTTCATTATCTCTCATTGATACATGTGGTGAATTTGAAAATATAAAAGTTCCTAATGATCATTTTTTGGTTTTAGGTGATAATAGGTCAAATAGCTGGGATGGTAGATATTGGCCTGGTAGTAAATTTCTTCATAAAAAGGAGATAATTGGTAAAGCATATTTCAGATTTTGGCCTCTTAGTCATGTTGGCTTTTTCAATAAATAAACCCTTTTTCTGCCTCCAACTTCATCAAAATAATTTTTCAAAAGGGTTTTAATTTAAAGTGCTCCTGAAGCGGTTGAATCAATTATTCCTCCTAGGTGGGTTGTAATGTTTAGAGCGCTAATAACAGGGGGCTTATTAGGATCATTAAAAAGGTCAATTATAGTTATGCCACCATTGCCTTGTTTTATCATCCAAATATTTGAATAATTAATCCCAAGAATGTTGCAAATCAGAGTTTTGTTGACTGCATCATGAGCAACAAGAAGGCTTAGATCATTATCCTTTTGAGATAAACAAATTTTCTCAAAAGCTTCTACGGACCTTTCTGATACATCTTTTATAGATTCACCTTCCGGCATTATTACTTCTTCAGGTTTATCATGCCAATTTTTCAGTAAAACAGGCCACTGTTCTCTGATTTCTGATTCCAGTTTACCCTCCCATAATCCGTGACTAATTTCTACAAGTGAATCTATTCTTTCTATTTTTAAATCTTTGCTATTTTGGAGTATTATTTGTGCAGTCTCATAGGGCCTATGCATGGAACTTGAAAATGCCTTATTGAAAGAAATATTTCTCAAATATTCAAAAGTCTTTCTAGCTTGATCTTTTCCGTTGTCATTTAAAGGGATATCAATTTGGCCTTGGAATCTACCTTCTTTGTTCCAGTTAGTTTCACCATGCCTTATTAGAAATATTCTGGAATCTCCAATTTGATTTGGAATATTTTTATTTAGATGGGAAGTTTGATTTAAGCATTCAATTTGGGTCTTAAAAGAGTTATCTTTCCTTGAAATATTGAGTATCGAGAAAGAAGCATTTTCTAATCTTATTTTCCTAAAACCTTGCTTAGGCTTTCCTAATAACAAGAGGATTAAACATCTGAGAATCGCATTATGTCCTACAACTAAAATATTTACATCATCTTTGTCTAAATAAATTTTTAAAATATCTTCTACAAAATTTGTTGCTTGAGAAAATAATTCTTGAATTGGTTTATAAGTTTTTTTGTCATTTCTTTTTAAGAATAGATTTTCTGGATCATTTTTCCATATAGGGTAAATTTCTGGAAATTTCATTTTTATTTCATCAATTTTTAGACCAGACCATTCACTAAGATCTACCTCTAGCAAATTTTCATCAAATACAATGTTTTGTTCTTTATTGAAGGTCTTTTTAATTGTTTTTGCAGTCTCTGCCGCTCTCACAAGTGGGGAGGAATAGATTTTATCGAAGTTTATTTTTGATAATGCTTTCCCTGCTTTTCTGGCTTGTTCGTATCCTTCATCAGTTAATAATGAATCATCTGTTCTTCCTTGAATTAATCCTTTTGCATTGAAACTGCTTAGTCCATGCCTAACTAAAACTAACCGTATAGCCATTATATAAATTTGAAAATTAAGATAATTTAATCATCTCATGGCTTGATTAAAATAGATACATAAATATAAGGAACTTAAATGATAACTAAGTATAGTTTTCAACAATATAATAAGTTATGATCTCTAAAAATATTTCTAAGTCAAAACTCACTTTAGCTTTTATTTCTATAGTCATAACTTTCTTTGTATGGCAGCAAGGCTTAAGAGATAGTTTAAATAGACCATCTGTTTCATTTGATATAAGTCAAAAAGAGCAAGAAATTGCTGAATTATCGGTACAATCAATTCCTGTAAATCTTAAAAAATTTTTCATCATAAATGATCCGGTTGATCAAATCAATAAATCACTCTCTGAGGTCTCATTTGAAGAACTAACAGAAAGAAATAAATTAATTCGAATAATTTCTTCAGAATCAGATGATCCTATAATCTTTAAAAATATATCCAAAGATTTTGAAAATAAAAACTTTAAATTTCTGATTGATGAGATAGAAAAAAAATCCAATAATAATTCATATAAACCAAATTCTGATAAATTTGATTTATTTAAAGGTGATAGATTTTTATATCATCTTTTAAGCCGGAAATTTGATTTTGACGATAGTTCGTTAATAACAAAATCATTTTCAAGCAAAATGTTTTTAAAAATATTAGCCATAAGACTAATACCACTTTTAACCATACTTATTGGCTCTATTCTGGCTTTAAAAATATTATGGATCACCATATCTTTGAAAAAGTTTGGTTGGCAAGAAATTTTATCTTTAGATTTAGAATTAATAGATATGGTTTTATTAATTGCAGGTGGATTTGTTGTTTTAGGAGAAGTGGTATCACCTTTGATCTCTATCAGTTTGGTTGAACTTTTTTCTAAAAATATCTCTAATGAATTGTCTCAATCTTTAAAAATATTCTTTGGATATCTTTTTATGGCTATTCCGCCATTAGGGATAGTTTATTATCAAATTAAATCTTTGAATGGTGAATTTACTTTTAAAAAGGATTATTTACAGTTCAATTTCTTGCCAATAAAATATGCAATTATTCAGGGAATCAAAGGTTGGTTAACAATTGTTCCTTTTGTTTTATTGATTTCTCTAATTATGAATAGTCTGATCGATAATCAGAATGGTAGTAACCCTTTGCTGGAAATTGTTCTTAATAATAATAATTACTTATCATTTTTTCTATTATTTGTAACAACAACTCTATTAGCTCCTTTATTTGAGGAGATTATATTTCGCGGAATTTTACTACCAACTCTTTCAAGAGATTTTGGAGTAATTTCGGGAATCATAGTTTCAGCTTTTATCTTTGCATTAGCCCATTTAAGTTTGGGAGAAATGCCGCCTTTATTTGTTCTAGGGATTGGATTAGGAATTACAAGAGTTGCTTCAGGGAGTTTGTTTTCTTCAGTGATTATGCATTCTTTATGGAATGGATTGACTTTTTTAAATTTGTTCTTATTGAGAACATAAAGAATTACATTTTACTTGCGAATCAAACAAAAAGATGTTTATTTAATTAATAACACTTCTTTCTTTTAAAAAAACAAATCATAGATGAAACCTTATGGGAATCAACTTAATTTAAAAAAAAAAGTTTCATATGAAAGTAAAAAAAATTCCGAAAAAATATCCATAATTAATATCAAATTAATACATCAAATTTTCGACACCATTAATATCTCTCTATTAATATTAATTTTTACCTTATTTTTCTTATCTTTTGATAGCCAAAGGAAATGGTCAAATACATATAAAACCTTATCTAAAACAAGAGCTATCAATAATAATCTCATTGATTATATTTCTAAAATTGAGAATTTTTATATTAGTGAACTTGAGTCTCTCAATATTTATAGAAAAACTAAACCTGAAGATTTAATCTATCTAGATAAAACTATAGAAAAAAAAGAAAGTTTACTTAGGAAAAATTTAAGTAGTTTTATTGAAGGTTTTAGTGATAGCAAATATCAAAGGGGATATTAATGAAAAAATACAAAAAAATTGTTCGTCTAATACCCCTTGATCAAAAAAGATTTAAATTTCTCTATATTTTTAGTTTGTTATTAATATTTTGTTTGTTTGGTAGGTTAGTTAATTTGCAAGTTTTTAATGCCTCTGATTTGCAAAGGAAAGCTAGATTAATACAGTCTTCTAAAACTAACTCCTTAAAAAAAAGGAGATCAATTGTTGATAGAAATAATAGACTAATTGCTTACGATAAACCGCTCTATAAATTATGGGCCCATCCAAAATATTTTAATTTTCCTGGTGATTCAATTAATAGAGTTCGAAGTATTGAAGAAGTTACTAAAAAATTATCACCTATCTTGGATATTAATGATGAAATACTCTTGGGTAAATTTAATAAAAAAATGAGTGGTATCAAGCTTTTGGATAAAATTTCTGAAGAAAAGGCAGAAAAGATTAAGAACCTTCAAATAAGCGGACTTGATTTATTTAAATATTCGCAGAGATATTATCCACAAGGGGAGATATACTCTAATCTTGTCGGTTTTGTTAATGATGAGAATAAAGCTTCAGCAGGTTTAGAGCTTCATCTAGATAATCAAATTGAAGTTTTTAATAAAAGTAATTTAATAAAAAGAGGAGGAGATGGAACTCCTCTCCCAGATAATTCAGCCCCAGGTGATTTTATTTCTGATTACAAAAGTTTAGGCCTAACTATAGATTCAAAACTACAGAAAGCGTCATTTAATGCATTATCAAAGCAAGTAAGTAAATGGAAAGCAAAGAAGGGATTTGCCATAGTTATGGATGTTAATAATGGTCGGATTCTATCCTTGGTTGCAGTCCCTTCATATGATCCAAATAAATTTTGGCAGTATGATTCTGAACTCTTTAAGGGTTGGTATTCTCAAGATTTATTTGAGCCTGGTTCAACTTTTAAACCTATTAATCTTGCATTAGCGTTAGAAGAAAAAGTAATCCAGAAAGATGGATTAGTAGAAGATATTGGAAAGATTAATGTTGGAGGATGGACACTTTCTAATTGGGATAAAAAAGGTAATGGATATATTGACTATCCAAAAGTATTGCAGGTTTCCAGTAATGTTGGGATGGTAAAAATAATGCAAAATTTAGACCCCAAAATATATTGGGATTGGTTGAAAAATTTAGGTATAAATAAAAATTTAGATACTGACTTATTTGAATCAACTGCTGGCCAACTAAAGAGAAAAGATTTATTTGTAAATCAATCAATTGAGCCTGCAGTAACTTCTTTTGGTAAAGGGTTCTCAATCTCGCCACTTAAATTGGTTCAACTTCATGCGGCTCTTGCAAATGGGGGTTTTGAAGTGACTCCTCATGTAACCTCAACTTTCAAAGAAAGAGTTAATGAAAATCCAAAAAAACAATTTTTTTCACAAGAGGTCTCTAAAACTGTTCTTGAATGGATGGAAAGCGTAGTTGATAAAGGTAGTGGATCTGGAGTAAAAATCGAGGGTTATAGGATAGCTGGGAAAACGGGCACTTCTCAAAAAGCCTTAAATGGTTCGTATACAAGTAAAAAAGTTTGTAGTTTTGTCGCGACCTTACCAGTTAATGATCCGAAATATGCTGTCCTTGTAGTCGTTGATGAGCCATCTAAAGCATATGCATATGGTTCAACTGTTGCAGTGCCAGTTGCGAGAGAAATTATCGAGAGTTTGATAGTAATTGAAAAAATACCTCCTAAGATTAAAGATCAAGGAATGATTGTTAAAAAACCCTAAAATTTTTCAATTTTATAAATATTTAGTTCATTATTGGATGATTTCATCAGAAATTAAAGCTAGTTTATATA
This sequence comes from uncultured Prochlorococcus sp., assembly GCA_902606255.1. Lineage (GTDB taxonomy): Bacteria > Cyanobacteriota > Cyanobacteriia > PCC-6307 > Cyanobiaceae > Prochlorococcus_A. The sequence continues at coordinate 18,261 of CACLFQ010000002.1, forward strand.
TATATATATGATCAAATAGATATGAAATCAATTTTAGAACAATTGTCCTCAATGACCGTTGTTGTTGCTGATACTGGAGATTTAGATTCGATAAAAAAATTTCAACCAAGGGACGCCACTACCAATCCATCGCTAATACTTGCTGCAGCTAAGAACCCTGATTATGTGAAAATAATTGATAAAGCTTTAGAAAGTTCAGAAAATGCATTGCCCGAAGAATTCTCTGAAGTTGAATTAATTAAAGAAACTGTTGACCAAGTTTCAGTATTTTTTGGAAAAGAAATATTGAAAATTATTTCAGGGCGCGTATCTACTGAAGTTGATGCAAGACTGAGCTTTGATACTGAAGCTACGGTAGAAAAAGCGAGAAAATTGATCAATCTTTACAAAAATTTTGGAATTGAGAAGGAAAGAATTTTGATTAAGATTGCCGCAACTTGGGAGGGAATTAAGGCAGCTGAAATTTTGGAAAAAGAGGGTATTAAGTGCAACTTAACTTTACTTTTTAACTTCTGCCAAGCCGTAACTTGTGCCAATGCAAAGATAACTCTGATTTCTCCGTTCGTTGGCCGTATATTGGATTGGCATAAAGCAAAAACTGGTAAAACTAGTTTTGTTGGTGCTGAAGACCCTGGTGTTATTTCGGTTACACAAATTTACAAGTACTTTAAAGAAAAGGGATTCAAGACAGAAGTAATGGGAGCGAGTTTTAGAAATCTTAATGAAATAAAAGAATTAGCAGGTTGCGATCTTTTAACAATCGCACCAAAATTTCTTGAGGAACTGAAAAAAGAAAAAGGAGAGTTAATTAGAAAATTAGATGTAAGTACCCAAATAAATAATTCTATTGACTACGAATTTGAAGAAAAGGATTTCAGATTGAGTATGTTAGAAGATCAAATGGCGAGTGAGAAGCTTAGTGAAGGTATAACTGGATTCAGTAAGGCTATAGAAGAATTAGAAAAGCTTCTACTTAAGAGATATTCAGAAATTAAAAATCAAAAATTAATTTCTGCTAACTAAATTTAAGTTTGTATTGAAAAATAATTAAGTCTCACGTTTTGTTAAAAGTCTTCTCATAACTCTTTTTGCAATATCTTCATAACTCATTTCTCCTGATAATATTTGAGCAATACGTTTAGGTGCTGTTTTTCTTTTGATACCTAATTGGTATCCAGTTCTGGGAAATCTATAAAATACCTGAGCTATTCTCCTCCCCCAAGCCATTGATTTCCCCCAGATGTTGTTAATTTTTTTTGTATAAAGATTTAAATCATCTACTTTTCCTGATAGGCACTGATCTATGTATTCTGCAGCATAAAAACTGCTAATTAAAGATGGTCTAATTCCCTCAGCTAAAAATGGATCACTTAGAGATGCTGCATCTCCAACTGCTAAAACTTTGTCACCATTAATTGAGTGGAAGCCATTCCATATTCTCAGTTTCTTACTAATTGTTTTATTAGGAAAATCATCAAAACCAAAGCTTCTGATCACTTGATTATTTATAGCCTGATTTTCTAAGAGACCATTATTTATAAAAGTACCTAAACCAATATTTAAGTTTTCTCTAAGGGGGAATGCCCATGCAAACCCATATTTTATAAATCCAAACTCAAATCTAACTGCATCTCTAGGTATTTCACCTAACCCTCTCAATCTTAATGAGATTGTGTTCGCAAATTTCGGTTTTCTTGGCCCTAAATTGAAATAACCTGCCCATTTGGATTGGGACCCATCTGCAATAACAAGAAATTCTGATATATATTTTATTTTTTTATTGCAAGTAATTTCCCATTTATCATTTTTTTTTATGATTTTTTCTATCAATAATGGCCTCATTATCTGAACTCCATTACTCAATGACTCATCAAGTAATAATTGATCAAGTTTCTCTCTTTTAATAATCCAAAATGGGGATTCACCAGTCAGATCAGCAGTCACATTATCTGCAGCTTTCCATCTGAATTCAACATTCTTAATTTTTGATTCTATGGAATCTTCTATATCTAAAGGAAGAAATCTTTTCATTGAAGATGCCATCCCTCCTGCACATGGTTTGTAATCTTGGAATTTTTCTTTTTCAATAATTAAAACTGAATATCCTTTCTTTGATAGGTTAAGAGCGGTGGAAGATCCTGATAAACCTCCACCTATTATTACAACGTCAAGTCCTATCAAACTTTTAGAATTTCCTTTTCTTTTTCAGATAATTTAGTTTCTATTAAAGCAATATATTTATTAGTAATTTTCTGAATTTCAGATTGATTATCTCTCGATTCATCAATAGAAATAAGACCATCTTTTTCGTCTTTTTTTTCTTTATCAACAGCATCTCTTCTAATATTTCTCAAAGCTACTTTTCCTTCCTCTGCATATTTAGAGGCTAATTTGCAAAATTCTTTTCTTCTTTCTTCTGTTAAAGGAGGAACATTTATTCTTATTACTTTGCCATCATTATTTGGAGTAATTCCTAAATCACTAAAAGAAATAGATTTCTCTATCGCTTGTAAACATGAAATATCAAACGGTTGTATTGAAATTGTTTGTGAATCAACAGTGCTTATTGTGGCAAGTGATTTGATTGGTGTTTCTGCTCCGTAGTACTCAACACTTACTCTGTCTAACAATGATGCATTAGCTCTGCCTGTCCTAATTGTATTAAAGTTTCTTTGCGTGGCTTCAATACTCTTATTCATATTTTCTTGAATTTCTTTTTCTTTCATAATTAAAAAAATTAAATGATCTTTAACTTATTAAAGAGCCTATTGGCTCACCAGAAACAGCTTTAGAAATGTTCCCCTTTTTGAATATATCAAAAACCATAATTGGGATATTATTATCTTTGCAAAGTGCAATCGCAGTACTGTCCATTACTGCAATTTCATCACTAAGAACTTGTTGATAACTGAGAGAGGAATATTTTTTTGCATCTTTAAATTGATTAGGATCACGATCGTATACTCCATCAACTTTAGTAGCCTTCATCACAACTTCAGCGTTTATCTCAGCTGCTCTCAAAGCTGCTGTTGTATCAGTTGTAAAAAATGGATTTCCGCATCCACCACCGAAGACTACAACTCTACCTTTTTCTAAGTGCCTCATGGCTCTTCTTCTAATGTAGGGTTCTGCAATTTCCTGCATTTCTATCGCTGTTTGCACTCTGGTTGCAACTCCTACTCTCTCGAGGCCATCTTGAAGTGAAATCGCGTTCATTACTGTTGCTAGCATCCCTACATAATCAGCAGTAGCGCGATCCATTCCGTCTGCAGACCCTTTAAGCCCCCTAAAAATGTTGCCACCACCAACAACTATTGCAAGTTGTACATTATTTTCGACTACTTTTGAAACGTCTTCTGAAATTGACTGAACTATGGCAGGATCAATACCATAAGGTTTTTCACCCATAAGTGCCTCACCACTAAGTTTTAAGAGAACTCTTTTGTAAGTCATTCAATAATCGTACTTTTAAGACCTTAGCAAGTAAACGTACCGAATTTATTTTTTGTTCAGATATTGCTTGCGTCTTTAAACATTTCTAAACCTGCCTGAGGAAATCAAATAAAAATTTGTTTAATTAGTACTCAATGCACTTTTGTGCTTTAATTCCTTGTTCTTTAAAAGGATGTCTTATTAGTTTCATTTCTGTAACAAGATCAGCGTAATTGATAATTGAATCAGATGCTCCCCTTCCAGTTAAAACAATATGATTTTTTCTATTATTTAAGCTTTTTAAAAAAGTGATTATTTCTTCTGCAGCAAGATAACCAAGTTTTGTAGCAATATTGATTTCATCAAGAATGATAAGTTTATAAGATTCGTTCTTTATGTATTTTTTGGCTAGTTGCCATGCCTCTTGAACTAATTGTTCATCTCTAATTCTGTCTTGTGTTTCCCAAGTAAATCCCTCTCCTAATGAATGCCAAGATATGTTTGAAGACAAATTTTTAAATGCTTTTTCTTCTCCAGTGGTCCAGCCTCCTTTGATAAATTGAATTATTGCTACTTTATAGCCATGACCTATCGTCCTTAAAGCCATACCTAAAGATGCAGTTGTCTTCCCCTTTCCATTCCCTGTAAAAACAATCAATAATCCTTTTTTTGTTTTTCTAATTTGTAGTCTTTCGGCTTGAATATCTTTTCTTTGCTGCATTCTTTTTTTATATGCGCTCTCATCACTATCTGGTGATAGTTTTCCTCCCATTCCTAGTTTATTTGCTTGATTATCGAGGTTAAATATTTTCTTGGAAGATAAAGGTTTTTCTTGCATATGGCACTAATTTTTATTTTATGATTATAAATCTTTAAATATTTTTAGCTCTTTTAACTTTTAAAAGTGCATTATTTACGGCCTGTTGTTGATCTCTTTTAGTAATCCAGTGATGATAAGTTTGAGTATGTAAACTAACCGAATGTCCCATCATTCTGGCAGCAACGGTATCAGGTAAATCATAAAAAATAGTTCTTACTGCCCAGGCATGCCTTAGATCATAAGGTTTTATTTGTAAAGAGTAACGCTTAAACTGGTCTGTAATTTTTTTTCCAATATTCTGCAAGGTTGTGTTTTTAAGGTCTTTATTAATATTTGGTAATAGTTCTGGATTTTCACCAATTTTTGATAATTCGAACTTGTCTACCCATTCAGGGTGAAATGGCCAAACTTGATGCTCCCCTGTTTTAGTTGTAGGTAAAATTCTAATAATTTTGTCCCCAAAATTAGTTAGAGAACTTAAATCACAAAAAAATACTTCATGATTCCTTAATCCATATGTAGCCATCAAACCAAAAACAAATTTCCAAGATTTGTTTGGTATCGTCTCCCAAAGTTTCTCTATTAACTCGTCTGAGGGGAGATCCCTAAATCCTGCTTTTCTAAGGCCATATCCTCTAGAATTTAATTTCCAATCTTCTGGTAGTTTAATGTCCAAAAACTTAGCCAAAACGCTCAGAGAAGTAGCGCATTGTTTTCTACTTCTGCTACCTTCCTTGTAACTTTCAAGCGTTTTTTGAAATATTTTTTCTAAAGCTTCATTCTCATAATCATTGTAAATATTTAGGATTCTTTTCATATATGGTTTGTAAGAACTTCTCCAAGTGGTTTTTCTAGTGCTGGTTCGAAAATCACTTTTGTTTTCTTTAAAAAAAAATTCCTCAAATTGATTTAATCTATTTGGGAATTCAAAACCAATTTTTATTTGCTTTTTATAAGTGTTGCTTATCCAATTAATCCAATCAAATTGATTCAATTCCAATTGCAAATTGATTAATTGTAACTTTTTTTTGGCCTCCTCTAATCCAGAAATATCAGCCTTTAATCCAAGAGATATTCTTTGAATTTTGAAGTTATTTTTATCTTCTTTGGAGGGTAGTGAACCACGAATATTTAATTTATCTCCTCTTTTCTCAATTTTGAGTTTGCTGCCTTGAGTAGCAAATTTATCATTGACGTTATTAATTTCCTGAATTACGTTCATTTATTTATATAATTGACCATATAATGACGTTTTTAATGTTGATTTTCAATCTCCATAAATTTTAAATGGGTAAAATAGGCGTCTTACTAATGAATTTAGGAGGGCCTGAACGCATTACTGATGTAGGCCCATTCTTATACAATCTTTTTTCTGATCCAGAAATAATCAGGACCCCTTTCCCTGTTTTTCAAAAGCCCCTAGCCTGGTTAATTAGTACGCTTAGGAGTACTACTTCACAACAAGCCTATCTTTCTATAGGTGGAGGTTCACCTATTAGAAGGATAACTGAACAACAAGCAAGAGAATTGCAATCTAAATTAAGGGACAAGGGGTTTAACGCTACTACCTATATCGCCATGAGGTATTGGCATCCTTTTACCGAATCAGCTATTGCTGATATGAAAGCGGATGGTATAGATCAAGTTGTTGTATTACCTTTGTATCCACATTTTTCGATAAGTACTAGTGGTTCGAGCTTTAGGGAATTAAAAAAATTGCGAGATTCTGATGATGAATTTAAGAAGGTTCCAATGAGATGTGTAAGAAGTTGGTTCAGTCAATCAGGTTATTTAAAGTCTATGGTTGAATTAATTTCAGAACAAATTTTACTTTGTGAATCTCCATCAAAAGCCCATATATTTTTTACTGCTCATGGAGTTCCTAAGAGTTACGTAGAGGAAGCTGGAGACCCTTACAAACAACAAATTGAAGATTGTTCTTTATTAATAATAAATGAGCTGGAAAAATGTTTAGGGCATAGTAACCCTCATACACTTTCTTATCAAAGTAGAGTTGGTCCTGTTGAATGGTTGAAGCCTTATACAGAAGAAGTTTTAGCTGATCTTGGAAGGTCAAATGTTAATGATCTGATTGTGGTTCCCATAAGTTTCGTTGGAGAGCATATCGAAACATTGCAAGAAATTGATATTGAATATAAAGAAATTGCTGAACAGGCTGGTATTAAAAACTTTAGGAGAGTTAAGGCTCTAAATACTCATCCTACTTTCATTGAAGGTCTTAGTGATCTTGTGATTTCCTGTTTGGAAGGGCCTCCAGTTAATATAGAGGAAGCTTCTCAGTTACCTGAAAAAGTTAAACTTTATCCCCAAGAGAAATGGCAATGGGGTTGGAATAATAGTTCGGAGGTGTGGAACGGAAGGGTTGCAATGATTATTTTTCTTGTGCTTTTTATTGAACTTATTTTTGGCTCTGGACCTCTACATAAACTTGGAATTTTATAAAGAAAAATTGATATTTATTTGAAAATTATAAGTTTATTGGAAAATTTTTCTCAATACATTTCTGACATTACATTTCTAAATGAGGCAAAACTATTTAATTAAGTTTAATATTTATAGTAAATATTGAATTTCTTTAGTGACCCTTACTTCGAGATCCTTTTCAAAGGGTAGTTCAAAAAATGAAAATCCAGTTTGGATAACTGGTGCAGATGCACTAATGGATTCTTTAAAAATTCATGGGGTAAAAGTTATATTTGGATATCCTGGAGGAGCCATATTACCAATATATGACGCTGTTCATAAGGCAGAACAAGAAGGTTGGTTAAAGCATTATATGGTAAGGCATGAACAAGGGGGTTCACATGCGGCTGATGGATATGCAAGAGCTACTGGTGAGGTAGGAGTTTGTTTTGGGACCTCCGGTCCAGGAGCAACAAATTTGGTAACTGGAATTGCAACTGCTCAAATGGATTCAGTCCCTTTAGTTGTAGTTACAGGTCAAGTCCCAAGACCTGCAATAGGGACAGACGCTTTTCAAGAAACTGATATTTTTGGTATAACTCTTCCAATAGTAAAACATTCATGGGTAATAAGAGATCCTTCAGATATCGCGAAAGTAGTTTCTGAAGCTTTTTTTATAGCCTCTTCTGGAAGACCTGGCCCTGTTTTAATTGATATCCCCAAAGATGTAGGTCAGGAGTTCTTTAATTATAAAAGAGTTTTGCCTGGTGAGATTATTCCTAAAGGATTTAAAAGGAATGGAGATATTAATGATTGCGATATCAATAAAGCAATTAAATTAATGGAAGCTTCTGAAAGACCTCTTTTATACGTAGGAGGTGGGGCAATATCTTCAGGGGCTCATGATGAAATAAGAACTTTGGCAAAGAATTATCAAATACCAGTGACTACAACCTTAATGGGGAAAGGGGCTTTTGATGAGAAAGACAATTTATCAGTTGGGATGTTAGGAATGCACGGAACTGCTTACGCAAACTTTGCAGTTACAGAATGCGATCTTTTAATTGCTATAGGAGCTAGATTCGATGATAGGGTGACGGGAAAATTAGATACTTTTGCTCCTAATGCAAAGGTAATTCATATTGATATTGACCCGGCAGAAGTTAATAAAAATAGACGTGTAGATGTTGCAATTGTGTCTGATGTTTCAAAAGCTGTTCTCAAAATTAATGAACAATCTCTAAATAATAAATTTACTTGTCAGACGAAGAACTGGTTAGAAAAAATTGATTTTTGGAAAAATAAACACCCTTTATATGACCCGCCTAAAGAAGGAGAAATTTATCCACAGGAAGTTCTATTAAAAGTGAGGGAGCTTTCACCGGAAGCTTATGTAACTACAGATGTAGGCCAACATCAGATGTGGGCTGCTCAATATCTTAGGAATTCTCCAAGAAAATGGATTAGTAGTGCAGGCTTAGGAACTATGGGTTTTGGTTTGCCAGCGGCAATTGGAGTGAAAGCAGCCTTACCTAATTCAGATGTAATTTGTATTGCAGGAGATGCAAGTGTTTTAATGAATATTCAAGAGTTAGGAACTCTATCACAATATGGTTTTAAGGTGAAATTGATCATAATAAATAATCGCTGGCAAGGGATGGTAAGACAATGGCAGGAAAGTTTCTATGATGAAAGGTATTCCTCCTCTGACATGAGTTGTGGCGAACCTGATTTTGTAAAACTTGCTGAGTCTTTTGGAGTAAGAGGATACTTAATTTCTGATAGAAAACAATTACAGAATGAATTAAAAAATGCGCTTGATCATGATGGCCCTGCCTTGATTAATATCCTTGTAAGAAGAGGTGAAAATTGTTATCCAATGGTTCCACCAGGTAAAAGTAATGCTCAAATGGTTGGATATGTTAATTGTGAATACTAATTTTTTTAAATTCGTTATTTTAAAAAATTAACTTAAATATAATTTAAAAAACTTAGATATTTCTGAATTGAAAAAATTATCAAAAATTTTTATTATAGTCTGCTTGATTGTTATTAATCCTGTAATAGTTGACTCGGCTGAAATCCTTCAAATTAAAAGTTCAAATACTATTTTGGTGGGGGATCAAAATAGGAATTTAACTATTGGATTATTTTGTGTAGCTGTAAGTGAAAATGATGAGCTCGAAGCAACTAATTTACTCAAGAGTGAATTTCCAAGGGGAAGCAAAGTGAAAATAAAACCTTTTGGTTTTAAAGAGAATGTTTTGTTAGCCAAAGTTTTTAATATTAAAGGTACTAAGGAGATGACCGAATTATTAGTCGGTAAAGACTTAACTAGTGAAATTTGTCCAAGTTAACTATGTCTATGAGCAAATAAAATTCCATTGCCTCGAGATTGTTTTGCTCCTTCTCCAGGAATTAAATTCATTTTTTAATTTGTATGTGCATAAATTTGAGATGTCTATATTTGTATAAGGAATGTTCTCATTTAAAAGTTGTCTATAGGCAGATCTTTTAAGATCTAGTTGAAATAATTTTTGCTCTTTGAAGTGATTTGAATCATTAAAACAAAGATCTTGTTGAGTTTTAGTTGAATTGACCGTTTTTTTCTTGTTTTCTGCCTTTCTATAAAATTCTTTGAGTGTCATTTTATCTACAAGATAATGTTCCTTCGATATCGATGGCCCTATTGCAACAAGTAAGTCATCTCTAGATGTACCTAAATTATCTAAAATTTTAACCAGATTTTTTATTATTTTTTTTTCTAAACCTTTTCTTCCACAATGCAAGGCTGCTACATTTCTTGTCCTTTTATCTGCAAAAAATATTGCCATACAATCAGCTGTGTAAACCCATAAGTTTTGATTGCATTTATTACCAACAAGACCATCTGCATCAGTCTTAATCCCTTCTTGCGAATGTGTTCCGAAAACTATCAAATTACTATGAATTTGATTAGAAACACAATTTATATAATTTTCATTAAAGTGATTCCCTAATACTTGGAGAAATTTCTCAGAGCTAGACTTCGTAAAGTATGCATGTTTGAAATTATATTTACTAAGAATAGGTGATGAATAATACTCAAACTTTTTGTTTTGAATAAAAATTTCAGCTTTTGAGAAAGCTATTTCTTTGTAAGGAATAGTTCCTGCTCCTAAATTAAATTTATGAAATTAATTCAATATCTCTCAAGATCCAGAATCCTGCAAATTTTTCGATGTATGGAGTTGACTGTATGGATATAAATTGATAACCATAAGACTTTTTTTTATTCTCTAAAAACTTTTTACTTAAAATGCATGCATCTTTCTCTGGTAAATCTGTAACCAGCCACTTATCCTCTGCTGAAGCTTCAAGGATGAGTTGGTTTTTACGTATAGTTAATTTAATAGGTTCTAAACAACTGAACCATGCAGAAAGTGCTAGAGATCTATCTTTGCTAAAAAGTCTTAATCCTGGAACTAAGTCATTATCATCTAAATCTTGCTGAATTGGGAAAATATCTCCAAATTCCATAGGCCAATTTTCTGCTGATTTTAATTCGCCAATTGATATTTCAGAGATGGTTAAAGCATCACCCCTCACTGCTTCTGGTAGAGGTTGAGGAGAATTTTCCATCTTGGAAGTAAAAGTAGGAGCTAATACTCCTCTTACATAACCTTTTTCCTTTGGATAAATCTCTTTTTCAAGAAATTCGATTCTATCGAATAAATCGTAAGTTCTTCTACTTACAAGAGCCTCAATACTTACGGCCTCCAGTGATTTCTTAATGATAGATTTCATTGATGATCTCCAGAATCGAACTATTGAAGGTTTTGCCCACCCTTGTTTTCTTGCTTCACTTATTGCTTCATTGAGTGCCTTTTTAAGCCATACTGAATTAACTTCATTTGCAGGGCATTTTTTATTCCAAAGAAAAATATCTTCTGTCTTATAACTTCTTGTAGAGCAAATAATTAACTCCCACCTTTTTTTTCCATCGGATTCAATAATTGGTCTTGAGTAAAAGTCTAATTCCCAATCTGAAATTTTTAATTCAAGACTTGGTTCTGTTCTATTATTAATGTTCATTTAGTTTATCTTTTTTATCGAAGAGTGCTTTAGTTTTTAGTGATCTCTCTTTGGCTTCTTGCATAACTTTTTGCTTATCAATAATTAATTCTCCCGCAGAGTTTTCTAGGAGTGCTGTATTGAGACCAATGCGCCCTTTTTCGAGGTCAATTTCAGATATTAAAGCTTTTATGATTTCCCCTTCTCTAAAAACTTCTCGTAAAGAACGAATCGATCCATTTGTTAGTGAGGATTGATGAAGAAGTCCACTAGCTCCACCTAAATCAATAAAAAAGCCATATGGTTTTACAGCTAAGACTTCTCCTTCAATTAATTGACCTAATTCTAGACTTGTAAGTTTAGAGACTAATGATGCTTTCTTTTCAGAGAGAACTAATTTTCTGGATTCTGGATTCACTTCAAGAAACGCTACTTTTATAGTTTTGCCAACAAAAGATTGATAATCTTGCCCATCTTCAAGTTGGGATCTTGGGATGAATCCTCTCAATCCATCTACATCACACGTAAGCCCACCTCTGTTAAATCCATTTATTAAAACGTCAATTAATTCTCCATTTTTTGCGAAACTTGATACTCTCTCCCAACTTTGCCTGAGAATTAATGCCCGAGCGCTCACTGTTACCATCCCATCAGCATTTTGTTCTTTGATAACCAAAACTTCCATTTCAAGGCCTATAGAAAACTTTTCTTTAAAGTTAGTAATGACGCCTAACCCACATTCTTTTTTGGGCATATAGCCAGGTGCTTTCCCACCAATGTCAACATATAGTCCATCACTTTCGATTGCTATAACCTTCCCTGAAATTATTTCTCCTGTAGCCCCAATTGGCTCATTTGCATTTAAAGCCTCCAAAAAAGCACTTTCATCAAAATCGAATTCATCAACTGTTCTTTCTAATTGAAAATCTGTGTTTTGCGCAGAAAAATTAAGGGGTCTATTTAAGTCTTCTTGAGAAATATCAAAAGTTTTAGTGTTTTTATTATTTACCTCAATTTCTTTTACTGATTCATCTTTAGTTACTCGAGGTTCGATTGCGATATTTTCTTTTTTAATCTCTTGTTGAGAATTAGGTTGCTCATTTTGTATTTCTTGAAATTTTTTTTGATTATCTTTCTTGCTTATGTGAAGTACCTGAAGAGGTTTTTTGAAATCTTTTTTATTGCCCTTTGTTTGGAAATTATCCTGGGCATTTTTATTACTGACTCCCATCGTAGGTAAAATAAGAATAATTAATTAATAACATACTCTAAATGTTAGTACTCAAATTTAAATTTAATGAACTTTAAACCAATACCTAATAAATTTGAATATTTAAATTGGCAAGAAATTGAGAGCATTGCAAAAGACAAAAGATCAACAGTTATTTGGCCATTCGGCGCTGTTGAGCAACATGGCCCTCATTTGCCTCTTGCCACAGATAGTATTTTTGTTGATGAAATCATTAGCGAAGTTTTTAAATTATTATCTCCCGATATTCCATTAAAAAAACTTCCAACTCAATATATAGGGTTTTCTCCAGAACATAAGGGTTTTGCCGGGACAATTTCACTTTCCTCAAATTTAATAACCTCAATGATTAAGGAAGTCGGAGGTCAATTATCTGAAATGGGTTTTAAAAGATTGATATTGATTAATGGACATGGGGGTCAAATCTCACTACTTAATACAGCGGCAAGAGAGCTAAGAAGTTTCGCACCTGGAATAGCAGTTTTCCCTTGTTTCTTATGGAGTGGTGTTAATGGATTAAGTCAATTGTTAACAAAAACTGAGATCGAGAATGGGCTTCATGCTTCTTTAGCCGAAACAAGTTTGATGCTCGCTTTAAAACCAGAATTAGTAGGTGATGAACGCCCAAATGAGGGTATTAAAGGACAGATCCCAGAAGGTTGGAGTTTGGAGGGCAATGCGCCTACTGCTTGGCTTACTGATGACTTCAGTAAATCAGGTGTTATTGGGGATAGCAGAGGAGCAAATGAGTCTTTGGGAAAAAATTTAAAGGAATTATTGATTAATCATTGGTTCAAATTGATAATGAGTCTGATGCAATCAGATTGGCCAAACAATTCTTAAATAAACTTAGGTAAAAAATGTGACTTAACAATTGAAACTATTTTCATGATATTTACATAAATTCACTATAATCGTGTAATATTCATGCATAATGAGCTAAAGATTACTGACATGCAAACTCTAGAATCAAATAAAAAAACTATTGAAGAATCAACTAATTCGATTTCTTTGAATTTGCCTGACTTTACTACAGATTCTTATAAAGATGCATACAGCAGAATAAATGCAATTGTTATAGAGGGAGAGCAAGAGGCTCATGATAATTACATTTCAATAGCAACTTTAATACCAAATGAGTTAGAGGAATTAACTAAATTGGCGAGAATGGAAATGAAACATAAAAAAGGCTTTACTGCTTGTGGAAGAAATTTAGGCGTAGAAGCTGATATGGAATTCGCTAAAAAATTCTTTTCTAAATTACATGGTAATTTTCAAATTGCTCTTGAAAAAGGAAATTTAACAACATGTCTTTTAATACAAGCTATTTTAATCGAAGCATTTGCAATCTCTGCTTATAACGTCTACATAAGAGTTGCGGATCCTTTTGCAAAAAAAATAACAGAGGGAGTTGTCAAAGATGAATATCTTCATTTAAATTATGGTCAAGAGTGGCTGAAAGAGAATTTATCCACTTGTAAAGAGGAATTAATGAAAGCTAATAAGGTTAACCTTCCCTTAATTAAAAAGATGTTAGATGAAGTAGCCGATGACGCATCAGTTTTGGCTATGGACAGAGAAGAATTAATGGAAGAATTTATGATTGCTTATCAAGATACCCTAATGGAAATAGGTCTAGATAACAGAGAAATCGCAAGAATGGCTATGGCAGCTATCGTTTAATTATATTTCTACTTAGTTAAGCATTTTAATAATTAATCTTTCTTTTTAAGTAGGTACCGCTGTGCTATTCTTCATAACATTATATAGAAATCATTAATAAATTTTAAATGTTTGGGTTAATAGGTCACTCAACGAGTTTTGAAGATGCAAAAAGAAAAGCTTCGTTACTAGGCTTTGATCATATTGCAGATGGCGACCTAGATGTTTGGTGTACAGCTCCTCCTCAATTGGTTGAGAATGTTGAAGTTAAGAGTGCTACTGGAATATCTATTGAAGGTTCCTACATAGATTCTTGCTTTGTTCCTGAAATGCTTTCTAGGTTTAAAACAGCTAGAAGAAAAGTACTAAATGCTATGGAACTAGCTCAGAAAAAAGGGATTAACATTACCGCTTTAGGAGGATTTACTTCTATTATTTTCGAGAATTTTAATCTTCTACAGCATAAACAAATTAGAAATACTTCATTAGAGTGGGAAAGGTTCACTACTGGCAATACTCATACCGCCTGGGTTATTTGCAAGCAACTAGAGATAAATGCGCCTCGCATTGGGATAGACCTTAAAAAGGCAACTGTTGCTGTAATTGGTGCTACTGGTGATATTGGCAGTGCTGTTTGCAGATGGCTTATCAATAAAACTGGGATTTCAGAACTTCTTATGGTGGCAAGGCAACAAGAACCACTAGCGCTGTTACAAAAAGAATTAGATGGTGGCACCATAACAAGTTTAGATGAGGCATTGCCTAAGGCGGATATTGTTGTATGGGTTGCAAGTATGCCTAAAACTATTGAAATTGATACTAATAACTTAAAAAAACCATGTTTAATGATTGATGGTGGATACCCCAAAAATCTTGATGAGAAATTTCAGGGTGAAAATATTCATGTTTTAAAAGGCGGTATAGTAAAGTTTTTCAAAGATATTGGTTGGAATATGATGGAACTTGCGGAAATGCAAAACCCTCAGCGAGAGATGTTTGCTTGCTTTGCAGAAGCTATGATTTTAGAATTTGAAAAGTGTCATACAAACTTTAGTTGGGGAAGAAATAACATTTCTCTTGAAAAGATGGAATTTATTGGAGCAGCTTCTTTAAAACATGGTTTTTCTGCAATTGGACTTGATAAGCAGCCTAATAAAGTACTAACTGTCTAAATTATGGCTAAACGTTACCTTCTTGATTTTGAAAAGCCTCTTGTTGAACTTGAGAAACAGATAGAGCAAATTAAAGAGTTAGCTCGAGATTCAGAAGTTGATGTTAGTCAACAGCTTCTACAACTTGAAACCTTAGCTACTAGGAGGAGAGAAGAAATATTTAAATCTCTCACTCCTGCACAAAAGATTCAGGTAGCTAGGCATCCTCAAAGACCTAGCACTTTGGATTTTGTTCAAATGTTTTGCGATGACTGGATCGAATTGCATGGAGATAGAAATGGCGGCGATGATATGGCACTAATTGGCGGAATAGGTTCGATAAATAATAAACCAGTGTTGATAATAGGGCATCAGAAAGGAAGGGACACAAAAGAAAATGTAGTAAGAAACTTTGGGATGGCAAAACCAGGAGGTTACAGAAAAGCTCTTAGATTAATGCAGCATGCAAATAGATTCTCTTTGCCAATTCTTACATTTATTGATACTCCTGGAGCTTATGCTGGTTTAATAGCTGAAGAACAAGGTCAAGGAGAAGCGATTGCAAGAAACCTTCGAGAGATGTTTGGATTGAAAGTCCCAATTGTGGCTACAGTCATTGGAGAAGGAGGTTCAGGAGGTGCACTTGGAATAGGTGTTGCGGATAGGTTACTAATGTTTGAACACAGTGTTTACACAGTCGCTAGTCCGGAAGCATGTGCATCAATTTTGTGGAGAGATGCTGCGAAGGCACCAGAAGCTGCATCAGCACTTAAAATTACAGGTGAAGACTTACTTAAATTGGGGATTATAGATGAGGTATTACCAGAACCTTCTGGTGGGAATAATTGGGCTCCTTTAGATGCTGGCAATACACTAAAAGAGGCTATTAAGAAACACCTTAATGCTTTACTGCAAATGCCTGAAGACGAATTAATTGAGGAAAGATACAAAAAGTTTAGGGTTCTAGGTAAATTTATCGAAGCAAATAATATTGAAGAGATTTATAGTGAAATCCCCCAAAAAACTGAATAAATTGAAACTAGCTTTTATAACGGGTGCTACTAAAGGTATTGGTAGATCTACAGCAATTACTTTTGCAAATGCTGGCTGGGATTTAATTTTACTTTCCAGGAATATGGATTTAATGGAGAAACTAAAGAGCGAACTGTTGACTACTAAATCAAAAATTAACCTAGTTAAATGTGATTTATCTAATCCTCAAGAAATAGAGCATTGTGTTAAAGAAGCAATTGAGAAGTATGGGTGCCCTTCAGTATTGATAAATAATGCCGGTTGCGCATTTAATGGCCCCTTAGTTGAAATGGATTTAGGTCAATGGGAACAAACTATTCAAATAAACCTCACAAGTGTTTTTCAAATTTGCAGTTCAATAATTCCCAAAATGAGAAAAAATGGTGGTTTAGTTATTAATGTTAGTAGTCATGCCTCTTATAATGCATTCCCCCAATGGGGAGCTTATTGTGTTTCAAAATCTGCACTAGCGATGTTTACTAAATGCTTGAGGGAAGAGGAGAGATCTAATTCAATAAGAGCGTGTACAATAACTCTTGGTTCAGTAAATACTCCTCTTTGGGACTCCAAATCAATCAATTCTGATTTTGATAGAACTTCTATGCTCTCCTCAAGTGAGGTATCAGAAACTATTTTATACATGGCTCAAAAACCTGAATCACAATTGATCGAAGACTTGACTTTGATGCCTTCTGGCGGTGCCTTTTAAACATTCTGTTTATCTGCTTACTCTTAAAACAGTGATTTTTTTTAGTGCTATTTAAACCCGATTGAACAAGAGAATGTGATATAGTATATGAGCAATCAAGCTTTTGGAATATACAGTTAATTAAGTTGTATACGATTTTCTGTTTAGAATTTTATGACCTCTACATTACCCAACGATAATATTAGAAACTTTGACGAACAGATTACTAATAAACTAATTTCTGAAATTATAAGAGACAGAATTAAGAATTCTGGGACAAGATTTAGTGCTAACGATAATATTTCTGATTTTATAAATCCTGGAGAATTAGAAATTTTAGAAAAAGAAGTAGCCTCAAGAGTTAAAGACTTACTAAAGTCCCTCGTAATAGATGTTGAAAATGATCATAATACTCAAGAAACTGCTGAAAGAGTTTCAAAAATGTATTTAAACGAAGTTTTTAAAGGCAGATATCATGAACAACCTAAAGTTACAAGTTTTCCAAATGACAAGAATCTTGATGAGATTTATACAGTTGGCCCAATTTCTGTCAGATCTGCATGTTCACATCACTTAGTTCCAATTTTAGGAGAATGTTGGATAGGTATTAAACCTGGAAATAAAGTCATAGGACTTTCAAAATTTGCAAGAGTTGCTGATTGGGTTTTCTCAAGACCTCATATTCAGGAAGAAGCTGTAATGATTCTTGCAGATGAAATCGAAAAACTGTGTGAACCTAAAGGTTTAGGCATTATTGTAAAGGCCCAACATTATTGTATGAAGTGGAGGGGAGTTAAAGAACCAAATACAAGTATGATTAATTCTGTGGTGAGAGGCGATTTTAGACATGATTTAAGTTTAAAACAAGAATTTTTTGAGCTTGTAAAACAGCAGTCCGCTACTAATAATTATTAATTTCTTTCTAAAAACTTAAAAAGATCCTCTGTTTTTTTAATATCTTTCAAACCTGGAGATATTTCAATACTACTAGAAATATCTAGCCCATCTGGTTTGATTTCTGTAATGATTTCATCAATCCATTCAATTGAAATTCCACCTGCTAACCACCAAGGTTTGCTAAATCGTAGATTCTTTAGATAAATAGACTTTATTTTTTCCCCTGAACCTCCATAAGTTGCTTCATTCCAAGAATCAAGAAGTATCGCATCTACAAAATCTTCAAAAGGTTTTATTTTTTCTATGTCCTTTTCCGTTTTTATTCTGAAAGCCTTCCATAGGCCAATATTGGGAATTTTTTCCCTTATTTTTTTGCAGTAATCAATATCTTCATCTCCATGTAATTGAATGATAGTTTCACTTGGGTTGCCTAAGAAATTTTTAATAATTAAGTCTATTGGACAATTTTGTACAACTGATACCCTCTCGATTTTTGGATAAAACCTTTCTAAGGTTTTAAAAATTTTTTTCTTAATTTCAGCTGATATATATCTTGGTGACTCTTCCACTGAAATAATACCGATAGCATGCGCTCCTAATTTTGCGACTTGAAGAGCTTGTTCTTCTGACGTCAGGCCACAAATTTTAATTAAAGTATTAGTCTTGGGCATATAATTATCCTTTATGTAAAATTAATATTATTGCTAAATATAGCGGAGATTATTTTTGAGAAGTTGGCAAGTTTTTAAAATATGGGGAATTCCCTTTAAAATTCATCCTTATTGGTTCGCTATTCTCTTTTTATTCTCATGGAGTATAAGTAATCAGGTTAATTTAACCTCAGGAAATATTTACAATACTAAAGAAGCTTGGATTATAGGTTTTTTATCTTCTTTTTTCTTTTTATCTTCAATTATTTTTCATGAGGTTTTTCATACTTTTGTTTCTCTTAATCAGGGTGTAAAAATAAAAAAAATTACTTTTTATTTTCTAGGTGCAATTTTACAAAGAGATAAATATTGTCAAACTGCTTTAGGAAATATAAAAATTGCAATTGTTAGACCTCTTTTATGTTTTGCTACAGCATCTATCCTGCTTATAATTTGTAATTACAGTTCATCTCAAGAACAAATAGCAATTAATGTAATTTTTAGAGTAGGCATATTTAATTTGTTCTTAGGTTTCTTAAATTTGATTCCAATTGGTTCTTTAGATGGAGGAAATTTATTAAAAAGTATTATTTGGCATTATACAGGAAGTAAAAACAAAGGAAGAAATTTCCTCAATAAAGTAAATTTATTCTTATCTATTTTTGTTCTATTTTTTGGGATAGTTTGTTTATTTAGATTTAACTTTTACTTTGGTTTTATTCTTTCTTTTTTGGGCTTGTTTGGAGTTAATTCTTCAAAATCTGAAAGTCAATTTTTTAAAATCGAAAATATACTTAAATTCAGTGAAGTTTCTGAGCTTAAATTGAAGCCTTTGAGGAAAATTGAATACGATTCTAATTTCTCAGAATTTAATACATTAATAAAAAATAAAAAGGATGCATCAGATAAATATTTTTTTGTTACGAATAATGGAAGATGGACTGGTTTTATTGATGAGAATATTTTAAAAACTGTTTCCTTAAAAAAATGGGAAAGGAACTTCGTTGGAGATTTTAAGAAACCAATCGATAGTTTTGTAAGTGTATCTTGTAAAGATAAATTATGGAAAACTATAGAAAGACTTGAAGAAAAAGGTGAGGGTTTTTTATTGGTCCTCAATGCTGCAGATATCCCTTTGGGGATAGTTGATAGGTCAAAAATTGGAAACTTTGTGTTGAATAAATTAGGTTTTAATTTGCCTTCAGAGATTGTTAACAAATTAAACTTTAAAAATCATTATCCTTTAGGCATTGAATTGCCAAGAATAATTAATTCAATGAAGCAGAAAGGAGATCTTTAATAATTCGTGTTATGAAAATTTTCTGATTTTATTATTATCTATGGCAATATTTTTGAAATTTATATTTGATTTATTCTTTAGGAATGAATTTCTTAAATGTCGAACTATTTCATCATTTGTTAGTTCTAAATTTAATTTTGGTGGAGCTTCTTCTTTAAATAATTTGAACCACAAATCTTTTGAAGGGTTTGTTTGAATCTCTCCATGTTGAAGGAATGCACCTTTTTTACGAAATTGGGCACTTCCGATTCTTTTAAATCCATCCTGATCAATTAAATCAGAAATTAATGAAGTACCAAAACAATTTGCTTTAATACGTGATTTTCGTAAATGACCATATCTTAATTCTAGACCTAATTCTCTAAAACTTTTAATTAACCAATTATTTACCATCTCATAACTTAAGAATTTATAGTAAGTTTTTTTAAATGTTAATGCATATGTTATACCACCTGAATGTAAAACAGCTCCCCCTCCAGAGGGACGTCTAACAATATTAATTTCTCCATTTGATAATAAATTTTCCCAATGAAGAGGAATTTCCTTTTGGTGATAGCCAATTGACAGCCAATCCCCAGTCCAATAGTAGAACCTCAATGTGAGAATTATTTCAGGATTCGAAATTGTTTGATCTAAAGAATTTAAATCTAAAGCCATTTGATCAAATCCAGGTAAATTATTTGTTGAAAAAATTAAAGCCTGATTTACTATTCCCAAAATTAACTTCGCAGGTTTATTTATGATAATTTTCAATGATTTTTTTCTTTCAATTTGTTAATTACGTAACATCATTTTGTAATAGTGTTTCAAATCCCCTCTTTTCGGTGGAGAATATAGAAAATATATTTTTTACAATGGAGCCAACTCAAACAATAAATCTAATTGCATTAAGCCTTATAGTAGTTATGCACGCAGGAGTTTTAGCACTAAGACTTGGAATTAGTTTAGGTCGGAACTAAATTATATTAGAAAATTTAAATTTGTAAGGTAATAATGTAGTAAGACTGAATTCATTTATTCAGTAAAAATATCAAATACTAAATTTGTCAAAATCTTTTTATAAAAACAGTAGTTTTTACAAAAAATATCTAGGGTCTGCATTTATAAAAAGACAACAAAAACAGGATAATTTTGTAGCATTGATTTTTTTAATTATAAAAATTAGCTTTTCCCTTCTAGCAATAATAAGCCTGCTTAAGCTTGGCTATAGTTCTAAAGTAAGGTTGACCAGATTAAGGGAAATTGAAGACTCATTTTTATACGAAAAATATAGATTTAATGTTTTAACAGATAAGTTTGATGATTTATTCTCTTCTGAAGGTGAGCAAAGATTTATGAAGGATCAGGATCAAATAATTTCTAGGGACATTATCAGAGTAATATGGCGTTGATAAGGATGATCTTGAATCATTCTACTTTTCATTTTTCAATTAACTTTTTTGCTAGTGAGTAAGAACATTAAGGGTTTAGTCCTAATAACAGGAACAACTTCAGGAGTTGGATTAAATACTCTAAAACCTCTAATAAGATTTGGATGGGAGGTTATAGCAGTTAATCGATCAAATAAAAGAGCTATAAAAATCGCTGAGGAATCCTTGACAAAAGATGAAGTTAAAAATGTTTACTTTATAGAAATAGATCTTTCTAACTTGGATGATGTGAGAAAAGGTTGCGATGAAATATTAGAAAGATTTAAGAAGCCAATAAATTCTCTTATTTGTAATGCAGCAGTTTATAAACCGAGACTAAGGAGACCTGAGAGGTCTGCTCAGGGGTTTGAAAACTCTATGGCAGTAAATCATTTCGGGCATTTTCTTATGATAAACCTACTTATGGAAAATATTTTATCTTCTGAAAGAGAAATTGTTTTAAATGGCAAATCAACTTTATTCAAGCCAAGAATTACAGTATTAGGGACTGTTACGGCTAATTATTCAGAACTTGGAGGAAGGATCCCCATCCCTGCCCCAGCTGATTTGGGAGATTTATCTGGATTCAAAAATGGTTTTTTATCTCCAATAAGTATGGCGAATGGAAAGAAATTTAAACCTGGTAAGGCTTATAAGGATAGTAAACTTTGCAATATGGTGACCGTTCAGGAATTATCAAAAAGATATCCTGAAGAGGAGATTATTGTAAATTCTCTATATCCTGGATGTGTTGCTGATACAAAACTTTTTAGAGATACACCTTGGTTATTTAGATTCCTTTTCCCGATATTTCAAAAATTCATAACAAAAGGATATGTTTCACAAAGACTGGCAGGAGAGAGGGTCGCTCAAGTGGCAACTTATAAAGAATTTGCTAAACCATCAGTCCATTGGAGCTGGGGAAATCGTCAGAAAACTGGCAGAAAAGCTTTTTCTCAAAAGTTGTCAAAAAGAATAATTGATACGAAGACCTCTCAACAAACTTATGATTTAACAAGCCAATTAGTTGGATTATATTAATTAAGATTAACTATAACCATTATTATCATAGCTAAAACCGATGGTATCACTTCTATTAGGCTGATTTAAAATAATTTTATAAATTCCTACAAAAATTTCTATAACAAAGCGTGAAGCAATTCTCTAAGGTTGTCAATTTGACATGCGATTTAAAATAAGAAGGAACTAGATCGTTTTCTGTGAAGAGATTTTTAATACCTTTATTATCTGCGGTTGTATTACCTACCTCAGTTAGCGCGAATCCTGCAATATATGGACCTCAAATGTGCACAATGCTGAGGTCAAATATTCCTATTGATAAAGCATGGAAATATGTAACTGATGCTCATGTTCAGAGAATTATCGATAGAGAGAAAGCTTACGGCGGTTTTGAAACTGAATTTGGAGTGGCAATTTCTGCAGGTATTGAAGCGAATCGTGTATTAGGGGGAATGAGAGAGGATGTATTAGCTTTAGCTCTATCTCAATGTCCAGACTATTTTTGGAAAGGATATGCCAATGTTGCTCCTAAGAAAATAAAAAGTCCAGGTTCATTAGGTTTCACCTCAATCTCCATTAACGGTACAAGATACATATCAAGCGTATTTGAGGGTGGGGATGCTTTTTTAAAAGGTATAAAACCTGGAAGCATAATACATGAGGTTAATAACGAATATACAATGGATAAAAGCATTAAAGAATATGTAAAAATTATGCCAAAAAATGTAGATGAGAAAGTAACTCTTCTAATTGAATTTGATGGTAATAAAGAAATTTATGAATTGGTAACTGTTCCTTCTGAAAATATAAATTGGCCAAGAGGAACCAAATTGAAAATAAAAAAAGTTAAACCTAAAAATAATAGTTCCAGTAATTCAATGAATATAAATTGTGATTCACCTGTTTGGAAAAAGAAGCCTAGATGTAATTAATGAAATTCTTTCTAGATATTTAATTTTTACTTAAATGCTTGCAAATACAACGTTCTCAGCAAATCGATACTTATGACAAAATGTATGTGGTTAGTTTAGACTAATCAAATCCTAATAAATCAAAAATTTCTCTATCTTTAAGTGGATTACCTTCTAAAGGCTCTACGTTTTCAAGCATATTTTTGGCAAGAGATAAATATTCATTTTGAACTTCAATAACATCTTCAGTTGGTTCCATTTCAAAAATAGTGCATTTTTTTAGTCTTGATCTTCTAATGGCGTCGACATCTTTAAAGTGGGCCATAGTTTTTAAACCTGTTCTTTCATTGAATTTATCAATTTGATCTGTGTCTTTTGATCTATTTGCGACTACCCCACCTAATCTGACTTTATAATTTTTTGCTTTTGCTTTAATTGCAGAGACAATTCTATTCATAGCGAATATTGAATCGAAGTCATTAGCAGTAACAATTAGACAATAATTTGCATGTTGCAATGGAGCTGCAAATCCTCCGCAAACGACGTCTCCTAGAACATCAAAAATAACAACGTCAGTATCTTCTAATAAATGATGTTCTTTTAATAGTTTAACTGTCTGACCGGTTACATATCCCCCGCACCCTGTCCCAGCAGGAGGACCTCCACTTTCAACGCACATTACGCCATTAAAACCTTCAAACATGAAATCGGTTGGCCTCAATTCTTCGCTATGAAAATCTACCTCTTCGAGAATATCGATAACTGTAGGAACCATTTTGTGCGTCAAAGTGAAAGTGCTATCGTGTTTCGGATCACATCCAATTTGTAGAACCTTTTTACCTAATTTTGAGAATGCTGCAGAAAGGTTTGATGATGTAGTTGATTTTCCGATACCACCCTTCCCATACACGGCAATAACTAAAGCCCCTTCCTCAATATTTATTTTTGGATCTTGCTTTACTTGAACACTTCCTTCTCCATCAAGAGGTCTATTTATAGTACTTGTCATTTAAAGCTTAAAACATATTATTATTTATATTCTTGCAGCGCAAATACACATGAAATATGTTTCTAAACAAATATGTATTTAATTGTATTAAAAGCGGGAAATATGTTCTTATAACTGAATTTTTAGGATTAAATCTATTAGATTATGAGTGAAAATACTCATGACTTAATTATAGTTTATTAGTAAAAATTAACTGAAATATGCTTTGGCATCGTAAAGAGTTTCATCGCTTATCTCTGGAATTCCTCTCAAGATTGCGTATTTTTCAGTATTTGTTTTAACTTTACCTCTTACAAAAAATGGAACTTTTATTAATTCAGCTCTACCAGATTCAGTCCAGATAATTCCTTCTTTACTATTTTTTTCTTTTTTTTCGTCAGAATTTAAAATATCCTTTGTGTTTGTCGCTGTATGTCCTAAATGGCTTTGATGACCATCAACAAACTCAAAGTCATGTTTGAACATATCAATAAGATGCTCTTCTAAGCCCATCATTAGGGGATGTACCCAGTCATCAAAAATCACATTTGCTCCTTCCCATCCCATTTGAGGGCTATATCTTGCAGGAACATCTTGAACATGCATTGGAGTACTAATTACTGAGCATGGAATGCCGAGTCTTTTTGCGCTATGCCTTTCCATTTGGGTCCCTAAAACTAGTTCAGGGGCCGCTTTTTTCATGGCATCTTCCACTTCTAGATAATTATTAGTTATCAGAGCTTCTACATTTAGATCTTTTGCAGTAGCTCTTACTTGCCTGGCCATCTCCCTGCTGTATGTTCCAAGACCCACTACTTCAAAACCCAATTCCTCCTTAGCAATTTTAGCTGCTGCAATTGCATGTGTTCCATCACCAAAAATAAAAACTCTTTTGCCAGTTAGATAATTTGAGTCAACTGATTTTGAGTACCAAGGAAGTTTTGATTTATTTTCTAATTCTTTTTTATTCGTCAAAGGAAGATCTAATTTCTTATGAACTTCATTTATAAATTCAATTGTATTTTTTATTCCAATTGGAATAGTGTTTGTATATTCCATTCCAAAGTTCCGTTTAAGCCATTCGCATGATGCTTCCGCAATTTCTGGATAAAGACTAATATTTATTTCAGCATCAATTAATCTTTCAATATCATCTGGACTAGCACCTAATGGAGCAACTACGTTTGTATCTATTCCTTGCTCTGAAAGTATGCGTTGGATTTCTATTACATCATCTCTGCATCTAAATCCTAGTAATGAAGGGCCAAGTATATTGACTTTTGGTCTACGCCCAAATTCCTTCCACCTTAGAGGACTTATTTTCTCTGAATAGCTTACTTTTTCTTTTAAAAGGGTTCTTGTTAATTGATAAAAGGTTTCCGAGGCCCCCCAATTTTCTTTCTTGCTATAAGCAGGTAATTCAAGGTTTACAATCGGCATATCAAACCCCATCCCTTTCGCAAGAGCTCCAGGTTGGTCTTGGATAAGTTCTGCTGTACAACTTTCTCCGACTAAAAGAGTTTTGGGTTTGAATCGTTCAACCGCTTCTTTAATATTTTTCTTCACTAATTCAGCTGTATCGCCTCCAAGGTCTCTAGCCTGAAAAGTTGTATAGGTTACTGGAGGTCTTTGCCCCCTCCTCTCGATCATTGTAAAGAGAAGATCTGCATATGTATCTCCTTGCGGGGCATGAAGCACATAATGAATGTCTTTCATTGACGAGGCAATTCTCATAGCACCAACATGTGGTGGTCCTTCATACGTCCAAAGAGTTAATTCCATAGTTTTTAATGAGTTACTAAAGTTTTTGAAGTTAGTATTTGATTTCTCTTTAAAGGCTTGGAGAAGAGACCAGCCAAATCTGCGGCTTGATCAATTCCATGAATTGGACTGAATACCATTTCTATTGACCACTTAGTACTAATCCCCTCCGCCTCAAGAGGGTTAGCTAAACCCATTCCACATACTACTAAGTCTGGATTAGATTCTCTCACTCGATCTAATTGTTTTTCTACATGTTGCCCTTCGACAATTTTTGTATTATCAGGTAATAAATTAATCTCCTCTTTCATTAAATCTTTATTTAGGTAAGGAGTGCCTACCTCTATAAGATCCATTTCGCATTCATTATGCAAAAATCTTGCCAAAGATATCTCCAGTTGCGATTCAGGAAGAAGAAATAATCTTTTCCCCTTAAGTATTTCTTTGTGAGATTCAAGAGCAAGTTTTGCTCTATTAATTAGAGGCGAAATAATTTCATGAACTTTAAGTTCACTAACTTTGAAAGCTTTCGCTGCAGCTAAAAACCATTCAGTACTTCCTTCGATACCAAGAGGAAATGGAGCCGAAATTATTTCACAACCACGATGTTTAAGGTCTCGAACGGTATCACTTAAATAAGGCTGAGTTAATAAAACTTTTGTATTTTTGCCAATTTTTGGTAATTCTGTTGATTGACGCGGTGGGAAGCTCTCAATATTTGAAATTCCTAAATTTCTAAAAATCTTTTTAAACCTATCCTCTACATTATTTGCAAGAGTCCCAACTAATAATAATTTCTCCTCATCTGATGAATCCATTAATGGAATTAAAGCTTTTAAGGCACCATCCTCTCCTTGAGTAAAAGTTGTTTCTATCCCACTGCCAGAGTAATTAACGAATCTCACTTGACCTAAAAATCTTTTATTTAATTTCTCTGCGACAGTGGCAAGATCTAATTTGATTACCTCACTTGGACAAGATCCAACTAGAAAAAGAGTTTTTATTTCTGGTCTTCTCGCAATAAGATCATTTACCACTCGATCTAATTCTTCATGAGCGTCAGCAAGACCAGCAAGATCTTTTTCTTCAAGAATAGCTGTCCCAAATCTTGGTTCAGCAAAAATCATAACTCCAGCAGCGCTTTGAATTAAATGAGCACATGTCCTTGAGCCTACAACTAGAAAGAATGCATCCGGCATTCTTCTGTGGAGCCAAACTATTGAAGTTAACCCACAAAAAACTTCCCTGGGCCCAGTTTCTTTATTGAATTCAACTTTACTCATTAAAAATTTTCAAGAGCTTATATTTCAAGCTTGCATAAACTTTTTAATTTAAGAAAGTAATTAATAAGTTCTCTTACAAAATAAACACATTTAAAAAACTTATATGAATGTTTAAATACTTAAATGGGAATTATGAAAAAAACTTTTGGGGCGTGTTTTAATTTCTGTAGAAGGAATTTCCTTGACTAGTTTTTGATATCTTCCACACATTTCTAGCTATTTTCGTTGCTAATAATCCTGCTCTTTCTAACTTAGATTTCCCGGGTTTTGCGCCAATTAAAGCTGTCACTTCTGAAGTCGTTAAAGGTGCTCCAGTATTTATAGCTAATTGGGTTAACTCCAATCTATCTCTAAGGTTCTTAAGATTTACTTTCTCAATTTTATCTTCTTCTAACCAATTAAAAGATGGGTCTTTTTGAGATAGTTTTTGCATCAAGCTTAGGCTAACTAATCCAAGAGTTTGATCAGGAGTTAATTCTTTTTCAGTACCAGAAACATTTGGTTCTTTTTTTTGAGAAGTTCCCATAAAAATGCGTATCTTTTACTTGAAGTTATCGTTTTGTGGTAAGCATGCAAGTAAATTTAATAGAAAAAATGAACCATAATCCGTTATAGTCGCCACAATGGAACCAACTTCTAGCTTAAACAGAGGGAAACGAAAAAAAGGGAGTTCTCTAGTAACAGGATCTGAGGTGCAATCTCAGGCCAGTGGTGCTAGCTGTTTTATTACTACTGATTCAGAAAAGTCTCTCGTATCCAGACAAGCAAGTCAAGTTGAGCAAATTGAGTTGAGAACATATGTTTTTTTAGATTCTCTTCAACCTCAATTAGCCGCATATATGGGAACTGTTAGTAGAGGTTTTTTACCTATTCCTGGTGATTCATGTCTTTGGATGGAAGTTTCACCTGGGATGGCAGTTCATAGAGTCACTGATATTGCCCTTAAAGCAAGTAATGTAAGACTTGGTCAGATGATTGTTGAAAGAGCATTTGGATCTCTTGCTCTTTACCACAAAGATCAAAGCACTGTTTTACATTCTGGAGATGTTGTTCTAGATGCTATAGGGAGTGAAGTTAGAAAAAGAACAAAACCTGCAACGAGTTGGACTGAAGTTATTAGAGCAATTACTCCAGATCATGCAGTTTTAATAAATAGACAAAACAGAAGTGGATCAATGATTCAATCTGGAATGAGCATGTTTATATTAGAAACTGAACCAGCTGGTTATGTTTTAAAAGCAGCAAATGAAGCAGAAAAAGCATCAAATATAACTGTTGTTGATGTTAAGGCAGTTGGAGCTTTTGGTAGATTAACTCTCGCTGGGAAAGAAGGAGATGTAGAAGAGGCTGCAGCTGCTGCTATAAGAGCAATTGAAGAAATTTCAAATTATTGAGAATTTTTAACTTAAACCCATCTCTTTTTTTAAAAAAGGTGACATAATTTTTGCAGCTTTACCTCTACTACCTAATTTATTTAGTTGTGATTGTGAGAGCTCACCGTAAACACAATTAGCTTCTTTAACCCAAAAAATAGATTCGAATTCCCCATTAGGATATTTGGGGTTCTTAAGAATTTCTCCCCAGCATATTCCTGTTGTATCTTTAATTAAGTTTCCTGAGGGATCGCACAAAACCATGCAACTTATAAATCTTGCACTCCTATAAGGACTATCAGAAAGTTCATTAATTAATTTTTTAATTTTCTCATCATTATTTTTGGCATATCGAGCAGAATAAATTCCTGGTCGACCATCTAAAACATCTACTTCAAGACCCGAGTCATCAGCTAATGCCCAAGTTTTTGTCTCTAGAGAAGCTGCCTTGGCTTTAAGTAGTGCATTCTCAAAATATGTTTTCCCAGTTTCTTCGACATTTAAATATTCTGGTTGCTTCTCAACCTTTAAAGACAAAACATCCAGCATCTCTGAAATTTCAGATACCTTTCTTTGATTGCCACTCGCAATTGTTAGAACTGGAAGGTTCAAAATAATATAAAAAATTTATTGTGAATATTATCTTACTTCAAAGCTTGATACGGAGACAGGAAAGGTTGAACATTCCACACCTGTGTAGACAGGGCCTGTCTCGTACGGAAATAACATAATGTAAATTTTTTCTTAACACAATAGTATGTTTTGATGCACTAACTAATTTGCATAAGTATTGACATATCAATAGTACCAAGGGTGATAAGTTTAACTTATGAATGATAGAAAAAACATTAATGGAGATTTTGTCGAAAATGCTTGACTTATAAGTACTTAATGAAGCATTCTTCGAATTGAACATTCCACATTTAGTATTTAGTAGACAATGGCTACAGAAACAATGGGTATCGCTCTCGGCATGATCGAGACACGCGGACTTGTACCTGCAATCGAAGCAGCAGACGCAATGACAAAGGCAGCAGAAGTTCGCCTTATTGGTCGTGAATTCGTTGGTGGCGGTTATGTCACAGTATTAGTTAGAGGCGAAACAGGCGCAGTTAACGCAGCTGTAAGAGCTGGTGCTGATGCTTGTGAAAGAGTTGGTGACGGTTTAGTTGCAGCTCACATTATTGCTCGTCCTCATAGAGAAGTTGAACCTGCTCTAGGTAACGGTGAATTTCTTGGTCAAAAGGACTAATTAAGTAAAGCAAAATTTATAAATTTTGCAAAATAATTATTTTCCCTACACAGACCTAAATTTATCCTTATGAGTAAGAAGTATGACGCAGGGGTAAAGGAGTACAGAGATACCTACTGGACTCCAGAATATGTACCCCTAGACACCGATTTGCTAGCCTGTTTCAAATGTACAGGTCAGGAAGGTGTTCCAAGAGAAGAAGTTGCAGCAGCTGTTGCCGCTGAATCTTCAACAGGTACTTGGTCAACAGTTTGGTCCGAGTTACTGACAGACTTAGAATTTTACAAAGGACGTTGTTATCGAATCGAAGACGTTCCTGGAGATCCTGAAGCTTTCTATGCTTTTATTGCATATCCTTTAGATCTTTTTGAAGAAGGCTCAATTACAAACGTATTAACATCTCTTGTAGGAAACGTTTTTGGATTTAAAGCTCTAAGACATCTACGTCTAGAAGATATTAGATTCCCAATTGCTTTCATTAAAACTTGCGGTGGTCCACCAAACGGAATCGTAGTTGAAAGAGATCGACTTAACAAATACGGAAGACCTCTACTTGGTTGTACCATCAAACCTAAATTAGGATTATCTGGTAAAAACTATGGTCGAGTTGTATATGAATGTCTTAGAGGCGGTCTTGATTTAACGAAGGATGATGAGAATATTAATTCTCAACCATTCCAACGTTGGAGAGAAAGATTTGAGTTTGTTGCAGAAGCAGTTAAGCTTGCTCAGCGAGAAACTGGAGAAGTTAAAGGTCACTATCTAAATTGTACTGCTAACACTCCTGAAGAGCTCTATGAAAGAGCTGAATTTGCAAAAGAGCTAGATATGCCAATCATCATGCATGATTATATAACTGGTGGTTTTACTGCAAATACTGGATTAGCTAATTGGTGTCGTAAAAATGGCATGCTTCTGCATATTCATAGAGCTATGCATGCTGTTATTGATAGACATCCAAAGCATGGTATTCACTTCAGAGTTCTTGCAAAATGTTTGAGACTATCTGGAGGAGACCAATTACATACTGGAACCGTGGTTGGAAAACTAGAAGGTGATCGTCAAACAACTCTTGGTTATATTGACAACTTAAGAGAGTCATTTGTTCCTGAAGATAGATCAAGAGGCAACTTCTTTGATCAAGATTGGGGTTCAATGCCTGGAGTATTTGCAGTCGCATCAGGTGGTATCCATGTTTGGCATATGCCTGCACTTCTAGCGATCTTTGGGGATGATTCCTGCCTTCAGTTCGGTGGAGGAACACATGGTCATCCATGGGGTTCAGCTGCTGGAGCTGCAGCTAACAGAGTTGCTTTAGAAGCTTGTGTAAAAGCCCGTAATGCTGGTCGCGAAATCGAAAAAGAGAGTAGAGACATTCTTATGGAAGCTGCTAAGCATAGTCCTGAATTAGCTATTGCTCTAGAAACTTGGAAGGAAATCAAGTTCGAGTTTGACACTGTCGACAAGCTTGATGTTCAGGGTTAACTCAAGTTTCGAAATTGAGGAGATTTATTCTCCTCAAACTTATTAAAATCTCGTTTTTACGAGTAATTACATTCACATTTTGATTAATTATGCCTTTCCAGAGCACAGTAAGCGACTATCAAACAGTTGCAACCCTGGAAACATTCGGTTTTTTACCACCGATGACCCAGGAAGAAATATATGACCAAATTGCGTACATAATTGCTCAAGGTTGGAGTCCAGTTATTGAGCATGTTCATCCAACTGGATGTATGCAAACTTATTGGTCTTATTGGAAACTCCCATTCTTTGGGGAAAAAGATCTTAACTTGATAGTGAGCGAATTAGAGGCATGCCATAGAGCATACCCTGATCATCATGTAAGAATCATCGGATACGATGCTTACACTCAAAGTCAAGGAACAGCTTTTGTAGTTTTCCAAGGACGTTAAAGCTACCTATCGTAGTTAATATCTTTCTCCAAAAATTCTTTTGGAGAAAGATTTTCAAAAAAGTTTTTAAAGAATTTCAAACTTGAAGATTATGTCAAAAAAAACCAGTAGAGAGATTGCACTTGAAAGAAGAAAGGCGATGAGTGATAGCGGTAAAAAAGCTGCTGCTTATTCTTCAACTACTAAAGATAGAGTTCGATCTTCCCAAGATATACAGATTTCTGGGACTCAGTCTTCTCCTAATAATCATAATATTTCTAAACCAGCTACAAAACATATCCCAAAAACTCAGGTAAACAGTAATTCTTCAACAACTTTATCTAGTAAAGAGTTAGTAATAGAAAGAAGAAAAGCAATGTCTACCCATGGCAAATCAGCTATAACTTCATCCGATAGAACCCGTACTGATGTTAAAAAAGAAAATCCTGTAAACATAGTTAAACCAACTATAAATAAAAATCAAGAAAGTCAGGATTCAACTAGTACAGAATCTAAGTCCCTAAAACCCAACGTTAAAAGAAGAATTAATCAGAAGAGAAAGCCTATTACTAATACAAGTAGAGATATTGTTTTAGCGAGAAGAGAAGCTCAATCTAAGCATGGTAAATCAGCAACTAAACAAAATACCAGTGCCGCTTCTTTAGCTAGAAGGGGAGACCCAGATTTAAGTAGTAGAGAAATTTCTCAGAGAGTGAGAGAGCTAAGAAGTAAAACTGGTGCTACAGGCAAAAAAGGTAATGGTAAATGTAGACCATGTGGTCCAAATAAAAATGGCGCCAAACAAAATATTGCACATGCTAGCTTGAAAGTTGGTAAAAGTGAAACTGATTCAGGTCAAATAGTTACTGGAACACAAGCTAATAGATCTGTAAAAACTACAGGTAATGAAGCAAGTACATGCAGAACTGTAACTGGTACCCAATATATGGGAGCAGAAGTTATTGATCAATTTTGTCAAGATAGACCAAGTTATAAACAACCACTTAGATCTACTGTTACCTCTACAACATCAGGTAATAAAGTAACTGGAAATGAAGTTGGTAGATCTGATAAGGTCACAGGCGATGAGCCAGGGACTTGTAAAAACCTTACAGGTACTGAATATATATCTTCTAATCAATCACAGAAGTATTGTGATGGTGTTCCAAAAAATCCTTCAAAGGTTAAACACAGTACTACAACCGATGGATTAAAAGTATCTGGATCACTTCCTGGTAGATCAACCCTAGTTACTGGAGATGAATCAGGTTCTGGACATCAGTTAACTGGAGATCAATATCTTGGCTCTGAGCCAAATCCAAAAGGTAAAGCATTTGAAAAAGTAGGCAGTTATAACACTCTTAATGGGAATAATGTAACTGGTACAGGGGTTGGAAGATCAGACCATATGACAGGCAATGAACATGGGAGTTGTAAGAATGTAACTGGAGATGAGTACATAGGATCTCAACAATACGAGAAGTTTTGCGCTTCAAAACCAAAACCAGAAGCTAGAAAAGTTGGTTTAAGCCTTTCTTCAAAGTCAAATTTAATAAGCGGCACTATGACAGGAAGATCAGAAATAGTAACTGGAGATGAACCAGGTTCATGCAAAGTGTTAACAGGAACACCATATGCAGGCTTAGATCAGATTAATGAAAATTGTAGTACTGAGATTTCTGAAGATATGAAATCCCGATCAAAAGTTAATTCTGGAAATAATTCAAATGCCAGACTTACAGGACAGCAACCAGGAATTGGTGGAGTAATGACAGGTGCTAGGAAAGGTGCATGTAAAAATCTAACAGGTACTCCCTATGTTGGTGGAGATCAGCTCTCACAAGCTTGTGATAATCCTCCAAATGATACGGCTTATGCGAATCCGGAAAAGTCAGCAGGTAACTCTTGGAAGGAATTCTCTGTTAAATCACCATCAAGAGATAAATATTCTGAAAAAAATACTCAAGGTGTTACGGGTAATGAATATGAAAATGGTTTGAAGGTGACAGGACCTTTTGATATGGCAGTTGATAAAGTCACTGGCACTGAAAAATTTAGATTTGAACCGAATAAAAATATTACTTATAAACAAAAAATGGAAATTGAAGAGGCAGACCGTGCTGCAAAGACACCAGAAAAAAGAGTCGCATCAAGGATTACTGGTGAAGGACAATCAGTGGGAAACGTAACTGGTGATGATTGGGATCGCGGTGATAAGGTAACAGGCACAGAGGGAGCTTCTTCTAGAAAGAGAAATCCATCAAGAGCGGGATTCATGAGTGCAATGCCCCCTATGGAAGTTAAAAGAAATGACGAAACAGAAAAACCAGATTTCTTGATAACTGGATCAAGTGGTAATACTCGTGAAGGACAACTTGTTACCTTTTCAGGTGGTGCAAGAGGTTAAGTAAATAATGCCTTTAAGAGGACTGGCTAAAGCCAAGAACTTCACATTGGGGCCAACAGCTCCAATGAAAACTTTTACTGAAAATATCCATACACAAACTAAAGAATCAAATAATTTCCGAAATTCTGGAAAGTCTCATAAATTAAGCAATAATATCCAAAATGAAAATCTATTTAGGTATGAAAGCAAAATAAAAAGTGATTTTGACGAAATTGTTCCAACTCTCAAGGAAATTGCTCGAATTCAACATCATGAAGATTTTATAAATAAGGCTCAGAAAATATCAAGAAAAAATTTGGGAATAGATTTACCCCTACATGTATTAGATAAATCCTGGGTTAAACCTCTTGATATGAGAGCTTTATATGCATGGTGTGCTTTCAAACAGCATGAGAAACTTAGCGACAATTTTTTTAACAATGATCCACTTAAAGGTGCTGCTGGAAGTAGGGATGCGGAAGACTTTGAAAAATTTCTCTTAGATTGTGGAATACATTTACTTGATATAACTCCTTGTTCAGATGGAAGATTAGCTCATTCAGTTGCTTATGTATTGAGAATACCTTTTAGTTCAGTAAGAAGAAGATCCCATGCTGGAGCACTGTTTGATATTGAAAATACCGTTAATCGATGGGTAAAAACTGAACATAAAAGATATAGAGAGAATGTTCCTAATGAAGCTCATAAAGATACCAGGTACTTAAAAGTTGTAACTTATCACTTTAGTTCAGTAGATCCTTTGCATCAGGGATGTGCAGCTCATGGGAGTAATGACGAGTTAGCTGCAGCAGAAGGTAGAAATAAATTATATGCTTTCAAAGAGGCTGTAGAGAATAGCTTTTGCTGCGGAGCTTCTGTGGATTTAATGTTAATTGGACTTGATACAGACACTGATTCATTAAAAATACATTTATCAACTAGCGATGGCGGTATAGATTTAGAAAAAACTATTTCTACATTAGAAATTTATAATTCAACAATAAATTTCTCAAGAGAGGATGCAGAAAGAGAAATTTGCCAGACAATTTCTAAGCAATCTTCAAAAGATAAACTCAGTGGACTGGAAAAATTTACGTATAAATTAATTGTCAATAATATTTCTCAAATTGATTATGTTAAGAGTTTTCATAATGGTTCTTATGAAGATATTGGACATGCAGAGAGGTTTATTGGAGTAGGTATAGGTTTCAAAGAAGTACATCTCAGAAATTTAACTTATTTTGCTCATTTAGATACAGTCGAAGAAGGGGCTCCAGATTTAGATGTAGGAGTGAAGATTTTTACTGGATTAAATGTTTCTCAAGATCTACCTATTCCGGTAGTAATAAGATTTGATTACTCTGGAAAAGTCCCCGGCGCAAAAGAGAGGGCAATAAATGATTGTGAAAGAGTTAATAATGCGATATCAATTAGATATAAAAATTTAGTTGATCAAGGTTTGTTACATACTTGCTCTACTATTAGAGATAGGGACAACATTCATTCCGCCCAAATTATTGGAATGTCTTTAGAAAAAAAAGCAGAGGAGGCTCACTAATTATGTTAATTTGCAAGGTTGTAAAACCACTTGTTTCTACCAATAGGATTCCTGGTTTTGAACATAAACATCTGCAGGTTGTATTGGATGGTTCTTCTAATAAAGTTGCAGTTGATGCTGTTGGCTGTAAGCCAGGAGATTGGGTTATTTGTGTTGGAAGTTCTGCAGCTAGGGAAGCAGCGGGAAGTAAATCTTATCCAAGCGATTTAACGATTGTTGGGATAATTGATCATTGGGATCCTGACAAGTCATAAAAAAGGAGGATATAAATTATGGAAATTATGAAGGTATTAGGAAGGATGGTATGCACTCAAAGAGTCGCTGGCTTAGGTCATATGAATTTACGAATTTTAGAAAATAATAAAGGAAAGAAATTAGTTGCTGTTGATCCTGTTGGAGCTAGAGAAGGTAACTGGGTTTTTACTGCTAGTGGCTCTGCCGCTAGATTTGCATGCCCTAATCCAGAAGTTCAAACCGATTTAACAATTGGAGGCATTATTGATTATTGGGAGAGCGACTAAAAATTTTAACTTCAAACATTTATTGAGAAACTTTGTTAAAGGTATAGTGTAATTAGTCTTGAAAAAAGAATTTAATGTGGAATGAAAGAGAGTCACCTTTGAGGATTGAAAAAAAATTTGAATTTGAGCAATACTCAAAAATTAGTAAATTCATGGGAAAAATTGAGAAATTATGTAAAGAGAGGGATATCTATCCAAATATCAGCTTCGGTAAGAATTTTGTAAGTCTTTCAATATTTTTAGATAATAAAGAAATATCAGACAAGGAAAAGGGCTTTTCAAAGGATATTGATGAATTTTATTTAGAAGATTAGTTCTTTTTAATAATTATTTGGCCTTGCAATATCTCTTTTGATTAAAGCCATTAAATATGTGGGGGCTTTATATCTACCAGGTAGACATCTATTTAAAGTTTCAAGATGACCCCAACACACTGTCTTTTCTATATCTTTAACTGAGTTACCTTTTAAAATTAATAGCCTAAGAGCTTTGCAAAATAAAGGATAACCTGCTTCTAGTTCATCTATATTAAGCTTTGCTGCTGACATAGATCAAAGATGAATTTTATACTAATAATCTATACAACTATGGTGCACAATTGGTTCATATTTTAAATTTCTCAATAATTAGAAATTAATCTAGAAATGCGACGCAATCTATCTCAACTAAAACTCCTTTTGGTAGAGATGAAACTTCCACACAGGCCCTTGCTGGAGGATTTTCTATATTGAAAAAATCACTATATATTTTATTGACGATTTGAAAATTACTTAAGTCGGTTAAGTAAATAGTTGTTTTTATTACATCCTCTATTTTGGCTCCACCAGCTTTAAGAACTGCTCCGAGATTTTTTAAAACTTGAATAGTTTCCTTCTCTATATCTCCTAAACATGTTATTTCATTTAAAGCTGGGTCTATGGCAATTTGACCAGAACAATAGATAAAATCCCCAGCTTTTATTGCTTGATTATAAGGTCCGACTGGATCAGGAGCATTTGATGTTTTAATTACTTGTTTTGGGGACATTTGTTTAAGAGATACCTATCTATTTAAACCCATAAATCTTTATTTGCTCTTAAAAAAGTAAATTCTTCTAAATTTTTTGCTCT
>CACLFQ010000003.1 GCA_902606255.1 uncultured Prochlorococcus sp.
TGAGTAATGACAATCAACCAAGATTTGGCTTCGTAAATTTTGCTGAAACTTGGAATGGGCGTATGGCAATGATGGGTATTTTGATTGGTCTTGGTACTGAACTAATTACTGGACAAAGTATTCTTCGACAAATTGGAATAGGTTAGTATTTCACTTTACTTCTTCTGCTTTAACTTCAATAGTGCTTTCACTAGGCTTTTTATTTAATTGATTATTATTACTTATATTCTCTAAATCTGCACCACAATTCATGCAGGTTTCACTTAAACCTAATGATATTGACCCACAATTACTGCATGTATTAATTTTAGATTTATATGAGTTAAAACCTATAAACACTAATACTAATAATAGTAGAGGAATTAAAAATAAAAGAAGTAAGATATTTCCAATAAAGCTGATGAAAAAGTTAAATCCAAAAATTGGAATAACGATAAGTATGATTAATGTGTAGGTAAGAAGATTTTTATTAGCTTTAAGAAAATAATTCACCTTAGTTATCCTTATCTATAATTTCTTTTTTTATTAACTAAAGTCATATTAGCAATAACTACGCTCCAGCACTGTCCAAAATATAAGATCACTCCTAATAGCCATACCCACAAAGTAAGTACAAGAAAACCTCCAATAAAACCATATGCTTGAAATCTTGCTCCAAGTGAAAGAATACTTTTACTTACTGCAAGGTTCAAAGTGGTTAGGCCAATTCCAATAAGAAAAGATCCAGGTAAAAGGGGTTTCAAAGGAACTTTTCTACTAGGTAAGAGGGCTTGCAATAAAAGAGCCATTAAAGAAAATCCGATTAGTGGTATTGCAAACTGACCAACTTGTAATAGAGGCAACTTTAATAATAAATCAGAAATAAGATTATTAGATTTTGAGAGATTTTCTAAAACGTTACTTGGGATCATCCTTAGATTTGCACTAATCTGATCTAGTACCATTAAAAATCCTATAAAGAATACTATTAAAAAGGCTTCAACTCTATTTCGAAGAAACCTCGAAGCTTGCACTCTCCAAGCAGCATTTGTTTTTTTTGAAGGAATTTCATCTTCCCAAAGCCTATCTGAACCTCTTTGAAGAGATAGATATGCATTTCCTGCTGTAAAAAGCAAAAACATAGCCCCTAGAAGACCTGCCCCAAACCCTTGATCTATCAAATTAAATAATGTTGTTTCTACTAACTCAACTACTGAAGGAGGTAAAAGCTGAGCAGCAATAGAAATTATTTGTTCATCTAATCCCTCTTGTTTTCCTAGGAACCATGAAGCTATTGAAAGAGAAATGAGAAGAATAGGAAAAAATGATTGAAGTGTGTAGTATGCAAATGCAGCGCTTAAATCAACACAATCAGATTTGCTCCATCGCTCACAAGCTCCCCATAAACTTTTCAGTATCCATGTTGAACTTCGCTGCAAATTAATTTTCTTCAAATATTTATTTTGTTTATTTTTTATTGTATCTGATTAAGAAATTTTTCAAGCAATTATTTTTTTATGCTGCAACTATTTTTCCAATAATAAATTTCCCCATGGCTTTAAAATTTCAAATTTTTCTACAGATCTACAAGCAATTAATGGAAAATTAACATCGCTCAAGTTTTCTCCTGAAACTAAATTTAAAGGATCTGTTTCTAACCACTCTATAGAACAATTGAGTTCTTCTAATAGCAGCCAGGCTGCTGCAATATCCCATATCTTAGGGGTTGATTCTATTGCTCCGAAAGTTTGCCCCATCGCTACACTTGTAAGATTTAAACTCGATACACCTAAGAGTCTGATTTTGCCAGGAAATACTGAGTTTGGTTTTCTTTGTAAAATTTTTATTGATCTACTACATAGAGAAATGCATTCACTTTGACGATTATTTTGTTTAGGATCTATTTTCTGGTTATTTAACCAAACCCCTTTACCTTTAATGCATACAAATTTTTTTTTCAATGTAGGAATTATTAAAAAAGAAGATTGTGGTTTACCATCAACGAACCTCGCCACTGATATAGACCAGTAAGGAATACCTGCAGCAAAATTTGTTGTCCCATCGAGTGGATCGACCACCCAATAAGCTTTTGAGTTTGGAATAAACTTTTGCCCTTCTTCACTAAGTACGCCCTCACCTGGAGCGATTGCAGCTAAGCCATCTACGATTGTTTTGTCACTCCATAAATCACAACTTGTTAATAATGATCCATCTGCTTTATTACTGGCACTAATATTTCCAAAATCTTTTTTTTGACGTTGACTAACTAATTCAAATAAAGAATCTAATTCACTTAGTTGCTTATTAGTTAAATTTGGTGGATTCATTTTTGTATATTGCAAATAGACTCTGTGTCTTTAATTTTAGTATTATTACTACCCAAACAATTTTTACTTATATCAATAAAAGTTAATCTTTCTAATTCATCTAAATTCAAATTGTAATTATATATTGCATTGATATTTTTTGATTTCGCATTACTTAATTCACTTTGCCTAACAAGAACATCTTTTAGAGTTGATATTCCAACATCATATCTAAGTCTAGAAAGCCTTACAGACTCTTTGCTAGATTCAATTTCTTTAAGAGAAGAAATTATTTTTTCTTCATTTAATTTAAGATTTAAGTAGGCTTTACTAATACTTGTGCTCAAAACATTTTTTAGATTTTCATAAGAATATTTTTCAGCTTCTGAATCTGCTATTTTTGATTTGTAAGAGTTCTTATTTTGTCCGCCATCAAAAATACTCCATGCAAAATTTAGACTGATTGTATTTGTATAATTAGACCCAGATTTTTCAGAGTCAATAATCTCGGATAGTGCGTCACCCTTGGTAAATGTACTAGATAATGTATTGCTGATATATATATTTGGCTTATTTTGAGCTAAAAAACTATTTGCTTGGCTCTTTTTAATTGATTTTTGAAGAAGAAGATTTTTTAAGGAAAGATTTTTATCTAAACCTTCATTAATATTTTTATTCAATCTATGATTCCAGAACCCTATTAAATTTTGCTCATTATTACTTTCGAAATCCCCCTTTATATTAAGAATTTCTTTAAGAGAAATTTTATTAATTTCATGTTCTATTTTCTTTTCATTCAGTGATTG
The DNA here is from genome assembly GCA_902606255.1 of uncultured Prochlorococcus sp. GTDB lineage: Bacteria > Cyanobacteriota > Cyanobacteriia > PCC-6307 > Cyanobiaceae > Prochlorococcus_A. The sequence continues at coordinate 3,092 of CACLFQ010000003.1, forward strand.
TTTATCTCGATATAATTGAGCTTCTGCTTCAAGAACTTCAAATTTTGTACCAATTCCAGCATCTAACTTCGCTTTAGCATTTTCTAAACTTGTAATTGATAAATCAAGTATGAATTTTTTATTTTGAATATCTTGATATGACTTTTGGTATTTGTGATACCTCATTCTTGCTTCTTGAATTAAATCTTTTTTCTTAATCTCATAATTATTTTTTGCAATTTTGTAATTTGCTTTGGCAATTTTAATTTCGGATCCTCTAAGCGGGGCAATTAAATCCCATTTGATATTTAGAGAGGGATTAGCAGTAAATTGTGAAGTTTTTAAAGTAGGTGAATTGCTATTGTAATTTTTACCTGCGACATATTTTGGTAACCCATTGGCTTGAAAATCTAAGGATGGGTATCTTTTAGCAATTTGACTAGAAAGATTAAAGCTTGAAGAGGCTAGTAAGTTTTCTAATGATTTTAATTCTTGATTATTTAATACAATTTTTTCTATTTCTTGGTATCCAACAAAAGGAATATTTGATTTTTCTTCTAGAACATTATCAATATAATTTTTTGTTTCGCTCGATAGTACATTAACAGAGTGGATACTTAGAGCAATTGGCAAGAATAAGATAGGATTTATTACTCTTCTAAGCATGTTTTATAGTATCGAAGATATTCGATTAACCAATCAAAGTATTTATAATATCATTTGAATCATTAAGAACGTGAATTTTGGTATTTAATTGATTTTCAACTTCTTTAATATTTTTATCATCTAAAAATAAATCAGTATTAAGTTTTAGCATAATAGATGGTATGTAAACAGCTTCTCCTAAATCCTTATTTTTCAGCCCATAAATTAGATCTTCTCCAGTAAGAAGACCTGTAACAACTTGATCTTGACCCCAATAAATACTTGGTAAACCATATAAATTTATTGTTAAACCATCAATTAGGTTTAATTTCTTAACTATAGGAACTAGGGCTTCATAAACTAATTTACCAACAATCCAACTGACTTTTTTTGGCTGTTTTATTTTTTTTGGCAGGTTGTTAGATTTCTCACTTAATATCTTTAGAAAGGTTCTTATTGATCCTACTCCATTAGATTCCTGTGGCATATTTTCATAGGTTTTATAACTAGGTAAATTTGAACCAGCTATTAAATACCATTCGTCTGCTAGCCAACAAAAACGAGTCCCAAGAGTAATTTGTAGAGAGGCTTGAATTCTCTCTACCTGCTTAATTGTTTTTATAGCGTATTCTGGGCTTATTGATTTCAAACCATCATTTTCAGGTCTAAATTTTGTAAGTCCTACAGGAACTATCGCAACTGAAAGTACTGTCTGAGAAGTTTTTTTGTAGAATGCAGAAAGTTCCAAAATTGATTTCTCAAGAATATCCCCATCATTTATATCTGGACAAACAACAATTTGAGCATGTATTTGAATAGTGTTTTTTTCAAACCAGGAAATTTGATCGAGGATCACACCTGCTTTTTTATTTTTTAATAATTTTTCTCTTGTAGCGGGATCTGTAGCATGAACCGAAATAAAAAGTGGGGATAGTCTTTGCATAGCAATTCTTTTCCAGTCTTCTTTTTTTAAATTCGTAAGAGTTAGATAAGAGCCATATAAGAAACTTAATCTATAATCATCATCTTTTATGTAAAGGCTTTTTCTTTTACCACTTGGCTGTTGATCAATAAAACAAAATGGACATCTATTATTGCATTGCTTGATTGAATCAAATAATGCATCTTTGAAATTAATACCTAAATTAACGTCTTGATCTTTTTCAATACTTATATTGTGAATTTCATGATTTTTATCTAAAACCGATATGTCTAAAATTTCTTCACTAATGAGAATCTGATAATCAATTAGATCTCTTGGTTTTTTCCCATTAATACTAATAATTGAATCACCTGATTCAAATCCTATTTCTTGAGCAATGGAATTAGCTTCAATACTTTCAATTTCTGCAGGATTTATTTTATAAGAAATATTTGGAACCAAAAGATCATTGGCATCTTCTTTGTAATTAATTTCTTTCCACACAATTCAATGAAAAATACTCTTATTTATCTTTATTCTAAACTTATATATGACTCAAAGTGTATTAAATACTTTTAAAATACCAAATAAATGTTTGAAGTTAAGGGCCTTTAATTGATTAAAATATGGCATTCGCAGTTTTTAAAAACACGATTTAAATTAATTAAAATAACTTAGAAAACTTTATTCATTGAAAGAATTAATTACAAAAAATTTAGAAGTGAAAGATAAATTGAACTATGAATTGCATAAGACAGTTGATTCATACGAAAATAGCTTTTTATCAAATCCATTATCTTTAAGATTATGGTCCTCTTTTTTTGTAATTTTACCAATTTTTGTACAAGCCCCTTGGGTTAGATTAGAACCAATAAGTGCTCTTTGTTTTACTTTTGTTATTCTCTTAGGGGCATTTGTTTTAAATCAGCAAGGATCAAATAAGTGGTTTATTGTCAGTTCATTATTACTTGGTGTATCAGGCAGTTGGCTTGGTGGATGTTTGTTCTGGGGATGGTTAAGCCCATTTCCTATCCTACACATACCTGTTGAAGCTGTAGTTCTCCCATTAGCATTGATTGGACTTGACACTAATTGGAAAATAGGTTCAAGTTTTTATATCTCTTCTTTATTCGGAACTGCAGTTACTGACATTACAATATTTTTAATCGGAATAATGGATCAATGGAGAAATGTTATTACAGCAGATTCTGAAGCTGCGGCCCAAATTCTCCAAAAAACCTCGGAGAATCTTATCCAAATAAAGTCATTATCTATCATTGTTTTTGTTGCTCTTATACTGTGGTTTATTTCAAAAGAAATTTTTGATTCTGCCACAATTAATTCTACTAATGGTAAAGCACTCTTAGTTTCAAGTTATGTAATTCAAACGACATTGATTGTTGATGGCATTTTTATTGTTTTAGCAATTTTGCAACCAACTTTTAGTGGATTGGTTTAATGTTAAGGCCTCCATTTTCTCAAGAAACAATTCCATTAAATAATTGGGATGTTATCGTTATAGGGGCAGGAGCTGCGGGACTTATGACTTGTCTTGAATTACCTGCAAATCTAAAAGTGCTGCTTTTAAATAGGAATACTAGCAAAGTATCTTCTAGTCGATGGGCTCAAGGAGGAATAGCATCTGTTGTTAGACAAGACGATTCATTTGATCTTCATGCTGATGATACTTTAAAAGCAGGTGATGGACTATGTGATTTTCAAGCTGTAGAAATGCTTGTTAAAGAAGCCCCAGGTTGTGTCAATAGGTTACAGAATTTAGGGATGATTTTTGACCAAAGTTCTGATAAATTAGCCACTACTTTAGAAGCAGCCCATTCTCGACGAAGAGTTTTGCATGTTAAAGATCGTACTGGAAGAGCATTAGTTGAAGTTCTAGAAGATCATATTGAAAATAAAAAAAATATTCTTCACTGTAGAGGTGTAAGAGTAACTGAACTTCTTATTGAAAATAAAGAATGTAGAGGGGTTCAAGTTCTTGATGGAGCAAATTTATATTGGATTCAATCGAGAGCAGTTGTTTTGGCTACAGGCGGGGGTGGGCATTTATTTACTAATACAACAAATCCTGCTCAATCCTCTGGTGAAGGGATTGCTCTCGCATGGAAAGCAGGCGCTGCCATTGAAGATTTAGAGTTCGTACAATTTCATCCAACCGCTTTAAAATTTTATGGTGCACCTTGCTTTTTAATATCTGAGGCACTAAGAGGAGAAGGAGCTATCTTAGTTGATAAAAACGGTGAAAGTCCAGTTAAAAATCTTGAAAATCGTGATTTAGCTACTAGAGATCAGGTAAGTAGAGCAATTATGAAAAATATGCATGATAATAATGCAGATCATGTTGGCTTAGATCTTCGGTATATTGACCCAGAAAAAATTGTAGAGCGCTTCCCCACGATCTTAAGTCGATGTCAGGATTATGGAGTAAACCCTTTAAATGAAGTTATACCTGTAGCTCCTGCAGCTCATTATTGGATGGGAGGTGTTAAAACTGATCTAAATGCATCTTCAACAAGAAAAGGATTATATGCCGTTGGAGAAGTTGCCTCAACAGGTGTGCATGGTGCAAACAGACTGGCAAGTAATTCACTGATGGAGTGTCTTGTTTTCGCAAGAAAAATGTCTTCAATTGTTTTGAATGACCTTTCTAAATTTGAAAAATTTGATAGATCATTTCAAGAGTTTGATATTGCAGATCCTAAAGAAGATCAAATTTCTAGAATTGCTGAAAAAATTGATGACCTAAGAAAACTATGTTGGTTAAATTTAGGTGTATCTCGAAATAAGGCAAATATGAGTAAATTTTTAAATAATATTCAAGACGATATTTCTCAATTACAAAAAAATGCTTTACTAAGTACTCTTGAAAAAATAAAATTTCATCAAAAAATTAAACTTAGTGAGCGGAATAGGAGGGCACTAAATCTTTTACTTGATTTAAAGAACAGACAAATAACGACCATAACTTTATTAAAAGCTTGTCTATTTAGAGAAGAGAGTAGAGGAGGCCATTATAGAGATGATTTTCCAGATAAAGATAAAAATTGGGAATGCCATACTAGACAACAGTTAGATCAAAAAATTCAAAAAAGATTTATTAAAAATTAGAATCTCCTTGATAACCTGTCTTTATGGCTAATTCATTCAAGTCGCGAGTACCACTAATTATTTCTCCATTTATTTCCCAAGAAGGAAATCCACTAATTCCTTTCGTTTGGCATAGGTCATACTCATTATCTTTACCATCTTTAGCACATTCAACTACTTTTAATTCTTTAACTGCTTCCTTACCAAATAATTGTTTCTGATCGTGGCAATGTGGGCACCAGTATGCACTATACATAAAAATATTGTTTTCACTTAAAAATTTTGCAAATTTTACCTTCTGGGGAGAGCTTGAAGTGGTAATTATTGGCGATACATTTTCAGTCGGGCTTGCAACATCAATAGCATTAGAGGGGTCAACGTTTGTTGACCAAATTAGGCCTCCCAGCAGGACACTAATGGCTACAATGAAACCTCTAAAAATCATAGGTTCTCTACTTTCAAACTTTGCTCCAATCATAGAAATTATAAAGATGGAAAACGATAAAATTGCTGAAAGTATACAAAAAAAGCAATATGCTTGAACCTTAAAAAACATAATATTAATTAATAAAAAGCTAAATGTTGATGATGCACAAGAAATTAGAAATACTAACCACCATAAAAACTTATTTAGTTTTTCTTTTGGGGAAATTAAATTAAGCGAAAGTATTATCGTGATAACTAATATTGATAAATACGTTATAAATCCAGCTAATGAGAGAGGTATATTAACTTGATTATTTTCAAATAAAGTACCCCACGGACTATTTAAAACTGTTTCACAACCATTTTGTATCCCTGGGCATGAAAGCGAAGTAAATAATCCCCAGTTTTTTAAAGTAATCGAACCTGTGTCAACTATGCCTATAGTGCTAAGAATTGCGATTATAATTTTTGGCAATTTCAAATCTTTTTTATTTCTTCTGTTTAAAGTCTTAAGGGCCATAAACTAAAAGTTTGTTATTTACATTATCTATCCTAATATTATCTTGGCATGAGGGTTATATACGACATGCTGTTTAAATCTTTTAATTCTTATTTTTCAAGTTGTGAAACAAAATAGTCTTAATGTAAAAGAAAAAAAACTATCTAAGATTGCATTCAGTCATGTTGGTTGCGAGAAAAATCTTGTTGATACTGAACATATGCAAGGCTTATTAGATAAAGAGGGTTATGAAGTTGACACCAATATAAATGATGCAAATGTTGTTGTTGTAAATACTTGCAGTTTTATTGAAACAGCTAGAGAAGAATCTATTAGAAAAATTCTAGAATATACAAATCAAGGAAAGGAAGTAATAGTTGCAGGCTGTATGGCTCAGCATTTTAAAGATGAACTTATAAAAGAAATCCCTGAAATAAAAGGTTTGGTTGGAACAGGAGATTATCAAAAGATAGCCAAGGTTTTAGACAGAGTAGAAAAAGGGGAAATCGTTAATGAAGTTTCAAAAATACCGGAATTTATTGCAGATGAGGAAATACCTCGTTTTGTAGATAAAAACAAATTTGTTGCCTATCTTCGTATTGCTGAAGGCTGCAACTATAATTGCGCTTTTTGTATTATTCCAAAGTTGAGAGGTCCTCAAAGAAGTAGAACAATAGAATCTATAGTTTCAGAAGCCAAAAGTCTTGCAAAACAGGGTATTCAAGAAATTATATTAATTAGTCAAATAACAACTAATTATGGTCAAGATATTTATGGAAAACCATCATTAGCCAAACTTTTGAATGAGCTTTCTAAAGTTCCAATTCCTTGGATAAGGATACATTATGCTTATCCAACGGGTTTAACTGATGAAGTTATTAGAGCTTTCAAAGATTCAAAGAATATAGTGCCTTACTTTGATTTGCCACTTCAGCATAGTCATCCAGATGTGTTGAAGAGTATGAATAGACCTTGGCAGGCTTCTTTAAATGAATCAATTTTGGAGAAAATTAAAGAAGAAATTCCATCTGCTGTATTAAGAACTAGTCTCATTGTTGGTTTCCCAGGAGAAAAAAAAGAACATTTTGAACATCTTCTAGAATTTTTGGGTAGGCACAAATTTGATCATGTGGGAGTGTTTATTTTCTCTCCTGAGGAAGGAACTGCAGCTTTTCATTTGCCAAATAAAGTATCCCTAGAGGTTGCAGAGGCAAGAAAAGACAACGTTATTTCAGTTCAACAAAATATCTCTAAAAATAAAAATCAGACATATGTTGGTTCAACAATGAAAATTTTAGTAGAAAAAATATCAGATAATAACGAATTAATAGGTCGGTCCTACAATTTCGCGCCTGAAATTGACGGAACTGTAATTTTATCTATTAATGCTAATGATGATTTGAAAAATTATATTGGTAAATTTGTTGAAGCTAATATTTCTTTTGCAGATGAATATGATTTGTATGGAGAGACTATTAAAATTTTGTAGTTTTTTTAAATTAATTTAACTGCTCTTAAGAGCTTATCTAATGCGAAAGCAGCTCCAAAACCAAAACCAATAAATGCAAAATAGAAAATGATGTTCATTAAATTGTTTACTTTTATTTAATTTAACATCAGATTAAAAGATTAGATTTTTTCGTTTAATTTCTTAATCTTGGATATATGGTAATTTTTTGTATAAACATTCTTCTGCTTTTTGTAGTTCCCGACCTAAATATAAAGCATGATCAAATCTGGTTATTAAGTCATTTCTTTCTTCAGTGATCAAGATTCCAAGTTGTTTCGCACTAATACCTTGAAAAACTTCATTACTAACTCTTTTATTTTGAGAGTCGCATTTGATTGGTTCATTTGTTTCTGGATCAAGCGCATAGCCTTCCTCATCGATGTTATTTAAAAAGTGCTCTAAAATTATTTTATTTTCTTCTAAATCTACTTTTATAATAAAATAACCGTTTGGATCTAGGTCTATATATCGGTTGGATAGATTATTATCAATCTTTATTTTTTCATCTAAACTTTTACTAGAATCCATTCTTAGAAGTTAATAAAAAACTATATTACTAATATAATCTTTAGTAAAGTCAAATAATTTTTTATTTAAAGGGTATAGAATTATTCTCAAATTCAATTTCCTTCTCGGTTTGTTTATTAACTTCATTTAGCCAAGGATAAATTATATTTTCCATATTTTTGTTAAACCACTTATGCAAGCTAATGGTGCTTTTTGCAAAAAACCCCCTCCGCCTTTTATGTTTACCACCCGCTCCAGGATCAAAAAAATGGACACTATTTTTTATTGCCCATTCAATTGGCTGGTAGTAGCATAATTCAAAATGTAAATTAGAAATCTCTTCTTGACTTCCCCAATATCTACCCCATAAGTTGTTTTTATTTTTAACGCACATTGACATAGCAAAAATATCATTTGAATAACTTTTTGATGCGCTAAAAAGTAAAAGATTTTTTTTATTATCAACAATTTTTTCGAAAAATGTAGATGTTAAATATTTACTTCCCCAAACTCCCCACCTCGAACAATGCTGTTCATAAAAATTATGCATTTTTTTGAGGATTTCTTGGTTGATATCATCTTCATTAAAAATTTCTACTTTAATATCTTGTTTAGTAATTGATTTCCTCTCTTTTTTGATATTTTTTCTCTGATTAGAGTTAAATCTAGAAAGAAAATCATCAAACGTTTTTTCTCCATAACTCCTCCATTCACTGCTGGAGTTTATCCATTTATGGTATCCCAAAGATTTAAGATGGTTGCCCCAGCTTTCATCAATATATAAAAAATTACAACTTAAAATTTTGTTTGTTATGGCAAAGCTTTCGATATGGTTTATAAGTAAATTTGTAATTTCTTTCTTATCTTTATTTTTTTTATAAAGAAATTGATATCCATTTACAGGACTATAAGGACTCATTCCAATTAATTTAGGGTAATAATTTAAATTCAGCTCTTGAGCCAATCTTGCAAATGATTGATCAAAAATGAATTCTCCATAGCTATGATTTTTTAAAAAAAGTGGAGCAATCCCTAATATTTCTTCATTTTTATAAGCAACAAAATATAGAGGCTGCCAACCAGTTTCTCTTGAAACACTTTTTGATATTTCAAGGTTTTTAAGCCAATTCCATTCATAAAATGGATTATTGATTTCATTTGCTAATTCATTCCATATCTCCTTAGAGATTTCCTTAATTGACAATTTGACTTCAACTTTATGTATTTTTTGGTTCATTTATTATTGAATCTATTTCAAATTTTTTTGTAATGAACATGGATTTCATTATTCATTAAATTTTTAATTGATTTTATTTCCCATAGTCTTTTGAGATTAAAAATCTCATTTGTTTGTTCTGGAGGGATCCATGTATGTCTACCTCCAATAATTCGTGGAATTATTGTAATTTTTATATCTGTTATTAGATCCTCTTTTATAAATGAATTTATAAGTTTTGCACCTCCTAAAAGAGCTAGATCATTTATCCCTTGTTTTTTGAGTGAAATTAAAGTTTTTCCCCATGAATCTTCGAAAAAGAGTTGTTTCTCGAAGTTATTATTCGACGAATTATCAACTTTACTTGAGCTTATTAGCCATCTTCTAATTGGTTGACGAAAGTATTTCCAATTACAGTTAAATTTTTTACTATTTGAAGCAACTATAGAAATTGGTTGGCTTTTTAATATATTTACTTCGTCATTATCATTGAGATTTTTAATTAGGTAAGTTGATTGATGAGCCATTAAAGTACCAAAACCAAAAATGGTGGCGTCAACCATTGATAAGTTTTGATTTAACATTTTTTTATCTTCTTCGCTTCCAAGATGAGATTCTCCACCTCTAGGAAATGCAATTCTCCCATCAAGACTAGATGCTATAACAATTATTACTCTTGGGATACTCAAGTTTGTGTGACTAAACTATTTTCAAATTTCAACTTCAATGAATTGGTTAACTTTTGATCAACATAAATTTCTGCGGCATTATTTGGGCTCTCTTGGAGTCTTATTTTGTGTAATGTTGCACCAAGGTTATGTATTGGTTTTTTAAGAATATCAGAAATATATAGAGCTATATTTTCAGCCGTTGGAACACAATTATGGAAAAATTCGATGTCTTTATTTAGAAAAGTATGATCTAGTTGTTCAACAACCAAATCATTAATTATCTCTTGGAGGGAGGATAAGTCGCAAACCATTCCTGTTCTTTTATCAATGTCTCCTTTTACAGTTATATCGACAAGATAATTATGACCATGTCCATTAACTCTGGCACATTTCCCATAGATTTTTTTATTTTCATCAAAGGATATCTCTTCTTTTGCAAGTCTATGAGCGGCTGCAAAATGAGTTTGTACTGTTAAAAATGCTTCCATGTTTTTTCCAAAATAATCAGCCCATAAATTTGGGTTTTCATAAAGTCTTAGACTTGTAAGAGGTAAATCATCCTTTAGACGACTCCAAATGACCTTTACTAATGCTTCAGTTGTGGGAAGTATACCCTCTTGATTATTAACATTAAATTCAGGCCAGACATCATTTAAAAAACGAAAATCTAATTGTCCAGTAACCTTATCTTTAATAGAGTGTTTTACATCAGAGAGATTTAGTACCATTCCATCAGAGTCTAGTTCTCCACCCATTGAAACAATAAGTTCATAATTATGACCATGACCTGGTGCAATACTGCACTTCCCAAAAAGAGATAAATTTTCTTCTTGGCTTTTTTCAGGGAGCCAATAACGGTGACTAGAACTAAAGCAGGCACGACGAGTTATGACGCATTCACGTCCTTTTCCATGTAATGGTTTGGATTGTGTAGAAGTCATACTTGTCTGCGATAATACTATCTTAAGGTTTTAAATACGCTTTTGTCTTTATGGAACAATCCATTATCGAAAAAACAGTTCATACTATCAAGGGCAGAAGCATATTTTTAATAGGAATGATGGGTTCTGGTAAGTCACAAACTGGTTTGAAGCTGGCTGAATTATTGAAGTATAAATATATTGATTTAGATTCATTAATAGAGAAGTTGGCAAAAAAATCTATCAATCAAATTTTTAATGATGAAGGAGAAGATAATTTCCGTGAATTAGAAGCAAACTGCCTCAAGGAAACTATCAAAATTCCTTCATTAGTTATCTCAACTGGGGGAGGAATAGTTACCAAATCGGAAAACTGGGGGATCTTAAGACAGGGAATAATTGCTTGGATAGATCTCGACAAAGATATAGCAATTGAAAGATTGAAAAATGAAATTGAAAATAGGCCACTACTTCAGGGAAAGAATCTAAATGATTTATATACGAGCATTTTTCAATCTAGAGAAAATTTGTATTCTCAAGCAGATTTAAGAATTCAGGTAAAAAGGGAAAATATTGAAGAAGTTGCTATGAAAATAATCAATGCAATTCATAAAGAAATAATTAGTTAATCTGGTTCAATTCTTACTGCAAACCATTTGATAACGTATCCTAATTTTATTTCTAATTCATAAGTGCTTTCCAATAATTCTTCAAAAAATTCCTGATCAGTATCTTCTATATTTTGATATATTGTTTGTGTTTCTGCCTTACTAAGCCAATTTTTCAACCATAAAATTGCTTCTTGTTTTGATACAATTTTTTCTTTTGAATCTGGCTCTAATAATACATAATGATCTGATGCTCTTATTAGTGGATTTGACATAATGAAAATTCTTCTCGGATTAATTCTTTGCTTGACTTTTCAAGGAATTTTTTTAGAAAGTTCTTTTGCTCTATTAGATTCTAACGTACGAGAGTTTTTGGAAAATCGTGTAAATCAATGGCCAGAATTATATTTGCCAAATTTTAAAATATCTGATACTTCTAAAGATTTAATTTATCCTAATTGGTTCGAGGGGAATTGGCTTGTTACCTCTCAAGATATAATTAATGATTCAGAAGAGCCAGTTATTTATAAAGTAAATTTCTTTAAGAATGATTCAGATTTAATTGTTGGTAATCGTGCAAAAAATTCTGAATCTATAGGAAAAGCAATATTTGGTGACACCTTAATCAAGGTTGTAAATGATCCTCAATCTATTAATAATCAAATTACTTATTTAAAAGATGATTTTTATATTGATTCAAGAATAACAGGGAGAAATCAGATCCAAGATGATGATATTTTTTTCGCAGATGAGTTAGTTATACAAAAAGTGCATAAGCCAGGAGCTTCAAGGATTAATCAGGTAGAGACAATTAGTAAATTTCAAAAATGTTCCGAAGAACTATTGGAAGTTAATAATTCAATCAAACCATCAATTTGTGGAGTGCAATATGTAGCTTCTTATGGTTCAAAAGTTGGTGACCCTTCTATTCATGCTATTAAAACAAATAAATATAAATTGACTTTTGAATTTATTGAGAGTTAGCACTAAAAAGATATTCTTCTAAGTTGTTCCTCCACATGAAAAGATTTTCTAGATAAGGGTTATTTATGTATTCTTGACTCCCTTCTCCTGAAAGAATTGGCCCTGCAGACTTTGGAAATTTAAGAAGGGATAATTGAGCTGCAATTGAAATATCTGCAATTGATAAACTATCTCCAACTAAATATTTTTTGTTGATCAAGGATTTTGATAAAGCTTCCAGTAATTTTTGGAGTTCTAAATTATCTTTAGAAGATAAAACTACATTAGAGATTTTACTAAGATTTTCAAAAGGTAATTTATCAACAATACTTTTAACTGAAGAAGGTATTTCATCTGGAAGTAATGCAGTTCTTAGTTGTGGATTTTCTATTGCAGATTTTATTAGAGCTTTTCTACAAGTTGTAGCCATTGTAGTATCTGCCCAATCTTCAATTAGTTTGCATTGTGCAAATAACATTGGATCCTCAGGAAAAAGTGGATTGTTATCATTTTTTTTATCTATATATTCGCAAATAGTTGATGAGTCATGAATAATTTGATCATTGCTATCAACTATTACAGGGACTTGTTTTTGACCTGATAATTTAAAGATTTCAAATTGACCTATTCCAGGTGTAACTTCTTCAACTCGATATTGTAGTTTTTTTGCATGAAGAGCCATTCTTGTTTTTAAACAAAAAGCACTATGCCTAAATTGATATAATGTAATCATGCTGTTTAATGTTTGTTAAAACTTAGCTAAAAAAGTAATCTATTTGTGGAGCTGATGGGCGAATTTTTCTCTAATGTTGCAAGATATCCCAAGTATTTAATATCCATCATTGTTGGGGGACTTGTAGCATTGCTTGAACCTTTATTCAAGAATAGATCAAATCCACTCACAATAGTAGGTTTGATATCTTCTGTCTTAAGTGCTTTCATAACTGTTTATTTTGTCTTGCAAGCTATGACAAATCCAATAAATTTACAACCATAATGCCAAACAATTACCGTCTTGCAAAAGTTTCTTCTCTTTTGAAGAAAGAAATAACCCTTATTTTACAAAATGATTTGGAAAATCATCTTATTAGAGATCATTTCGTCAATATTTCTAAGATTGATTTATCAGGTGATTTGCAACACTGTAAAATTTATATAACTTCAACTGCTCAAGATAAAGTAAGGAAAGAGATTGTATCAAATTTGAATACTGTTAAAAGCTCCATAAGGCACAGTTTAGGAAAAAAAATAGAGATGAGAAGAGTTCCAGAGATAATTTTTAAAGACGATGTTGTTCTTGATAAAGGATTATCAGTCTTGAAACTTCTCGATGAACTAAAAAATAAAAATCAAGGGAATAATGATGAGGATAAGGATGCCAATAGTTGATCTACCCCTTGATCAAAGAAATATAATTTTCACTAGATCAAAAGAAGGAATATTGGATATAAAAAAGATATTCACAAGCAAGGGCGCTAATATATTTGATTTACCTGCAATAAGTATTGGTGATCCTGATGATTTGAATCCTCTTGACGAAGCACTAAATCAAATAAATGATTTTCATTGGATTATTTTTTCCAGTAGTAATGGGATCAAATTTGTGGATAAAAGACTTAGATATTTTAATAGTTCATTAAAAGAGTGTTCTAAAAAAACAAAAATCGCTGTAGTCGGAGAAAAAACCTCAAAAACTCTTGATGATTTTGGGATTAAGGCTGATTTCATACCTCCAGAATTTATTGCTGAAAGTTTAATTGATAACTTCCCAGTATCTGGTTATGGACTTCGAGTCTTTGTACCAAGAGTTCAAACAGGTGGTAGGGATCTAATTGCAGATCAATTTAGAAAGGCTGGTTCCCGTGTTTTTGAGGTTGCTGCATATGAAACTAGATGTCCTGAATCAATTCCGGAAGAAACAATTGATATTATTTCTAATCGAAAAGTCGATGCAATTATTTTCTCAAGCGGTAAAACTGTATCAAATTCTGCTTTTTTACTAGAAAAAAAACTTGGTAAACAATGGTTAGAATATTTCGATCAAATTAAGTTGTTAACTATTGGACCTCAGACAACAAAAATATGTATGAAGATTTTTGGAAGAGTTGATAGTCAGGCAAAAAATTATACTTTTGAAGGACTACTTGATGTAGCAATTAATATTTTTAGTTAGAAAAATCTTTTTTATAGTTCTTTTCAACTAAATCTTTGAACCTATCAATATTGGCCTGTAATTCGTTTGTAACTATTTTGCCTAAAACATTCTTTTCCATAAACCTCGCAATCATTTTAGGTAGCTCATAAGTTATGGCTAAATTTACCGTTGTGATTTGATCACTTTTACTTTCGAAAACCACTGATCCCTCAGTTGGTAAACCTCCTATAGATTTCCATTTAAGTTTGCTTTTTTCGACTCTTTCTGTAATTTGAGCTTTCCATTTAAACCTGAAGCCATTTGCAGCTAAAGTCCATTCTGTTAAATCTGGTAATGTATTAGTTTCTTCATTAACTGTTTTTACAGATTCAATCCAGCTCATCCAAAGAGACATTGAGTCTAAATCGCTCCATGAATTCCAAACATTTTCAAGAGGCGCATTAACAACTGTTATTACGTCATGTTTTAGCCAAGTACCCATAAATTAACTGACTGCAAGATTTTTTGCTAATTCTGCTTTCTTCTCTAAAATTGCAGAAGCAGCTAAATGACCACTCATTGTTGCTCCCTCCATAGAGTCTATGTAATCTTGTTTTGTGTAACTACCAGCCATAAAGAAATTAGATATTGATGTTTTTTGATCGGGTCTGAAAGGTTCCATGCCGGGAGATTCTCTATAGAGTGATTGTGGAATTTGTACTACGTTACTCCAAAGCAATTTAAGGTTTTTTGAGGATGGGAATAGACGGCGAACCTCTTTATCTATTTCTTTTGTAATTCTTTCTGTAGATCTTCCCATCCATCTATCGCCGGGAGTTAAAACACATTGGAGGAGTGATCCCATATCTTTTTTTCTATAATCTGCTGGACTTGCTAGTGCTAAATCAGCAAAACAACTGAAGGAGGCATCAGCAGAATAAAGAAGGTTATCTAATCCAGTTGGTGTGTTGCCAGTATTATGTTTTTGCAGTTCGGTAACCCAGCCGTCGTATCTTAATTGGATTGTGGCAACAGCAACTGCTCTAAGTTTTTTTAAACCTTCAAATTCTTTAAATTGATACCATTCTTTTGGAATTATTTTTTTTATACCAGGAACATCACAGGCAGCTAGAAATTTATCTGCAAACACCGCCTTAATTCCTTGAGGAGAAGATATTTTTAACTGATTAACTGCATATGAGGAAGATTCCTTTTCATAAATAATTTCTTCTACCTTATGGTTAAGATGGATTTTTGCCCCTTTGTTTGTGATGTAGTCAACAATAGGTTGAGTTAACCACTTATGAGGAGAACCTTTTAAAAGATTAAGTTTTGAGGCTTCTGTCTTTGAAGCAAACATCATGAAGATAGTTAGCATGCATCTTGCTGAAATATCTTTGCAATTAATAAAACCTAAAGCATATGCGATAGGATCCCACATTCTTTCTAAACTTTTTTCACTTCCACCATGGTTTAAAAACCATTCTTGAAAACTAATCCTATCTAGATCTCTAATTATTTTCATTGCGCCCTCATAGTCTATCAATCCTCTAACTATTGGGCTTGTCCCTAAAGCTAAAGCATTTCTGAACTTATCTATCCAAGTAAGTTGTTCGGTTGTAAAAAAAGCTTTTAGTCCATTAAATGGAGCACCCAAGGGGAATCTGAAATCTAAAGATTTCAGATTCCCGCCATTATTAATGAAGAGATGAGTATGATCTTTCGGGAGTAAATTATCTAAAGCTCCCACTTTTTTCATTAATTTAAACAGATTTGCGTAATTGTAAAAAAATACATGTAAACCCATTTCTATATGGTTGCCATCTTTATCTTCCCAACTTCCTACTTTACCTCCCCAAAATGATCTACTCTCATAAATTTCTACTTCGTGACCTTCATCAACTAAATTTACTGCCGCCGTAAGACCAGCTAATCCAGAACCAACTATTGCAATTTTCACTTTTTCTTAAAATTATAACAAACCAAGTTTGGAAATTGTTTGTTCTATGCATCCTATCGATTAAGTTTTTATATTATAAATAGTAGAAATCTTTTGTTTATGGAAAATGTAGAAGTTAAACAGGAAATTAAGAATTCTGATGATGGCAAAGGCATCTTAATTACGAATGATGCTATAGAGCAAATTTCAAATTTATTAAAGGGCCAAAGCGATAAAAAAGCACTAAGGGTAGGAGTAAGATCAGGAGGTTGTAGCGGGATGAGTTATACGATGGATTTTATAGGAAATAATGAAATAAATCCCGATGATCAAGTTTATGATTATTCATTAAAAGCTGATCAAAGCTTTCAAGTAGTTTGTGATCCTAAAAGTCTCTTATATATTTATGGAATGCAATTAGATTTTAGTAAGGAATTAATTGGCGGTGGCTTTAATTTTGTAAATCCTAATGCTTCTCAAACTTGCGGTTGCGGAAGCTCCTTTGCAGTTTAATAAATAATGAATAAAGAAATTAATCCCATCGAAGAGGATTTTAATGAAGCTCTATCAAGATATAAATCTGGGCAAGATTTAATTCCAATCGCTCAAGATTTTCAAAAAATTATACAGCAAATACCAAATCATTTTGCTGCTTGGACTTGTTTATCATGGCTTCAATTAATTTTGAAAAATAATGAAGAAGCTTTGGCAGCCGCCAGACAAGCTGTTCGATTAAATCAGCAAGACCCACAAGCAAGAATGAATTTGTCTTTAGCTCTTTTGGCTACCAATAATAAAGGTGTTAGGGATCATATTGAGTTAATAAAAAAAATGTCTATGATGATGCCAGATGTGAAAAGTGAGTTGAAAGAATCTGTTGAAGACGGACTAAGTAGATATCCAGATTGGCCTGAGTTAACCAAAGTTAAAAAATGGTTGGAATTTTAAATTGTCTAGAATTCTAATATTAAGTAATGGGCATGGAGAAGATCTATCTGGGAGTTTGATAGCTAAGGAATTCGTAAAAAGTGGTTATTCTGTTAATGCTCTGCCAATTGTTGGCAAAGGAAACCATTATGAAAGAGAAAAAATTAAGATTATTGGAAAAACCAAAGAATTTAGGACTGGAGGAATTGGCTATAATTCTTTTAAGGGAAGACTAACTGAGATATTTGGAGGAGAAATATTTTATCTTCTAAAAAGATTATATTTAACTTATAAAATAAGAAAAAAATATGATTATTTTTTTGTAGTCGGAGATATTGTACCAGTTTTTTTTGCATGGGTTTGTAATAAAGATTTTTTTACATATCTAGTTGCTTATTCCAGTCATTATGAAGGGAAGTTAGAATTGCCATGGCCTTCTAAATTTTTCTTGCTATCACAAAAGGCAAAAAAAATATACACAAGAGATTCTTTTACAGCTAATGATTTAACTTTGCAATTAAAAAAGAAAGTGTCTTTTTTAGGTAATCCATTTATGGATAAGTTTTTTTCTATAAATAAAGAATTAAAGAAATCTGAATTTAGTATTGGATTATTTCCAGGAAGTAGATTCCCCGAGATTTTAGATAATTTTGTTTTGATTTTAGAGGTATTAGAAGCACTGTCAGGTTTAAGATATTTTCAAAATATTGAGTTTAATTTTGCAATAGTTAATGCTTTATCTTCAACAAAAATAAAGGAGATATTTAAAAATAGAAGATGGTTATACCTAGAAAAAATAAAAGAGAAGTATCTCTTGAAATTCCAATATAAATCTTTAGAAGTAAATATATATTGGAATAATTTTGACAAAATATTATTGAAAAGTAGATTTTGTATCAGCATGGCAGGAACAGCAGCAGAGCAAGCGATTGGGCTAGGAAAACCGGTTATTCAGATTGAAGGTAAAGGTCCACAATTTACAAAATCTTTTGCTGAAGCGCAAAGACGTTTGCTTGGAAAATATGTTTTTTGTGCCAGTAATTATAAAGATAAGAATGATCAAATAAATCAGACAATAAAATTGATTATAAAAGTAATATATCTAATAAAGCTAAATAAGAAGTTTATGATTTCATGTAATGAAAATGCCAAAAAAAGACTGGGTGAAAACAAAGCTTGTCTTAAGATGGTTGATGATATGAATATACTTATAGATAATGAATAAGGAAAATGATCAAAATTACTTAAAACAAATAATCGATAATTTTTTATTAATCAACTTATTTACAGTAATTTTTTTTGCAGTATTTTTTATTTTTGCAATCATTATGCAATTAAATGGGATATTTATTTTTATTAATTTTATTCAGATAGTTTGGAATCCTCTTATAGTCCCATTAATAACAATTCTTATTATTGGCGCTTTAGTAAACGGTATTAATTCCTGGTGGAGGCGTAAATTGCTTTCTCAAGAAGAGGATATTTAAAATTATAATTTTTGAGTTTACTGCTTATTACTTTTTGACCCTCTAATACAACTTTTGCTCCATCTCCTAACAATATTTTTAAAACCGTTCCAGGTACTGGAATTAAATTAGGTCTATTAAGACATTTTCCTAAAGCCTCAGAAAAGTCTCTCATTAATACTGGATTTGGTGCAACAGCATTAAATACTCCTGAATACTTTTTATCAACTAATGCTTGAGAAATTAATGCACATAAATCACTTCTATGAATCCAACTCATCCATTGCTTACCATCTCCAATTGGTCCACCTAATCCAACTTTGAATATAGGGAGCATTTTTCCTAATGCTCCTCCATCAGCCTCTAGAACAAGTCCAATTCTAAAAATAACTAACCTTGAGAAAAATGGTTTTTCAGCAGCTACTGCTTCCCATTTTTTGCAAAGATTAGCTAAAAAGTCTTTTCCTCCAATACTATTTTCAGTGAATTCACCAAGCAAACTTGTACCGTAATAACCTATTGCTGATCCATTTATAATGACTTTTGGGTTGATTTTGAAATTTTTTAGGGTCTTCATCATAAATTTTGTAGTATTAATACGACTGTTTTCAATCTCCTGTTTTTGTAAAGAAGTCCATTTTTTTTCTGCTATTGGTTCTCCCATTAAGTTAATAATTCCATCTGCCTCTCTTAAAATATTTAAAAGATTTTCGTTATTCCAGTTTTTTTCTTTTGATAAATCTATTTGCAAAAATTTAAATTTATTGAAATCTATATCAAGTTTTAATTTACTTATAGTTTTTCTACTTACAATATATATTTCGTGGTTTTCATTGAGTAGTGTTGGTACTAATTCTTTACCAACAAATCCAGTGCAGCCAAGTAGTAAAAGACGCATATTTTTTTAAATTTATAATTTAAGGCTATTAAATTTTTTACACGTTTGTAATTATTATTCCGTTATCAATTTTTTTAAATATTTATCAAATAAGTTTTTGTATAATAGATTTCAAATAACTTTGTTGATTTTATTATGACAGATTCTATTCCAAAGAAACCTCTCAAGAAAGGAAGCTTAGTGTTTGTCGATAGAAAAAGTTTTATAAAGAGTATCGAGTCGCTAGCTAGTGATAATGATCTACCTAATTATGTTTTTGAAGGCCCTGGAGAGATTCTTTCAGTCAAAGACGAATATGCTCAGGTTCGATGGCGCAGGCCTGTTCCAGATGTTTGGTTTAAATTGGATCAACTTCAAGAATATATTCAATAAATTTTTATATCTAAAAGTTTTTTATTTTTTTTTCTCTGCAGACATCTTTGATTGAATTCTTTTTGCTTCTTTAATCATTTCTTTACCATCAAATAAGTAATCATCTACGTATCCTTGTGTATATCTATCAAATTCTAATAGTGCATCTTTAACTTGTGAAAAACAATGATACAAATCGAGGCCTAAAACTGTAATAGACTTTGGAACTATTTTTTTGTTATAAATTTTTTCAACTTTTTCTATTTTCTTTTGTGAAAGACTTATGTAACTGCAAAAATTTTCCATTAGTTGTTCATCATATGGATCCGCAGAAAGTGCTTTGATTTCGTCGTTCAAAGGTTTAATTATTTGGCTTATTGATCTATTGATCGGAGTGAAAATTTCTTTAATCCATATTTCAACTTCTCTGTCTTTAATTGATGAATTATATTTTTTTGAATTAAAATTCTCTTCCCAATTTTCACTTAATGAATCAAATGATGAACTGGAAGAGAAGAAATTTCTATCATATTGTTCTTTTTTAAAAGGGTCATTTAGAATCTCCCAGGCATTTTGTATTGCAAGAAATCTTTCTTTTTCTCCCCCTGCATCAGGATGATGTTGCTTAACTAAAGAACGATATGAAGATTTAATTTCACTTTTGGTTGCATTTTGTTTAAGGCCTAATTCTTCATATAAATTTTTTTCCATTTTTATAAATCAGGAATTAAAGATAACCATCTTTTCTGGCTTGAATTGATGAATTGGATTCAAACATTGCGGTTGATAAATATCTTTCACCAAAACTTGGAAGAATTACTATCAATCTTTTATTGATGAGTTCTTTCCTTTCTCCGATTTTAATAGTTGCTGCTAAAGCTGCTCCGCTGCTGATGCCTGATAAAAGACCTTCCAAACGAGCTAATAAACGCCCAAAATGAAATGCTTCTTCTTCATCTATTTTTATAATTTCATCAATTAATTTAGTATTCAGGACTTTCGGTACGAAACCTGCTCCTATTCCTTGAATCGAATGAGATCCTGCCTTTTCTCCGGAAATGACAGCACTTTTTTTGGGCTCTACAGCATAAATTTTGCAATTTGGATTAACTTTTTTCAAAAAACGTGCGCAACCCGTAATTGTTCCTCCTGTACCTACTCCTGTAACTAGTCCATCTAAATTATTATTGGATTGGGCCCATATTTCTTGAGCTGTTGTTCTTTCATGAATATCTGGATTAGCAAAGTTTTCAAATTGATTAAATTGATAGCTATTTGCAATGCTTGAACACAATTCAGTAGCTAAATCTAAGGCTCCTTTCATTCCTTCTTGCCCTGGCGTTAGCTGTAATTCAGCTCCATATGCTCTCAACATTGCCCTTCTTTCAATACTCATCGTATCCGGCATAGTTAATATCAATTTATAGCCTTTTGCTGCAGCAACCATTGCTAATGCAATTCCAGTATTTCCACTTGTTGCTTCAATTAACGTTGTTTTATCTGGTGTTATCAATCCTTCTTCTTCAGCTTTACATAACATTGAATAAGCGATGCGATCCTTAACGGACGCTGATGGATTGAAACTTTCTAGTTTGGCTACTATTTCTGGATAACAATTACAATACTCTCTGATTCGATTTAATTTAACTAACGGGGTATTTCCAACTAGAGAAGTTATATCATTTGCTATTTCCATGAAATGATTATTTAAATTGCAAAATTTAATATCCTATTTCCATAATAATTGGATTTAAAGATCTTTTGCATATTTTTCTCAAAAGAATTTAATTTATAATGACTTTCTGCGGAAAAAATATTTATTATTATAAAAGGTAGTTTTTTTATAAGGATTATGTACTCGCTGGAACTAAGTCTCAGATATTCACCCTTTCCACTTTCAATTCAGAAGAAAGAATTTGAGGATGTTAAACGAATTTATGATGAAATAAAAAGTTCTATGAATGAATCTTTAGAATCCTCAAACTTGATTGAATTAAGGTGCGACAAAGTGCAAGATAAATTAATTTCTGTCAGAGCTAAAGAAATCATTTCTGTTCAGATATATGAAAAATCATCAGTAGCAGGAGGAGCTAAAAGACCAGGATTTTCTCTCAATATAGATTGATAGAATTTATGCGAGATTCTCTTGAAAATGAAATACCTCATATTCATTTCAAAGATGTCTCTTTTTCATATCCTGGGAAAAAAGAAAATTTAATTTTTAAATGTAATTTTTCTATAAAAAAAACTGGATTTTGGATGGTCGTCGGGAAAAATGGGAGTGGAAAAAGTACCCTTCTTAAATTAATTAATGGAATAATTAAACCCAAGCATGGAGTAATTAACTCTAAAGCAGATATAGGGATGGTATTTCAAAACCCTGATCATCAAATATTGATGCCAAATTGCAGGAGCGAACTTCTGATTAATATTAACCAAAATATAAGTGATTATGAAATTAATAAAAAAATCGAATATGTGCTTGCTCAGGTTGGATTGACTGGTTTTGAAAAAAGGCCAATACACACGTTAAGCGGTGGGCAAAAACAACGCTTAACTATCGCATGCGTTCTTATTAGTAATAGGAATTTTATTCTTTTAGATGAGCCTACAGCGTTACTTGATCAAACAAGCCAATTAAAAGTCTTAAAAACTATTAAAAATCTTACAAGTGACCATAAAAAACCTTTATCCGCTTTGTGGATTACTCATCGTTATGAAGAATTAACTTATGCTGATTCAGTAGCAGAGCTGAAAAATGGTTTTTTATCTAGCTGGCAAGAACCATCAAAATTTCAATATAATTAAATCTTTTACTTGTCATAAGGCACTTTAAAGAGTTAAATTCGTTTTATATTCCTCGGTAGCTCAGCGGTAGAGCGATCGACTGTTAATCGATTGGTCGCAGGTTCGAATCCCGCCCGGGGAGTTCTATAACGAGTTCAAATCAGTTTAGGAGACCTCAAGGTCTCTTTTTTTTGACCCTCACAGGGGTTTATAGGTTTTGGAGAAGACCAGAATAGATCAATAATAGTCATTTTTTCTTAAAATGTCTTCTTGTTGTTTTCTTGTTTTATTAATCGAGAAATTAACTTAAAGAATTATTTAATAAAGTTATAATTTTGAAAGACATATTTACTAACTCTGCCTCCTTTCCTGTATTTGACATATCTTATCAAGTCACCTTCATTACCATTCCATTCAATTGTGAAAATTTGTAGTCCATTTTCACCAAGTTCATTATAAATGTACTCTCTATCTAAGAAATAAGTTTTTATTGAGCATTTATATTCTTTATCAATATATCTTGGATTAATAACTGCCCACTTTGACTTGTCAAAGACATAGTAATCACCATTAAACACTTCTCCTTGATTGTTCCTATATGATTGACATTTTTTTATCTCCTCTGCTTCAGATTTTTCTTGAAATTCATATTCTTTTTTAAAAGATAAGTTTTTACTTGTTGTCTTATTAGTTGATTGTCTTAATGTTGCTGATGGATCTATGATTAAAAACCCTGATAAAGGGATTACAAAAAATAGGAAAAATAATCCTAAATATGTTACTAACGCACCTGCTTTGTCATTTTCATCCTTATTTTGATCTTTTTTTCTCTTTGTATTTTTAGTTTTTTTCTTATTCTCTCCCCTAACTCTCTCTTCCTTTAATATTCTCAATTCATCCATTAGTTGTTGGTTTTTTGTATCTGTTTTTTTCGTTATTTTTTCAGTCTCAGTTAAGGAATAACCAGTTAATTTCTGATCTACTAAATCATCTATAAATTTCTTGGTTTCTTTTTTTAGGAGAGGATCATCTAGGAAATTAACCAGATTGGCAATTAAACTGCCTTGAGCAGATCTTACTTTAACGACGTTATTAGATTTAAGAAGGATATCAGTATTTATATTGCCATTAATTTTGTTGAGAATTTGTCTAGCAATTGAAAAATTCTTAACTTCAAGCGATTTTTTGAAAACCTCTTTATCTAAAGTTTTTTTTTCAATAATCAACTTTATGAATTCAAATCTATTCAAGACGATTATTCAAGAAACTTTTGGAGATTCTAATTCTTTTTAAAAAGAAGTCTATCTTTTATAATTTTTCAGGTTATTTCTTGTTGTTTTCTTGTTTTTTTGATTTATATGGGTTTCAAAAATGATCATAAGTATCCATTTCAGTTCTTAAATGTTCAATAATATATCTCGCCCGGGGAGTTTATTTCTATTGAATCTTATCTGTGTTAGACATCATGCGATTTTCATATGATGTCTTTTTTAGTGCTGACCTTAATTTTGTGGAAAAAGGATAAATCATACGTTTTCATGTTACACAATATTCTCCTTTTTATTGGTCGGGAAGATCTAAACCCCTAATTTTCTTCCATCTTGAATACATGTATCCCATATAGATTTCTTGCATATAATTCTTTGCACCATTTTCTAATATATTTTTTGAAAATTTATTATTGAACTTCTTACTTGCAAGGAGTTCTTTTCTCCAATCTATTTCTTCTTTCATTGCTGTTGCTGCTCTTGTATTTTCTTCAATCTTTCGTATTCAACATGTAGAACATCTAAACGCCAAGCATCTTTCAATCCTTTGACACCTCCCATTAAGAGTTTTGCATCTGAAGGTGGATGAGATTTCATATTCAAGAACTCTTTTTGCCAAGATTTGTCATCCCATTGAGTCATACTGCTAATTTCTCTCTTTTAAATATAGTTGCAACCGTTGATCTACTCATACCTAATGCTCTTCGAATAGTTCCATAACTTTAATAAATTAGTTAATTATTTTTTTAATTTTTTCTAAATTCCATTTATCAAATATTAATTTCATTTCTCTTTCGTAGTATCTTACTTTCTTTGAGAAAGGTAGTTGTTGAACAATTATCCCAAAGGGAAATTTAAAAAAAGAAGAAACATAAACTATATAAAACTCGATAAATGAAGGTTTTGGTGGGAGAGGTAAATTTTTTACATATGCCCAATCAATGCATGGGTTTAGTTGCTTATCACTTGCGATAATATTTTTTTTACATCTCCACCAAGAGAATAGATAAATGCAAATAAAAATCGGTAGTGGAAGAAGTCGCAACATTAAATATCAAGGATAATTTTTCTTCTTATTGTTTTTATAAATGATAGTTTAGTTTTTCTTGAAATGTTTTCTTGTTTTATAGTTTCATATGGTTTCAAATATGATCATAAATATTTAGATAAGTTCTTAAAGGGTCATAGAGGTATCTCTCCCTAGGAGTTTATACATTTCAAAAAGTTATGTAAAGTCACCTTTTTAAAGATGACTTTTTATTTCCATGAACCCTTTTTCCAAAAAGTGGTTAGCCGAGGATTTAATGTAAAAATTTATATTCTATTAAGAACAGTAAATAGAACAAAATAATTTATTTTTTTATAATTATTTAAATTAGTTTAAAAAGATTATGTCTTATGTTTAAAGAACAGTAAATAGAACAACTGTCAATTCTCTATATAAAAAAAAATACGTTTTTATTGATTTTTACGTTCTATATAATCAAGATATCTTTTCTTTTGTATGGTATAAATTACACCTTGCAGGACTTTCTAGTCATCCCACATATCCGTTTTCTCTTTATCTAGATTATTCCTATCAAGTAATTCTATTCTTCGTTTTTGAGAATCTATTTCTGTTTCAAGAACGTTTTTCTCGTCAATGTATTTTTTTTGTATATTTAGGATAACTATTTCAAATTGCTCTCCAAAAAAATCTGACATTTCTCTCCATGCTTCCATTTCTTCTTCTTTGTCGATAGTATCGTTTATCTGATGAGAAATAATTTCTAGTACATATTGTTTAAGCTCTTGATGACTCATCGATTCAACTTTTTTTTGAATATAAAATTCTTTAAGTTTTTCTATTTGTTTTTTGGATAAATCAGAAAAGATAAATGACTTTTTTTTCATAAATACTTAAATTTTTTTTAATATAGACAAAAATTATTAATTTATACACTCATAATAAATTAAAAAATTGAAACTCAGTAAATCCACTTCGAAAACTGAGAATCACTATTTAATTTCATATTCAGATACCTTGCTATATCAATTTAAATTAGATATTCTTTCAAAGACAATCATTATTTTTTTCTGATATACCACTGATTATTAAGAAAAAGTAAATAGAATTGGAAGAAATTGTAAAATTTAAACTTTTAAAAAATTTGCAATTTCTCTCTAATTCCTTGCCATTATTGAATTAATTGGTAAATCTAATTGCTAAAATTGTTTACACTAATTCAGCAATCTTTACAATTTCTTGAGAGAATTATATTACTAAAAATTATCTTTAATTTAATAGTCTATCAATATGAAAATTTCAATCCTTTTAATTGAAGATGATCGTGATATGCGTGATTTGGTGGCGAGGCATTTAGAACATTCTGGTTTCGATGTCCAAAAAGCTGAAGACGGTATTAAAGGACAAGCATTAGCTCTTCAATACTCACCAGATTTAATACTCTTAGATTTAATGCTGCCAAATGTTGACGGTTTAACTTTGTGCCAGCGACTTAGAAGAGATGAGAGAACATCAAATATTCCAATTCTGATGATAACTGCATTAGGTGGACTTAAAGATAAAGTGACTGGGTTTAATTCTGGAGCAGATGATTACATTACTAAACCATTCGATCTAGAAGAATTGTATGTACGCATAAAAGCATTACTAAGAAGAACCAATAGAGCACAATTGAATTCTGATAACCAGCAAGAAATATTAAATTATGGCCCTCTAACTCTTGTTCCGGAAAGATTTGAAGCTATCTGGTTTGAATCTCCTATTAGATTAACTCATCTTGAGTTTGAATTACTCCACTGTCTTTTGCAGAGACACGGTCAAACTGTATCGCCAGCATCAATTCTTAAAGAAGTATGGGGATATGAACCCGATGATGATATTGAAACAATAAGAGTTCATATTAGACACTTACGCACCAAACTAGAACCTGATCCACGTAAGCCTACATATATAAAAACTGTATATGGTGCTGGATATTGTCTTGAGTTACCTATTGGTTCTCAAGTTGAAACTTCGAGGCAAGAGTTTTTTCAAGCAAGAAATCCTGATTTGATAAATCCTGCCCTTAATTAATCTCATAAATCTTCTATTGAAATTTTTAAAAAAGTAATTTCCCAAGCCAACCTTGGTTGGATGTTTTTTCTTAAAAGATATTTTAATTTTTCAAGTTTTTTAACTAAATCAATATTTTTTGTCTTTCTCCACCAAATAGTTTGAATTAAATTGACTAAACAAATCTGCTGATAAATTTCTAATTTTTCAGATATTAATTTAGATCTTTCTAATATTTCCAAGCTATTTTTTATTGGAGAATCTAATTTGCTTATAATTTCATCTGAAAAAGAATTCCAAATTTCAATATTTTTCAATAATTGATTTGGAGATCCATTTGCAGAATTTATTAAATCTTCAAATTTTAATTTTGTATTAATATTTAATTTAGAAGTATCTAAATATTCTTTCAAAATAAACTTTATTTTTTTACTAGAAAAGGACCTAAATCTGACGATTTGACATCTTGAGATGATCGTATCTAAGAGAAGGTTTAATTTAGATGTTAGTAAAATAAAAATGCCGTTAATAGGTTCTTCTAAGGTTTTTAAAAGGCAATTTGAGGCTGCTTCGTTCAAGAGGTGTGCATCAATAATTAAAACAATTTTTTTATCTGAGTTTATTGATTTTTGACTAAGAAAAGTTTTGATATTACGTATTTGAGCAATTTTAATAATCTCAGATCCACTTTTTATTGTTTTTTCAAGATCGGAATTTCCTGAACTTTTAGTTGCAGAAAGAGACTCAGGTTCAATAATTAAAAAATCAGGATGGTTATTGTTTGTAATTCTCTCTTCAATATTTTCGCTTGGTGAAGACTGTTTGAAAATCTCTTTTATAAATTTAAGAGCAGTTTGCTTTTTTCCTACTCCATCAGCACCATAAAATATATAACCATTAGCAAATGATTTGTTTTTAATTATGTTGTTAAGACAGGTATTGACTGCTTCATTCAAGAAAAAATTATTTTTTTTAACCTCAATCATTTGTTATTAGAAAAATTGTTTATCAAAGTCTCTTTCATTTGATTAGAAATAGTTTTAATATTTTGTGAAGCAGATATTACTTTCCAGTTTTTTTGTTTGGCAATTAGTTTGAAGCCTTCATTTACTTTTTCTAAAAATCTAATACCTTCTGATTCTATTCTGTCTGGAATTTCATTTTTTCTTCGGAATATGCTCTCCTCTGGAGAAATTTCTAAGAAGAAAGTGAGATCAGGAGATTCTCCTTGACACACAATTGATTCAATATTTTTAATTATTTCTAAATTTATATTTCTTCCATAGCCTTGATAAGCCAGAGTGGAGTCGGAAAATCTATCACTTATTACCCAATCATTGTTATTTAAGGCAGGTGAAATAATTTTGGAAACGTGTTCAGCTCTATCCGCTGAATAAAGCAATAATTCAGCAAGAGATGAAGGCTTGTTATTTTCATTATTATCAAGAATCAGTCCTCTAAGTTTTTTCCCTAAAAGACTGCCTCCAGGCTCTTTAGTTGTGATTAATTTAGACCCTTTTTTTATTAGACCACTATTAGGTAGCCATTTAGATAGTTCATCTATTTGGGTAGTTTTACCACATCCATCAATACCCTCAATAACAATAAATTTTCCTTTCATTTAATCCAAAGATAAAGCATTAATTACAACTGTAATAGAGCTAATAGCCATCAATAATGCTGCGATTGAGGGAGTAAGAAGAATACCGTATTTAGGGAATAAAATGCCTGCGGCTAAAGGTATAGCTATTAAGTTGTAACCAAAAGCCCATGTTAAATTTTGCTTTATTTTTCTTATAGTTTTTTTGGCAAGATTTAAGGCATAGGGTAATCCATTTAGTTGATCTCCCATCAATACTACATCTGCATTTGCCTTGGCTATTTGAGTCCCTGATCCCACCGCAATTCCTAAGTCTGAAGATGCTAACGCTGGGACATCATTAATACCATCACCAATCATTGCTACTTTATGATTAATTTTTAAATTTTCTATAGTCTTTAGTTTCATTTCGGGAAGAAGATTCCATTTTACTTCTGTTTCTTTAAAACCAATTTTTTTTGCTAAAGCTAAAACTGTTTGTTTCCTATCTCCACTTAAAATATTAATTTTAAATTTGTTTTTTCTTAAATTTTGAACTGTTTTAATTGAATCATCTCTGAGTAAATCTCCTAGGAAGATAAAGCCTAATAACTTTTCTTTGATACTTACTCCAATGATAGTGTTCATTTTTGTCTCTTCATTTTCAATGACTTTTTTTGCATCACTATCAACAATTATTCCTTGACTAAGTAGCCATTCGATATTCCCAATATTAATAAGTCCATCAATTGAGTCTAGTTCTCCAGAAATACCTCGACCTGAATGAGTGAAAATTTTTTTTATTGGAAATAAACTTAAATTTTGTTTTTTTGCCTCTTGAATTAAGGCATCTGCGATTGGATGTCTGCTTTCCTTTTCTAAACTGGCAGCTATTCTTAATAAAAATAGATGATCATCATTATTTTTATAATCAACAATGAAAGGCTTACCTTTTGTTAAAGTACCTGTCTTGTCAAAAATAATGTGATTAATTTTTGAAGCCATCTCTATTTTGTCCCCGCCTTTAAATAAAACTCCTTTTTTTGCTGCTTTACCTGATGCGACAGTTATTACTGTTGGGGTGGCTAAACCTAATGCACAAGGACAAGCTATTACTAACACAGCAATTGACAATTGAATTGCTAAACTAAGGAAATTCTCAGCACTACTACCAAGCGAACTATGAAGTGTATGGCTTGAGTGAGTGATGAATTGATTATTATGACTTAATAAATCTGGCCAAATGTTTTTTGCCCCCTTCCACCAAAAAAGGAAGGTTAAAGTAGCAAAAATAAGTACAAAGTAAGTAAATTTGCCTGCAATTTCATCAGCAATTCTTTGAATGCGAGGTTTTCTAGCGTTTACAGACTCAATAAGATTTACTAGTTTTGCAAGAGAAGAATCCCCTCCGACCTTTTGTACTTTAAGTCTAAGAGTTGAATTAAGATTTAAAGAACCGCTAGATAGATTGTCGCCTTCTTTTACCTCGATAGGTTTGGATTCTCCAGTAATATGTGAAACATCAACATATGAATTACCTTGAGTAACAATGCAGTCAGCAGGTACTCTATCTCCTGCTAAAACTTGAATCTCTTGATCAGGTATTAAAGTGTTTACTCTTATTGATTTTAGTTGATTATCTTCTGTGTAGATATTTGCCATTTCAGGTTGAAGATCTAATAACTCTCCAATGGATGAACCAGTTTGGTATCTTGCTCTTTCCTCTAAAAAACGCCCAATCAATATAAAACCTAACAGCATAACTGGTTCATTAAAAAAACAAGGAAAACCAGTGGCAGGAAATATTAAGGATAGAAGACTTGTTGTATATGAGCTTGTGACTCCAAGAGCTACTAAAGAATCCATATCCGGACGGTTCTTAATAAATGACTTAAATCCATTAATAATTATTCCTCTGCCGGGAAATAATAGAGCTAATGTTGCTAACGAAGCGTGAAAAAATATATTGCCTAATATTGGAAAATTTATATATCTTCCTTCTGCTAGATGACCTAAACCTGAAAATAATAAAAGTAATAAAGCAAAAGTTAGTTTTTTCCATTGATTATTCCACTTCTTTTTTTTTTCTAATTCTGCCTTATTTATTTTTTTTGAAAAATCATTTATGTAAATCTTTGATGGGAAACCATTCTCTTTTAGATTTTTGAGAACTGTTTCTATTTCTATATGTTTCTGGGCAATTTCAAAATATGCACTTTCAGTTAGTAAGTTAACAGAAACATTTTCAATACCATCAGAATTATTCAATATTTTTTCAACAGTACTAACACAACCTCCGCACTTCATTCCTGTAATGCTTAATTGAATGCTTTCCATATTTTTCACTATTGAAGCAAATTAATGCTTGACCTTTATTTAACTATAATAATAAATGTAATAGACTTTTTAAATAGTTATTTTTTAAATTACTATATTAATTTTATTAGTTTTAGAGCAGTGCCTAGTAATCAAAACAGAGACAATTTTATCGATAAAGCTTTTACTGTAATTGCTGAATCAATAGTAAAAATAATGCCTATTGCAGAGAAAGAAAAAAAAGCATATATCTATTATAGAGATGGCCTAGCTGCACAAAATAATGGGGATTATTCGGAAGCATTAGAGTATTACAAAGAGAGTTTACTACTTGAAGAAAATAAAATTGATAGGGGTGAGACTCTAAAAAATATGGCAATAATATATATGAGTAACGGTGAAGAGGATTTGTCTATTGAAACTTATGAAAAAGCATTAGTAGAAAATCCAAAACAGCCATCATGCCTGAAAAATATAGGTTTAATTTATGAAAAAAGGGGAAGACATGCTGAGCAAAATGGTGATTTAGATCAGAGAGATATTTGGTTTGATAAAGCTGCTGAAGTCTGGTCTAAAGCAGTTAGACTATATCCAGGTGGGTATCTAGATATTGAGAATTGGTTGAAAAATTCAGGCAGAAGCTCAATTGATATGTACCTTTGATTTTTTATTTTGATAAAGAATAATCAACTGCTTCTTTAATATTGGATATCTCTTTGATATTTATTAAATTTTGAAAATTATTATTTAGTTCCTCCTCTAGTTTTGGCACTACGATATTTTTGATCCCTAGTCTTACAGCTTCTTCTATCTTTGTCCGAAGGTTATTCGACTTTCTAACTTGACCGCTCAAACCTAATTCCCCAATAAATGAGGTACTAGGCAAAGGAGGAATATTTTTCAAACTTGATAAAATTGATATTGCTACACCTAAGTCAGATGAGGGATCATTAATCTCAAAACCTCCACCAGTTGCTATATAACAATCAAATTCAGATAATTTTATCCCTACATGTTTTTCTATAACAGCAAGAATTTGATGCAATCTATTTATGCTAATTCCAGTTGTAGTTCGTCTTGGGTTGCTATAGAAAGTTTTATTTACCAGTGCTTGTATATCAACTGCTAATGGTCGGGTACCTTCATTTGTAATCGTAGTTGTTACACCTGAAATATTTTCTTTATTTGTAAAAATGGAACTTGGGTTTTTTATCTCTCGTAAACCCTCTTCAAGCATTTCAAAAATTCCAATTTCAAAGGTCGATCCAAATCTATTTTTTATACTTCTTAGTAATCTATGAGATGAAATATTATCTCCTTCAAAGTTTATTACTGTATCAACTAAATGTTCAAGAGTTTTAGGGCCAGCTAAAGCACCATCTTTGGTTACATGACCAATTATTAGAAGTGCAATATTATTGTCTTTGGCTAGATTTTGCAACTCAGACGAGCATGCTCTAACTTGAGAAACCGATCCTGGCGAACTTTCCATTTCATGATTATGGATGGCTTGAATACTATCAATAATTGCATAACTTGGATTTACACGTTTTATCTCTTCAATAATTAGGGATAAATTCGTTTCTGCAAAAATTTTCAAATCAATACTATTTTGATTTAATCTTTCCCATCTAATTTTTACTTGTTCTAAGGATTCTTCTGCAGTTATGTATAAAACTTTCTCATTGAGAGATATTTTTCCTGCTGATTGAAGAACTATTGTGCTTTTACCTATACCTGGTTCTCCTCCAAGTAAGACAACAGATCCAGGTACTATTCCACCTCCAAGAACTCGATCAAATTCTCTAAAACCACTTGTAAATCTTGATATTTTTTTTGATGAAATTTCATTAAAAGGGATAGATTTCTTATTATTTTTAATATCTTGATGTTTAGATCTCTTGCTTTTAATTTCTTCGACAATAGAATTCCATGAGTTGCAATTAAGGCATTTCCCAAAGTATTGAGAAGTTTCAGTTCCGCAATTTTGACAAATAAAAGTCGACAATTTGCTAGACATTTAGTTTTTGAATAAAGTATTAGAACTAGAATGTTTGGGATATTGCCCCTCTACAAGTTAGATTAGGATAATAATTAATTCTCTTACTGATTAGCTAATAGAAACAAATGGCTCTATCTAGTCAAACTAAAGAAACAATTCTTGTCGCAGATGACGAGGCAAGTATTAGAAGAATTCTGGAGACACGCCTCTCCATGATTGGCTACAAAGTCGTAACTGCAAGTGATGGTAAAGAAGCACTAAAGTTATTTAAAGATTATGAGCCTGATTTAGTCGTACTTGACGTTATGATGCCAAAATTAGATGGCTATGGAGTGTGTCAAGAATTAAGGAAAGATTCTGATGTTCCAATTGTTATGTTAACTGCATTAGGAGATGTTGCAGACAGGATAACAGGTTTAGAATTAGGGGCTGATGATTATGTTGTGAAACCATTTAGTCCTAAGGAATTAGAAGCTAGAATTAGATGCGTTTTAAGAAGAATTGACAAAGAACAAATTCCTGGAATGCCTAATTCAGGATTAATTTTGGTTACTGATATAAAAATTGATACAAATCGAAGACAAGTTTTTAAAAGCGATGAGAGAATTAGATTAACTGGAATGGAATTTAGTCTTTTAGAGCTTTTGGTAAGCAGGTCAGGTGAGCCATTTAGTAGAGGAGAAATTTTGAAGGAAGTTTGGGGATATACACCTGAAAGACATGTAGACACAAGAGTAGTCGATGTTCATATATCGAGATTAAGATCAAAACTTGAGGCTGATCCGGCAAATCCTGAATTGATATTAACAGCAAGGGGCACTGGATATCTTTTTCAACGGATTGTAGATATTGCACCTTTTGATGGTAAATAAATGCGGAAAGAAACAGCGCAAAAAATTAACAAGCCCAGAGCTATTAGAAGATTAGTTATTTGGTATAAAAGGAATTCGGCTGTAACGTCTATAGTCGATACTGCTGCTAATTCTGCAGCAACGGCTAGTAATGTTGCTGGTAATATGGTTTCTGGTGCTGGATCTGTAGTATCCACAGCTAGTAATGTTGCTAGTAATGTTGCGGGTAATGTTGCTGGTAATGTAGTTTCAAGCGCTGAATCTGTTGTGAATACTGCAAGTAGTGTTGTTTTAAATGCAAGTTCAATAGCTAAAAATACATTACAACCATTAGTTTTTGACCCATTAAAAAGATTACAAAATAACGATAATATTTTAGACAGGGTGGAGGAATCTCAATCTAAAAGAATTTGGATCGCAGTTGATGGGATGGGTGGAGATTATGCTCCTGGTCCAATTCTTGAGGGTTGCCTCGAAGCAATAAGTAGATTTCCAATAAATATAAAGTTTGTCGGCAAAATTGAAAAAGTTAAAGATGTTGCAGAAAAAACTGGTTTAGCAGAATTATTAGAAAATGAAATAGATAATAATCGTCTTGAATTAATTGATAGTGGAGACCCTATTGAGATGAATGAAGAAGCTACTGCAGTTAGAAAGAGGAAAAATGCAAGTATAAACGTTGCAATGGATTTAGTAAGAAATAATAAAGCTGAAGCTGTCTACTCAGCGGGTAATTCAGGTGCCATGATGGCCTCTGCCATTTTTAGAATTGGGAGATTGAAAGGGATTGATAGACCAGCTATAGGCGCATTATTTCCAACAAGGGATCAAACTCGCCCGGTACTTGTTTTAGATGTCGGTGCAAATACTGATTGTAAGCCATCTTATCTGCATCAATTTGCTCTTCTAGGGAATGTTTATGCAAAAGATGTCCTACAAGTAAAAAAACCAAGAATTGGCCTTTTAAATATAGGAGAAGAGGAATGCAAAGGTAATGAGTTATCTCTAAAAACATTTGAATTATTGTCTTCTGAAAAAAGTTTTGATTTTGGAGGTAATTGTGAAGGGCGAGATGTATTATCAGGTAGTTTCGACGTAGTAGTCTGTGATGGATTTACTGGAAATATATTATTGAAATTTCTTGAATCTGTTGGAGGAGTTTTACTAGATATTTTGAGATCTGAGCTGCCACGTGGAAGGCGGGGGAAAGTTGGTTCAGCTTTTTTAAAAAGTAATCTAATCAGAATTAAGAAAAGGTTAGATCATGCCGAACATGGAGGAGCTTTATTACTTGGGGTGAATGGTATTTGCGTTATTGGTCATGGAAGTAGCAAATCTTTATCAGTAGTTAGTGCTCTTCGCTTGGCTCACTCCGCAGTGAATCATGGTGTTATGGACAATTTAAATCAACTGCAAAAGCTTCAAGTTTTAAATTCATAAAACATATTGAGTCAAATTTATGTTTGACTAATATAAGTAATTAAAAAACTAATTTGGAAGGATTAAATTTTAATCAGATTGGAGTATCATTCAAGGGAAGCGGAAGTTATGTACCTGATCAAATTCTAACCAATCAAAAAATTAGTCAAAAGGTTGATACAAGTAATGAATGGATTAAATCTAGAACGGGCATTTCTGAGAGAAGAATATCTAGCTTAGGAGATAATGTTACTGAGATGGGCCATAAGGCGGCTCTAACTGCTTTAGAAATGGCTAATTGGGATATTAAAACGATTGATTTGATTGTTTTAGCTACTTCTACTCCGCATGATTTATTTGGATCAGCGCCATCCATTCAAGCTAAATTAGGGGCGGCTAATGCTGTAGCTTTCGATTTAACTGCAGCATGTAGTGGTTTCTTATTTGCCTTAATTACAGCCTCACAATTTTTAAAAGGGGGTAGTTTTAAAAGGGCTATTGTTATAGGAGCAGATCAACTATCAAGCTTTGTTGATTGGAATGATAGAAGAAGTTGTATTCTTTTTGGAGATGGTGCAGGTGCATTAGCAATTGAAGCTACTAATGAATTTGATAATTTAATCGGTTTTGATATGAGAACTGACGGAGAAAGGGGTTCTTTTCTTAATCTTCCATCTAAAAATAATAAGGATTCAATAATTGATAACATTGATTTTTTAAGTGGAGCTTTTTCTCCAATTCAGATGAATGGTCAGGAAGTTTATAAATTCGCAGTTAGAGAAGTTCCGATAATTCTTGAAAAGTTGTTTAAAAAAATGAATTATACTTCCGATGAAGTTGATTGGCTTGTGTTGCATCAAGCTAATCAAAGGATATTGGATTCCGTAGGAGACAGGTTAAAAATTCCCAGAGAAAAAATTCTTAGCAATTTAGAAAAATATGGTAATACTTCAGCAGCAACAATTCCACTAGTAATGGATGAGGCTATTAGAAATAATAGAATTAAACAAAATGATATTATTGCCACAAGTGGTTTTGGTGCTGGGTTAAGTTGGGGAGCAGCCCTCATTAAATGGGGTTAAAAAAAGGAGCATTATGACAGTTGCATGGGTATTCCCTGGACAGGGTTCGCAAAAAATTGGAATGGTAAAACAAATTGAAAATTTGCCCAACACAAAAGAGAGGTTTAGTTATGCATCTGAGATATTTGACAGGAATTTATTTGAAATTTGTGAGTTAAACACTGAACAAAAAAATCCCCTTTTTGATTTAAATAACACAAGAAATACACAAATTTGTCTTTTTTTAGTTGAATCAATTTTATTAGATGCGTTAAAGGAAAATGGATTTAAACCAACTTATGTCGCTGGGCATAGTCTAGGAGAAATAACTGCACTATATTGTGCGGATGTTTTTTCATTCGAAGATTGTGTTTCTCTAATAAAAGAGAGGTCTCAATTAATGGTAGATGCTGGGAAAGGATCTATGGCAGCAGTAATTGGTTTTGATAGAAATCAACTTGATCTATTAGTACAAAAAGTTGATGATATTGTAATTGCTAATGATAATAGTTCTTCCCAAGTTGTCTTATCAGGATCTACTGAAGCATTAGATAATTTTTCGAGAGAAATTTCTTGTAAAAGATTCTTGAAATTAAATGTTTCAGGGGCATTTCATTCACCATTTATGAATGAACCTTCATCAAAATTTTCAGAGTATTTAAAACAGATTAAATTTAACAATCCCTCTTTCCCAGTAATAAGTAATTATGAACCTTCACTTTGTAGTGATCCAAACGAGCTAAAAATTAGGTTAGAAAAGCAAATGTGTAATGGAGTGAGGTGGCGAGAAACTATGGATTTAATAGCAAAAGATAGTGATCTTCATATTGTTGAAATTGGCCCTTCTAATGTACTAAGCGGTTTAGGAAAAAGACATCTTAAGGATGTAAAGATTTCTCAAGTTTCATCTTCTGATCAAATATCTTATTAATTTGTATGAAAAATCATACTATTCAAAAATTAATCTATCAAGTAGTTAGCAAGCTTTTTGTATTTCCTATTTATAAATTTGTATTTAAAGGTCATTTAATAGGTAGAGAAAATATTCCGCAAAAAGACTCTTTTATCATGGTTTCTAATCATGGCTCTTTACTTGATCCTCCTTTATTAGGACATGCTCTTGGACGTAATATATCTTTTATGGCGAAGGCTGAGCTTTTTAAAATTCCTTTTCTTGGATTTATTATCAAGGCTTGTGGAGCATATCCGGTAAAAAGAGGAATTGCTGATAAAAATACAATTAAAACAGCATGTAAAAAATTATCAAATGATAATTGTATTGGAATTTTTATTGATGGCACTCGTCAAAAAAATGGTCGGGTAAATAAGCCCAAACAAGGTGCAGCATTATTAGCCTTTAAAAATCAAAAATTATTATTGCCTGTTGCAATAGTTAATTCACATAGCCTAATAAGATTTAAATTCTGTATTCCTTTATTTTCAAAAATAGTTATTAAAGTGGGAAAACCTATCCAACCTCCACAAAGTTCATCAAGAGACGATCTGAACTCTTTAACAATGCACCTTCAAGATGAAATTAATAATTTGATTGGATGAATATTCAGTTAATTGCAGAAATAGGGTAAAGAGGCAAAACTTTTTTCCAAGAATCTACATTGGAATTTAATAAATTTTTATTTGATAAATATAATAGTTCTTTTAAATCTTCTTTATCATCATAAATAGCCTCAAAAAAAAGTTCTTTACTCTCAAGTTTTTTAACAACTTTTGGTAGAACTGTTTCTCGAATGACTAGATCCGAGGGGGTTTTTTTGTGATGAAAAATTTCATATTTTCCGGCAATATAACCCTTTCGTTTTAATTTTTTGTAAATCCAGAATGATTTTTTGTTTGTAAAGATATTATTTTTTGATGCAATTCTTTTTGCCATGATTTCAAATGAACTAAAACTGTCTAGAGGACAATTTATTTGTTGTGAGATAGTTCTTGCTAAAACTACAATAAGTCGTGAAGCATTAAAATTTGCCGGCCCTATGCTGACAGATAACTTATTTATTTTTTGTAAATTTTCTTTTGAAATGAATTTTTTAAGATCATTAATCAAGATGTTGCAAAGGTCATTATCAAATTTTTTGATAAATAATTGATCAGATTCAAGGTTATTGTTTTTTCTATAACCAAAGCCAAAAGAATTGTCTGTGCTATGAATAACTAATGTAGAATAATTTTCTCTTTGTTTGATTTTATTTGTCATCTATTACCTTTATACAGGTAATTCCATTCCTGGATTACACTTAGACCATTTACCAAATTCATTTTCAAAACTTTCACAAGATTGAACATCCCAATCAGTTTTATAATCACCATTATTATCTTTAACTATATTGACGTGAATGAATGGTTTTTTTGCTTTAAAATTAGGTAGATCACAAATATGATCAACACCATGATTATTCTCAACATCATGATATGTGATACATCTATCAACCCATTTACAGTTGATGCAAATGCACATAAAAAATAAATAAAATGAAAAGTAGCTTTCACACAGATCATACACTAATAATTGATGAATTAGAAAAAAGTATAAAATTTCATAATTTGAATTATATTTTAGGTTTTTTACCTAAAGGATCATATTTGGTTGGTGGTTATATAAGGGATATTATTTTGGGAAGAGAACCTGAAAAGGTAGATGTTGATATTGTGGTCCCTTTAAATGCAATTGAAATTGGGAAGAAGATTGCAGAGAATATTGGATCAAAATTTATCATTTTAGATGAAAAAAGAGAAGTAGTAAGAATTATTCTTAATCATATTTATATTGATATTGCTAATCAGGTTTCATCTACTATAGAAGGGGATTTGTGTTCTAGAGACTTTTCGATTAATTCAATTGCTTTTTTATTTGATAAGAAGTGTTTGTTTGATCCATTAAATGGTCTTAAAGACTTAGAGATTTCTTTGATTAGAACTCATTCTGAAAACAATTTACTAAATGATCCTTTACGAATATTAAGATGTTTTCGATTTGTTTCGGAATTGAATTTTAAAATCGATTTAAAATTGGTTGATTTTATAAAAAAAAATAAAGGGAAGTTATATCATGTTGCTAAAGAGAGGATTAATTATGAAATACATAAAATAGTAAACGGAAAAAATGCTCTTGAGGCGGTAATTTTGGTAAAAAAATTTAATATATTTGGATCTGATAATTTTTATAAAAATTCTTTTTTTTTGGATTTAGAGAAAATTAATTATCCAGAATTTAATCAGGAAGAAAAAGAAAAATTTTTACCATCATTTTTTATTGCTCAGATTCTAGATGTTGTATTTTTAGAGAAACTTAAATTTAGTAAGGCTGAAATTGCAAAAACTAAGTTATTACGAAAATGGCACTTTTTGTTGGAGACAAAAAATATCGCTCAATTAACTGAATCAGATAGATTTACATTACATAAAGAATTAGAGATGTTTCTTCCATCTTTTATTTTTTATTTACCTCAAAACTTACGATTAGATTGGCTTCATAGATGGCGAGACAATGATGATAAATTATTTCATCCTTCAAACTTACTTAATGGTGAAGTAATTAAAAAAAATTTAAAAATTAAGAATGGGCCTATCATAGGACATCTTTTACATTATCTTTCTAAGGAACTTGCGTATAAGAGATTGAATAATTTTGATGAAGCTATTTATAAAGCAAAGCGATGGATTGAACAAAATGCGCCAAAATGTGATTAAATACACATAGCTTAGTTTTGTTTAGGAGTTCAGACTTCAAAATCATTTTTAAAAATTTATGAGTATTCGCATTTACATTGGCAACTTACCACAAGGATTTAATCCAAAAGAATTTGATACACTTTTAAAGTCAGTTTCTGATTCGATTAGATTTAAAGCAGTTCTAGATAAGGAAACTAAGGAGTCCAGGGGTTTTGGTTTTGCAACAACTAATAATGAAGATAATGCTAATTTATTAATTCAAAAGTTAAACGGTTTTGAATTTAATGGTTCTAAATTAAGAGTAGAGCTATCAGAAAAGAAAGATTCTGCTTCAAACAAACGAAATAGTGGAAAATTAAACAAGAATAAGAAGAGGAAAGACTTTAAGAAAATTGTTCACAGTGATGCTCCTAATCTTGAAGCTCCTGATCCAAGATGGGCTGGAGAACTTTCTAAATTAAAAGATTTGTTGGCTAATCAGAAGACGCCTGCTTAGTTATTTAATTCGAGAAATTAAAAAAGATATTGGAATCTCAAGAGCTTTTACTGAATTTTTTACAAAAGCCCTATTGTTAAAAACATCATAATCTAATCTTTCAATAGAATCTAATATTCCTCTGTAAAGACGTAAAGAAGTCCATACTGGCCATCTTGCGTCAGAAGATAGCCACTTAATACCATCCTCAGACTTTTGAAACCACTCGCGAGCCCTTGTTAATTGAAAGTTCATCAGTGATTTCCACTGCTTATTTATTTTTCCTTTTAAAAGTTCTTCTTCAGAATAATTAAATTTTTCAATATCCGCTTGCGGGAGATAAATTCTTCCTCTATGTCTATCTTCTCCTACATCCCTCAATATATTTGTTAATTGATTTGCAATTCCTAGAGCTATAGCTGCTTCAGAGGGGTCAGGCATGGAACTCCATGGAGCTGATGTATAAGCGCTATCTATCCCCATCACATTCTGAGTCATTAAACCAACAGTTCCCGCGACTCTATAACAATAGAGTTTTAATTCATCAAAATCTTTGTATCTAAATTTATTCAAATCCATTCTCTGGCCATCTATCATGTCTAGATAAGGTTGAATACTTTGTGGATATTTCTCTATCGTATCTAATAAAACTGAGTCTAATTCAGATTTAATATTCCCTTTAAATACATTTTTAGTATTTTCTTCCCATTCATCTAGATTGTCTGAAAGCTCATCTTGCGATTTAGTTGATGCTTCTATGCTATCCATTATTTCATCTGTTCTTCTACACCATACATAGATAGCCCAAATAGCTTTTCTCTTTTCTTGAGGTAATAAGAGAGTTCCCAAATAAAAGGTTTTAGCCCATTTTTGGGTTTCTTTTCTGCATATCTCGTATGCTTGGTCTAGTTGAGAAATAGAATTTTTCAAAAAGTTTTAGCTGATTTAAGAATTTTGTAAATGTTATTAAGAAACATTTTGAGGGGTTTTGGAATACTCCTTATTGATTGATTCCGCGCATAATTTACCACTTAAAACAGCTCCTTCCATAGAGGCTAAATATTTTTGCATTGTATAATCACCCGCTAAGAAAAAGTTTTTTATGGGGGATTTTTGACTAGGTCTGAAATCTTGACATCCAGGAACTGCCTTATAGACAGATCTTGGAGTTTTAACTACTTTATATTTCCTTAATTTTGTCTTGTCGTCACCCATGAAATGTGATGGGAACAATTTCTTCAGCTCTTCCATAGTTGCATCAACAATGTCTTGATCGCTTTTATTTATCCAATCTTTTGCTGGTGCAAAAACTAATTCGAGCATTGATCTATTTGGATCTTCGTATTCTTTACATGTAATACTCATATCTGCATAAACACTCAGAAGTGGTGATCTGCTAAATAGTAGATGGTCAATATCGGTTAATTTTTTGTCAAACCATAAGTGAATATTAATGACTGGCACACCATTTAAGCCATCTAATTTAGAAAAAGCATCTAACCCTTTCCATTGTTTGGGGATCATTAATTTAAAGAGATCTACTGGCATTGCACTTACATATGCATCGGCCGTTAGCTCTTTCTTTTCGTTTTTATCTAAAGAGGCAATAGTAAAACTGTTAACAGTGCTATCCTCATTAAGGTTGATTTGTCTTAGTGGACTATTTATGTGAACTTCTCCACCACGCGCGGTAATATAATCAACCATTGGCTGGCAAAGCCTTTCTGGAGGAGCTCCGTCAAGGAATGCCATTTTAGAACCATTTTTTTCTTGTAAAAATCTGTTTAATGCTGTTAATAAAACTGTAGACGATATTTCATCCGGCCCAATGAAATTAAGAGCTTTACTCATGGCTATAAAAACTTCATCATTAACTCTTTCCGGAATATTGTGCTCTTTTAGCCAATCTGTCCATGATTTTGTATCGCATTTATCCAAGTACTTTTGGCCTCTCAACATTGCAGGCACTAAACCTAATCCAAATAGAATCTTTTCATTCCATGAAAGCATATCATTATTGCTTAGTATCGCTGAAACTCCATTAACTGGGGCAGGTATATCGGGAAAATCAAATCTACTGTAAGTTCCAGGCTCTGATGGCTGATTAAAAATCATTGAATGACTTTTCCATTGGAGTCTATCTTCAATATCTAATTCCTTAAAAAGTTGCAACATGTTTGGATAGGCTCCAAAAAATATATGCAAACCAGTTTCATACCAATCTCCATCTTCATCTTTCCATGCGGCAACTTTCCCACCAAGAACATCTCTGGCTTCTAGTACAATTGGAATGTGTCCATTATCGACTAAATATTTAGCACATGATAAACCCGCTAAACCAGCACCTGCAATTACAACACGCATTATTAAATCAAGAAATAAATTAACACTTACTAATAAGCTACATTAAAGTTAGAACATAATAGTTTTTTTCGTTGGTTATTTCGTGAATTATGGAAAAAATGCTTTTAAAATCGACTACTAGACATGTAAGAATTTTTACTGCCGAAGTAGTTAATAAGGAATTACAGTTTCATCCAAACAAACTAACTCTTGATTTAGATCCAGATAACGAATTTATTTGGAACGAAGATTCAATAAACAAAATAAATCAAAAATTCAATGAGTTAATAAAAGAGAGA
Source organism: uncultured Prochlorococcus sp. (assembly GCA_902606255.1). Taxonomy (GTDB): domain Bacteria; phylum Cyanobacteriota; class Cyanobacteriia; order PCC-6307; family Cyanobiaceae; genus Prochlorococcus_A. The sequence goes on from CACLFQ010000003.1 coordinate 45,926, forward strand.
TCAGGCAAGGATTTAGATGATTACGAACTTCGAAAAATAGGATCAGAAATCGAAGGTTTAATTAAATTTTTGCTTCAAAATGGTCAGCTAAGTTATAACCCTGAGTGTAGAGTAATGAATTATTCAATGGGTTTACCAAAGTCAAATGAAGTGCTGTGAATAGATCATCCTCGAATAGAAGGCCAAGGAGAGGCTCAAACAGAAGTTATTACCCTCCGAATGCAAGAGACATGGATTCGTATGGACAAAGAAGCGGTAGATTGCCTGCTTCTTCTGAACAAAAGATCAACTTCAGTACAGGAACCATTGCCGTACTTGCTGGTGTACTGATTTTAGGTGTTGGTATTGGGAGCGCTATTACAAGTACAACAGACGGCGGACAGGGAAACATAGCTAGTCAACAACAATTAGATATGGCTGTTCCAGACCCCGAGTTTTGCAGACAATGGGGAGCTAGTGCTTTTGTAATTGATGTTGAAATGTATACGACTCTGAATCCATCTACGAGTTTTGTAACGCAACCAGCTCTTCAGCCAGGTTGTGTGATTAGAAGAGAGAATTGGACAGTTTTACAAAAACAGGGTGCAATTAGTAATGAAGATGTAAGAGAATGTAAGCAAAGGATGAATACTTTTGCCTATATTGGATCTATAAGAGATAAGCCAATAGTTAAGTGCGTTTATCAGACTGATGTAAATGAAAATAAATTTATAATAAAAGGGGATGGACAAGCCGAAGACGGAGGAGTCGGTATTAACAGAGAAGCAATTCAGTTTTAATCAAAATTATATATGTCTTAAAGGGCTTTCTAAACTAGCAAATTGTGGCAGAATATTTTTCTTAAAGACTTCTGATGCTCTTGATGTATATCTTGACGGATTAGTAATTAATTTAAGTTCTCTTTTAACTTCTAAGTCAGCAACGAATGCTTTGTGGATTGTTCCAGCCGATAATTCTCTTTCAATAGAAACCACAGGCAAAAAGGAAGCTCCTAAACCTGACTGAACTGCATTCTTGATTGCTTCAAGAGAGTTAAGTTCCATCTCAATTTTTAATCTTTGAATATCAAGCCCAGAATCTTGAAGAAGTTTGTCAACAACTTTTCTTGTTGTAGATTGAGAGTCTAATGTTACAAAATTTAATTTGTATAAGTCTTCTTTTAAAAGCTCTTTTTTGGCCGAAAGTGGGTGTTTTGAGGGTAAAACTAATGCCAATTCATCTGTGGCATATGGAATTACTTGTAGCAAATTTTCTAAATCTCCAGGTAATTGTCCGCCAATAATAGCTAAGTCAATTTGTCCATTTGCGACGCTCCAACCAGTTCTTCTAGTACTGTGAACTTGAAGTTGAACAGATACATCAGGGTATTTTTGTCTGAATAGTCCTATCATTCTTGGCATTAAATAGGTCCCAGTTGTTTGGCTGGCCCCAATAACGAGAGTTCCTCCTTTTAAGCTATTTAAATCTTCAATAGCTTTACAAGCTTCGTCGCATTGATTCAAAATTCGTTCGCAATAATCAAGCAATAGTCTCCCTGCTTCAGTCAATAGAGCCTTCCTACCACCTCTGTCAAAAATTGTGATTTCAAGTTGTTTTTCTAGATTTTGTATTTGTAAACTTACGGCAGGTTGGGTTACATATAAGAGATCTGCAGCTTTTTTAAAACTTCCTTGAGCTGCTATAGCTTTTAGTATTCTTAATTGGTCGAGTGTAAATGGTAATTCTGGCATCTATTATGCCTACAATTACTTATAATTCTAATGCTTAGAAGCATTCTTGTTAAGAACAAAAATTTTTTGAATAATTTAAATATATGGAGACTCATAAAACTTCTCTAATAATCTTACTTTTGATCTTGATTTTTGCCGTAATTCATAGTGGTGGAGCTGCCTTAAGAATCAAGGCAGAATCTATTATGGGCCCAAGGTTATGGCGATTATGTTTTGTTTTTTTAAGTTTACCATCAGCAGTAATCTTGATTAGTTATTTTTTGGCGCATAGATATGATGGAATCAGATTATGGAATTTACAGGGTAATAATTTCGTATTTATGATGGTTTGGATCTTAACTGCAATAAGTTTTTTATTTTTATATCCCGCTACTTACAATTTGCTAGAAATTCCTTCGGTTTTAAAACCTAAAGTACGAATTTATGGAACTGGGATAATGAGAATCACTAGACATCCACAAGCATTTGGTCAGATAATTTGGTGTTTTGCTCATAGTTTATGGATTGGGACATCATTCACATTAATAACTTCTATTGGTTTAATTTTGCATCATCTTTTTGCAATCTGGCATGGGGATAAGAGATTATCAAATAGATTTGGAGAAGAATTTGAAAAGTTTAAAAAAAATACTTCCATAATCCCTTTTATGGCAATACTTGAAGGGAGACAAGAATTTAAGATTAGAGAATTCTTTAGGTTATCTCAACTTGGTATATTGATTGCAATAGGAATACTTTGGTGGTCTCATCAGTACATAAATATTGCTGTTAAAACATTTAATTCATCATTTTTGTCTGAATTTTTCAATTGACAGTTTAAAATCAAAATATAAGTTCTTTAAAACATGCCTCAAGCTTCAGACATTGCCTGGTTAATTCCTGTTTTCCCACTTATTGGAGCAGTGCTTTCTGGCTTAGGACTAATAAGCATCAACAAGAAAATTAATAATTCAAGAGAAATTGTTTCTGTAGGTCTGATTTCTTTCGTTGGGATTTCTACAGTAATTAGTTATAAAGCTCTAATTGAACAAGTTAATGGTTATCAATCAGTAGAAAAATTATTTGTGTGGGCCAATGCTGGGGATTTCACAATTCCAATGGGATTTGTTCTTGATCCTTTGGGGAGTGTAATGCTTGCGTTAGTAACTACAATTACTTTGCTTGTAATGATTTACTCTCATGGTTATATGGCGCATGACAAAGGTTATGTCAGATTTTTTACATATTTAGCATTATTTAGTAGTTCAATGATGGGATTAATAGTTAGTCCGAATTTATTAGAAATTTATGTTTTTTGGGAATTAGTTGGGATGTGTTCTTACTTATTGGTTGGTTTTTGGTATGACAGGGATGGCGCTGCTCATGCTGCACAAAAAGCATTTGTTGTTAATAGAGTGGGAGACTTTGGATTATTACTAGGAATTCTTGGTCTATTTTGGGCAACAAATAGTTTTGATTTTAATGAAATAGCTACTGGAATTTCTCAATCAATATCTGATAATTCGATACCCATTTGGGCTGCTTTACTACTTTGTTTTTTAGTTTTTTTAGGGCCAATGGCAAAATCTGCTCAGTTTCCTCTTCATGTGTGGTTGCCTGATGCGATGGAAGGCCCGACACCTATTTCTGCACTTATCCATGCTGCAACAATGGTTGCTGCAGGAATATTTCTTGTAGCAAGACTACAACCTTTGTATTCAATATTCCCTTCTATTCAGTTCATTATTGCTTTAGTTGGCACCATTACTTGTTTTTTAGGAGCTTCTATAGCTTTGACCCAAATGGATTTAAAAAAAGGTTTAGCGTATAGTACAGTTTCTCAGCTTGGTTATATGATGCTCGCAATGGGTTGTGGAGCACCAGTAGCAGGAATTTTTCATTTAGTGACTCATGCTTGCTTTAAAGCAATGCTATTTTTGGGATCTGGTTCAGTAATACATGCTATGGAAGAAGTAGTTGGTCATCAGCCTGTATTAGCTCAAGATATGAGATTGATGGGCGGTTTAAGAAAAAAAATGCCATATACATCAACAACATTTTTAATAGGTTGCATAGCAATTAGTGGAATTCCCCCATTGGCAGGTTTTTGGAGTAAAGACGAGATACTAGGAAATGCTTTTATATCATTTCCAGCTTTTTGGTTCGTAGGACTTCTAACAGCTGGTATGACCGCTTTTTATATGTTTAGGCTTTATTTCTTGACATTTGAAGGAGATTTTAGAGGGGAGAATAAAGAATTGCAAAAAGAGCTTCTAATAGCCTCTAAAACAAACCTAGATGAAGAAAATGAAGAAGAGTATGAAGAACATGGCTTTATTCATGAGTCACCCTGGTCAATGACATTTCCCTTGGTATTTCTAGCTGTACCGTCTTTAATTATAGGTTTTATGGGACTTCCATGGGATAGCAAAATTGCAAATTTACTAGATCCTGAAGAAGCAGAAACTGCTGCAAAAGCCTTCGAATTAAAAGAATTTTTGCCTTTAGCAATAGCTTCAGTTCTTATTGCATCTGCTGGAATCATTATTGCTTATCAGGCATATTTTGTGAAAAAAATTAATTTGTCAGTTTTATTTGCCGAAAAGTTTCCTAATATCAACAAATTTTTATCCAATAAATGGTATCTAGATGATATTAATGAAAAACTTTTTGTTAAGGGCATTAGAAAACTTGCTAAAGAAGTCTTAGAAGTTGATTCTAAGGTTGTAGATGGCGTAGTAAATCTTACAGGACTTGTAACTTTAGGTAGTGGAGAAGGTTTGAAATATTTTGAGACTGGCAGGGCTCAATTTTACGCGCTCATTGTTTTTGGAGGGGTTATTCTATTAGTTGCCATATTTGGTTTTCAATCGCCTCAAGTATCTTAATTACAATTGTGTGTCTTCACTGTCCATTGGGGTGAAAAAATACAGAAAATTTCTAGACTTTATTTAAGATAAATTTCTTATTAAATTGAGTACTTATTTTTTTTTACACATTTTGCGACACAAATGTTAGGAACTTTGGGGGCTGGATTGTCTAATATTCCTTGGTTATCTGCGTCAATTTTATTCCCAATAGGTAGTGCATTTGTGATACCTTTTTTCCCAGATAAAGGGGATGGTAAAGAGGTGAGATGGTTTGCATTGTCTATTGCATTAATAACTTTTTTAATAACTGTAGGTTCATATATAAATGGCTTTGATATTAATAATGAAGATGTTCAACTGAAAGAAAATATTAGTTGGCTCCCTGATTTAGGCCTTACTTGGTCTGTTGGTGCTGATGGTATGTCCATGCCGTTAATATTATTAACTAGTTTTATAACTGCTTTAGCAGTTCTTGCTGCATGGCCAGTAAAGTTCAAACCAAAGTTATTTTTCTTTTTGATATTGGTTATGGATGGTGGGCAAATCGCTGTATTTGCAGTACAAGATATGCTTTTATTCTTTCTAACTTGGGAACTTGAGTTAATTCCCGTATATTTATTACTGGCCATATGGGGTGGCAAAAATCGACAATATGCAGCAACAAAATTCATTATTTATACAGCTGGCAGTTCTATCTTCATTCTTCTAGCAGCATTAGCAATGGGTTTCTATGGTACAGAAATTCCTAACTTTGAGTTCTCTCACTTGGCAGCTCAAGATTTTAGTCAAAAATTCCAAATATTATGTTATGTGGGTCTATTAATTGCTTTTGGAGTGAAACTACCAATAGTACCTCTTCATACTTGGCTTCCAGATGCTCATGGAGAGGCTACAGCCCCCGTTCATATGCTTCTAGCAGGAATTTTATTAAAGATGGGAGGATATGCTCTTTTAAGATTTAATGCACAATTATTACCCGTTGCGCATGCTCAATTTGCCCCATTATTAATAGTTCTAGGGGTAGTCAATATAATTTATGCTGCATTAACTTCTTTTGCTCAAAGAAATCTTAAAAGAAAAATTGCATACAGTTCGATAAGTCATATGGGTTTCGTTCTTATTGGAATAGGTAGTTTTAGTAGCCTTGGAACGAGCGGAGCTATGCTTCAAATGGTTAGTCATGGATTAATCGGTGCAAGTTTATTTTTTCTTGTTGGTGCTACCTATGACAGAACAAAGACTCTTAAACTAGATGAAATGAGTGGTGTTGGACAAAAAATGAGAATCATGTTTGCCCTATGGACTGCTTGCTCTCTGGCATCCCTGGCTTTACCTGGTATGAGTGGATTTGTTTCCGAATTAATGGTATTTACAGGATTTGTTACTGATGAAGTTTATACGCTTCCGTTTAGGGTAGTGATGGCCTCTTTAGCTGCTATCGGTGTTATACTTACTCCTATTTATCTACTTTCAATGTTGCGAGAAATTTTCTTTGGTAAAGAAAATCCTAAATTAATCGAAGAAAGAAAACTTATAGATGCAGAGCCAAGGGAAGTTTATATTATTGCTTGTTTACTGTTACCGATTATTGGAATAGGTTTGTACCCAAGATTAGTTACTGAAAGTTATATTGCATCTATCAATAATTTAGTCGATAGAGATTTAACTGCAGTCAAAAGTGCTGTCAAAACAAATATTTTTTCAGGAACTAAAAAAAATGACATCCTAAAAGCTCCGACAATATAATTTTTTAAATTAATGCAATATTGTTTGGCATTAAATAAATTAAAAGATATCTTGTGAGTAGATTTTATCTATTTTAAAATAGCTTATTTTAATCCTATTGATAGGCAACAATTAGGCCCTAGATTGTTGATTAAGTTTCTTCAAGACGCCGCAGGGAAAGGTGAGCTTGATCCATGGGATATTGATGTAATAAGTGTAATTGATAGCTTTTTAGAGCAATACTCACATACTTTCAATAAATCTTCAAATAGTCAGGTCTCATATCATAAGGATTTAGCTGAGACAAGCGAAGCATTTTTTGCGGCTTCCGTACTAGTGAATTTAAAGGCTCAGGTTTTGGAATCTGATGTGTTCAAAGAAAATTCTTCAGATTTTGAAGATGAATTTGACTTGGTTGATCAAGATTGGATTGATCAAGAATTTGATATTCCAAAATATCCTGAAAAATATTTAAGGAGAAGATCAATTGCACAACCAATTCTTAAACGTACAACAACATTAGGAGAACTTGTAAGTCAGTTAGAGTCCATCGCAGAAGTTATAGAAACCCAAGATCTTCTGCTAATGAAGAGAAAAAGAAATAAAAAATATTCTGATAAGGCTTTAATTTCTCAGGTAAGATCTTTAGCACATCGCGAGAAACTCCCAGAAACTACTAAAGCATTAGGGAAATTTATTGACGGATGGGAAAAAGCATTACAATGGACAGATTTTGAATATTTAGTCAAGAAATGGCAAAAAGTTGTAAAAAATGATTTAGATAAAGATCGTTTGGGAGTTTTTTGGGCTTTGTTATTTTTATCATCTGAAAACAAAATTGAAATTAAACAAATTAATTCTTTATATGGCCCAATTCAAATTAAAAGAATAATTCCTGATGGTAGCGTAGCTCAATTGCCTATAGAAAATCTTGAGGTAAGTAATGCCTCTTCCTCGGGTTCTTAGAAGCTTAATAGTAATAACGTATAATTTAAAAAAAGGTTTTGAATTTATGAAGGCAATGATACTTGCGGCAGGTAAAGGCACACGTGTTCAGCCTATTACTCATGTTATTCCGAAACCGATGATTCCGATTTTGCAAAAACCTGTTATGGAATTTCTCTTGGAACTTTTAAGAGAACATAACTTTAAGGAAATAATGGTAAATGTTTCACATCTAGCTGAAGAAATTGAAAATTATTTTAGAGATGGGCAAAGATTTGGAGTAGAAATTGCTTATAGTTTTGAGGGAAGAATTGAAGATGGAGAATTAATAGGTGATGCTTTAGGATCCGCAGGAGGATTAAAAAAAATTCAGGATTTTCAAAATTTCTTTGATGAAACTTTTGTTGTTTTATGTGGTGATGCTTTAGTTGATTTAGATTTAACTCAAGCTGTTAAAAAACATAAGCAGAAAGGAGCTATTGCGAGCTTGATAACAAAGAAGGTAACTAAAGATCAAGTATCAAGCTACGGTGTTGTAGTTTCAGATGAAAATGGAAGAATAAAGGCTTTTCAGGAAAAGCCATCAGTTGACCAAGCTTTAAGTGACTCTATAAATACAGGAATTTATCTTTTTGAACCCGAAATTTTTAATTACATACCCTCAGCCGAGAAATTTGATATTGGAGCTGATCTTTTCCCTAAACTTGTTGAAATGAATTTACCATTTTTTGCATTACCAATGGATTTTGAATGGGTAGATATTGGAAAAGTTCCTGATTATTGGAGTGCTATTAGAAATGTATTGCAAGGTAAGGTAAGACAAGTGCAAATACCAGGTAAGGAAATTAAACCAGGAGTTTTTACCGGTTTGAATGTAGCGGCTAACTGGGAAAAAGTTAATATTACAGGGCCGGTTTATATAGGAGGTATGACTAGGATAGAGGATGGAGCAACTATTATTGGCCCCTCCATGATTGGACCAAGTTGTTGCATTTGCGAGGGAGCAACTATAGATAACTCAATTATTTTTGATTATTCTAAAATTGGTAAAGGTGTACGACTTATGGATAAGTTAGTGTTTGGTAAGTATTGTGTTGGGAAAAATGGAGATCATTTTGATTTGCAAGATGCATCTTTAGATTGGTTAATAGCAGATTCAAGAAGATCTGATTTGACTGAGCCATCACCTCAGCAGAAAGCTATGGCAGAATTATTAGGTACTGATTTAATTAATATTCCAGACTAA
>CACLFQ010000004.1 GCA_902606255.1 uncultured Prochlorococcus sp.
TGCATGAACTTGCTGCCTTAATCGCTCATAACGGTGCAAGTAATAAGCGATTCATCAATATCTTAAATCACATCTATTAGCGTAATTTTTGACTTCTCTTTTAAGACTACTTGAAGTCATAAAATATATTTCAGGAGAATTAGCTGCAAATATTGCCATTGAAACCACAGTTCAAGATATATCTTGATTACCCACATTAAAATTAATATCGGCAGCACTCAGGCTTTTATTAGCATAACTATTTGCATTAAAATTAGTAGATAAAGCGAGGGCTGCTAGTAGTGGGAGTAGTAAGCTTTTGTAATTAAAATGCGATCTTGTTAGTTTTTTTAAATATTTCTATAAAATTTATCTTAAAAAAATTATTTTATTTAGAACTTTTTAAGATAATTTTCTTAATTCACTCATCTTTGGTAACATTCTTTCAATATTCCTTATCCCCATTTTTCCTTTTTTGACAAAATCTGGATTTTTATTTATAAATCTATTTAGTAAAAAATAATATTCCAAATAAAGTTCTTTTAAATTTATTAAATCATTTTTAGAAATATATTTATTAAGTATTTTTTTCTCGGAATTAAAATTATAATTTTTTTGTGGTACAGCATCAATTATCCTAATATTGCCTTCAAGTAAATCAAAATAACAGTTTCCTTTTAGTCTAGTAGGTAACTCATGATCCTTAAGATAACTATCTATTGAATTAATTTTTCTATTTTTGTAATTAAAATCGCTAGCTATTATTCTTATTAATGTATCATTGATACTTCGCGCCATGAAATGGGCTAGATAAATATTAAATAATCTAGAATCTAATATTTGAGTCTTGGATATATTTTTTGAATTTGAATATTTATTACTGTTTATGTAGAGAAATTTATGCGGGCTACCAAAGCTAGTTATTTTATCAGTCCTTCCCATCTGTTTTTTCCTGGCCCATTCAACTGCAAAAGATTTAGAGATTTTTAACGAGCTTGAGCAAGCAAATGCCCAATATAAATCTATCCCGTCATTTTCATTCTCGTCTAAAAGTTCAGAAATAGGTTTTTGATATCTTTGAGATCCATTTTGAATTAAATACTCATCACAGTCTAAATGCAAGACAAATCTTTCTTTAATATTTAATTCTTTCATAGTTATTTTATGGAGTAATTCATCTGGATTGATTGCCGGTTTATTTATTACTTTTAAATAAGCTGAACTTGCAAGCCTTGAATTTTTTTTAAAAATATCCTTTAGTAGATTCATATCATTGTTACTTTTAGTTAATCCTATAAATTCCACAACTCCCAATTTTTTATAGTGCATTAAAAATGAATCTATATAGGGTATTTCTCCAAACCAAAATCTAAATACAATTGCAACACCTTTAAGGAAATTTTTTTTTGACATTTTGAAAATTATAAAATATTTTTTTTACTTTTCATGTTTGCATTAAAATTTTTTTTTTTTATTATTATACATTTTAGTGATATTGATGAAGTTGCTGCTCCTATTGAAGTAAAAGTATACTAGTGTGCGAAGTTAAATTATTATTTACTAGTGACTTATCCTCTTAATAAAAAATTTGTATTTATTATTGGTCATCATCGAAGTGGAACTTCTTTATTCCATAGAATAATTAGAGATCATCCAAGTATTAGCGGTTTTAAAAAAACAAATGTCCGTCGAGACGAAGGTCAACATCTCCAAAATTTATTTGAACCAGACTCTAGTTATGGTGGTCCTGGAAAGTATATTTTCAATAAAAGCTCTTACATGAATGAGAGAAATATACTTGCAAATGACGTCGTTGCAGGCAAATTATTTAATCAATGGTCAAAATATTGGGATATTAGTAAGGACTTTCTTTTAGAAAAAAGTCCACCCACTATTGTAAGAACAAGATTTATGCAAAAACTATTTCCAAACAGTTTTTTTATTAAACTTTTCAGAAACCCTTTGGCAGTATCTTATGCAACTAGAAAATGGAGCAAAACTGATATCACTTCTTTATTAGACCATACTTTATTAGGCTACGAAATTTTAGATAAAGATACTTTCCATTTAAAAAATCATTATTCTTTAAAATACGAAGATTTTGTTTCGAATCCAGAAATTGAGATTAATAAGATATTTAATTTCTTAGGATTACCAAAATCTAAAATTCATTATGAAGTAAAAACTGGAATTAATGAAAAATATTTTGAAGAGTGGGCCAAAGACTCTGAAGGCAAAAACATTATGAGTAATAAACTTATAAAAAATTTTGAAGATAGGATGTCCACTTTTGGCTATAGTTTATTTGATCGAAAATAATGCACAATATAGCAATCTGATACTCAGGGAGAAGGTAAAGAGGCAGTCTGGGAAAATCTAGGTGGAGAAGGGTATAACGCTAGTTACGGAAGTTTAGGCAATCAAAGCAATAACAATAGAACAGCTTTAGAAAGCATGCTACAACTTGTAAAACTCTAGGTGCATTTTAAGGCGCAGATTTCAATAATCAAACGCTTTAAAGTACTATAGGAATTACGGAAGTTACGAAAGAAATCTTTAGATTACTTGATATGACTTACGTTTTGAGATTTGGGGCCATAGCTCAGCTGGTAGAGCACCTGCATGGCATGCAGGGGGTCGGGCGTTCGAGTCGCCTTGGCTCCACTTAATTTTTTTAGTCATACCAAGACTTTTTAGGCAGCGTTTAGTAATAACATCACTTTTGTACGTACTTGTCCAAGCTTGTTTATGCAATTCTGCTCTCTAAAATGCTCTTAGAATTGTTTTTAATTTTTCCATATGGGAACAGCAATGTGAGTGCCCAACGTCAGAAAATTAATCAAATCTACTCTCTGCTTCGGGTGGTCAATTTCCTTCTAAGGAAAGAACAATCAAGTGGTAACTAAAATTTTTTATCGCTATCCTTCAGGACAAAGAATATATATTGGATTGGTGCAATATTTCAAGCAAAGCATAAAGTGCCATAATTTTTTTAATTTTCTTTTAACTCAAAAAAGATTTCCATAATTTTTCGCGCATAATATTTATTCTTATGAATTAAATAAGCCCCCTCTTTTCTTTCAGAATTTTTGTTTCGAAAATTACCCAAGAAAATTGCATTCTTAGAAAATTCTGGCTTTGTAAAGAAACCATTTGTAAGCATATTATTTGATGGAAGAATAACTCTATTTAAATTCTTCTCTACTTCATTTTTAAGCAAAGTTAAAATATTTGAAATTTTATCAGATAATGATCTGTCGTTAGGGATCATCTTTATTGATTTAGGCAGAGTTAATAAAGGACGTGATATGAAAAATATTTGTTCTTTTTCAACACCCGCATTGATAAGTCTCTTTTGGAAATTTTGATTAATTATAAAATTCTTTTCCGAAAATTTTGTATGAACTATATCTAAAAATAACTGATCTGAAATATATTTAATTTCATTGGGTGAGTTATTAGTATTAGGTTGAATCCAATCTAATAAATCTAGTGTTAAAGCTATATTAATTAAGAAATAATCATAATCTGAAGTGCAATTAGATGCATTTCCTAATGAATTTTTAAAAAGATTTTTATTGAAATTATCACTTTTATTATTGATTGAGAAAGTTCCATTTTGAGAAAAAGTTAAGTTTTCATATAAAGACCCACCCTTACCTGCAACAATTGATATTTCTTCATCGCAAAAACAACTGCTGTGACTTGATCCAAACATTAATATCTTTTTCACTTACCAAATGCCTCTAATAAAGCTTCTTCACATTGAATATTTTCTTCACTTTTTAAATTCTCATTTACTATTTTTGGGTTAATTTTCTCTCGTTTTTTAATTGGTGGATGTTCACTTGAAAAATGCTTCATAACCATTTCCACTGTCTCATCTCTAACAGATCTCAAATTCTCCTTAAACGTTGTTGAGTGTAATCTTGGATTATTTACGATTTCATAAGAAGGAAAATAATCAATATACTCTTTGTTTGTACTTAATTGACCAGCAACTGCTCTAAGAATTGATTTTGAATGAACTGTAGAGACTAAAACGTGTTTTCCACTTGCAGTTGCTGTTAACGGTACGGGAGAAACTGTCAGGATAGTTTTAAATGATTTATTAGATCTTAATCTTCTTAAAGTAGCTTGAAAATCTTTAAAATCTTTAATTATTTCTTTAAAAGATGCATTTTTGAATTCATAAATACTGTCATCAAATTCTCCACAGATAGTTCCTGGTGCTGTTGGATATACCGTTCCAGATTCTTTATGGACCCACATTTCTGTAAGCCCTAATGTGAATATTAATAAATTCATTTTAGTAAAGACATTTTTTACTTTTTCAATATGAAAATTACGATGTTCAATAACCTCTTGTTCTGAATCATGACCTTCAGGTTCAACAGCAGGTCTTAGAGCATCAAAATATTTTCCATTTTTTTTCCAAATATAATTTTCTGGTTTTCTTTCACCTGCAACTTCTTGTGCAAGTTGAAGTAATTGCTTAACTGTATAAATATTTCCATATCTTGCACTGTACATAGAAAAACCATATTTTTGATGTAAGTCATCAGGTAGTCCAGGTGGCGCTAGTTCTTCATCAATTACTTCATAACCATTCTTTTTAAGATGTCTTGAAATATGCTGGGCAAAACAAGACCCAGCCGTTGCAATTTTAGTATTAGGTTTTATGTCAAACTTTTTCTTATAAATACTTTTAATAACATAAGGATTTTCCTGCGTCACTCCGGACTTCCAAAAAGCACTTGAAGGTAGTTCTGAATATGGATTCACGTTAATATTTTCTATAATTAAATCTTTTAATAGATTAATTATCATAAACTCAAAAAATCAGTGAATGAGGTACAAAATTTACAATTTAATAAATTTTAATTAGGGGAACGAAAATAAGAAGAGCTCCCACACACATAACCAAAATTGTGATCTGATATTTATGAATAAAGCATGATTTTCTTACCATTTAATGAAACGGATTTCAAGAAAAAGTTTATTGGAAAGAAAGGAAATTGCTCATCACATAAATACCTTTAAAAAAGTGTTTAAAAATTAGATTATTTAAATTATAAGATAATAATTTATACCTATCATATATACCCTATTTATAATATTTAGTACTATTTATTTCTTTGCCATAACTGAAATCTAGTAATTTAGAGGGGTTCAGGAAAGTCCCTATTTTTATGAAAAGTATCATTAAAAAAAAACTAAAAACTTTTTATACCTCTAGATTTAATACTTTCAATATGCTTGGAAAATTCTGCTCTTAGGTTTGTTCTCAGATATGTTTAAATACTGTCATAAACCCTTTAATTGCTTCTATTTGCAGGGATTTTGGCTACTTCATCGCATGCAGGGAGCAGGGGTTCAAATCCCCTTGGTTACATTTAGTCTTATTTTTGATACCAATAGATTAAAGGGATTCTCATAAATCTAATTATTTGACTAATGTAAGCTTTGCATCTAAAAATAGATAAATTTTGCAATAATTCTCTTAATGGGATTTTTAATTAAAGTTAACTAATGCCAAAAACTTGCTATGAAATTAAAGTTTAAGAGTCAATATTTATATCTATTACGAAATCTAGTAATAGAATCAAATCCAAATTGAGAAAATTAAATATATAGTAAGAATAAGAAATCTTATTCAAATAACTTATTTTTATAAAAAATTTAGGTAAGTTTTCTTTATATAAAAACTTATATTTATAGTATTACAAGATTACTTTATGAAAGAAATAAATATAAAACCCGAAATGGGGATTTACAGAGTTTTTAAATATCTTAAATACTCGCCTTGGTTTGCGATATCGGAATTTATTGATAATAGTCTTCAAAGTTTTATAAATAAAAAAAATCTATCTGTCTTGAAAAGGGATAAGTGCATAGTGAATATTAAATATGAAGACAGAAAAATTATTATTACAGATAACGCTTTTGGTATTTCTGAAAGTGAACATTCAAGAGCTTTTACAGCGGGTATACCCCCTTCAAACAATAAAGGTCTTTCAGAATTTGGAGTTGGAATGAAATCTGCTGCAATTTGGTTTGCACCTAAATGGAAAGTTAAAACGCAACCTTATGAATCTAATTTAGAATTTGAATATATTTTTGATTTAGGTAAGATTATAAATTCAAATGGAAACGTTAAATGCTTAGTTTCAGAATCACTAAATAAAAAAGGTTATACATCAATAGAATTAATAGACATCTATAACAAGATAAACAAAAATCAATTGATTAAAATAAAAAGAAATTTAGAGTCTATATATAGACATTTTATTAGGGAAGAAACTTTAGAGGTAAACTTTAATAATGAAAAATTAAGTTTTAAAGATCCTGAATTTCTAGAAGATTATTATTTTAAAAATTCTATTAAATTAAATAATAGTAAAATTCTATGGAAAAAGAATGTTAGTTTTCAGCTAACTAATAATGCCTTAATTAGTGGATTTGTTGCATTAAGAAAAAAAGGATCTGTAGAAGAATCTGGGCTAAGCCTTTTTAGAAGAAAAAGATTAATTCTTGGAAATTATAAAAATCTTTATAAACCAAAAGAAATATTTGGCCTTCCAAATTCCATCCAATATCAAAGAATATATGGAGAATTAAATATCACAGGGTTTGATGTATCTCATACTAAAGATGACTTCAACTTTGGAAGCTTTGAAGATGAGTTCATCCAAAAATTAAAAGATGAAATGATTAAAGAAGACTTTCCAATTTTAAGTCAGGCTATAAATTATAGACTAAAAGAATTTGATACCGAGTCACTTCAAAATCTTTTAAATGATTTAAATGAGCTAATAAATAAGTTAAACAATACTATTCAGAATTTAATAGACAAAATTTCTTTAAGAAAAAAACTATTTTTCTTAAAATCAAAAAAATATTTTATTAATGAATTGTATGAAAAAGATTTATCAAAGGAATTTATTATTTCTAATAGACTACTTAAATTTAACTTAAAAGAAAAAATCTACACTATAAAATTTGCAATAGGAAAAACGAATGAAAACCTAGGTTATAATATTTTTTTGTTACGTGATAAAGAAAAAAATAGAAATAATAATTTATCTTTTTTTATTTTATTCAACAAAAAATATAAACCACTTTTAAATACTAATAAATTTGCTACTGATTCAAAAAATTATATACTATCGTATTTAATTGCATCTTCATTATCAGAAATAATATTGCTAAGCTTAAATATTAACAATATTAAAAAAGATAGATTTCTTGAAAACGCTTTGTTGAATATTTTATTTAATAATTAAAAAAATTCATAAGAATTAATATAAATGTTGAATACCATGTTTTTAAATTTAAAAAAGAAGTTTAATCTTAAAGCTAAATTTAAGAAGAATCTTAAATTAAATTTTTTGCGTTTTCTTTATAAGTTTTTTTTATATAGAAATCCTAATCAAGAAGATTTAGATAAATATCTTAATTTTTTAAAAAAGTCACGAATAAAGGATTATAAGAATGTTTTGATAAATTTTTTATATGCAGAAAGATTTATAAAAATTATAAATTTAGAGAAGTCAAAATTATTTAAATTTAATTCAATAAGTGAAAAACAGCTTTCTTTATTATTTGAAAAAACAGCATTTTATTGGAGAAATTCAGCTTCAGAAACAAAAAATATTTATTGGAGTGTTCTTACAAATAAAAAATACAAAAAGGATTTAAGTTCGAGTGAAATTAAGAAATTTCTTGCTACAGGAAAAAGTACAGTTAACCAAATTAGAAAAATCTGCAAATTTATTGATTATGATTTAAATAACTGTAATAACTTTCTTGATTTTGGTTGTGGAGTTGGAAGAACATTAGTAAATTTACCTTCGAATATAAAAAAAGTTAATTTTGTAGATTTTAGTTATTCTCATCTTGAGGAAGCAGAAAAAAACATTAAGAATCATAGCCAATTTAATAATTATTCTTCTTTTCTTATTTCGTCATTTTCCGAATTAAATAACTTGCCTTATAAACAAGATATTATTCACTCATTTATTGTTTTACAGCATAATACACCTCCAATTATTGAAAAAATAGTTGAAAAACTTTTAGATATTTTATCCCCTTTTGGTATAGCAATTTTACATATACCTATAACTAAGGCTAATTATAATTTTGATATTTTAGATTATTTAAATAGTGAAGAGTCTGGTAAAAGTATGGAGATGCATATTCTACCAAAGGCAAATCTATACAAATTGGCCAAAAAAAATAACAGTAAAATTGTTTATTCTATTGCTGCTAATGCCTGTGGAGGTGATGTATATAGTGAATTCGTAGTATTTCAAAAAAATGAGATGTAAATATTTAATTAATCAAAAAAGCGCTCAGTTGCGCGCCACAGTTTGTAATATTAGTACTCAAAACCTATTTATAATCATTCATATCAAGGCTTTTGGCTACTTCATGACATGCAGGGGGTCGTTGGTTCAAATCCCCTTGGCTACACTAAATTTCTTCAGTCATCCCAACAGTTTTCAGACGGCGTTAGTAATAATATAACTTTTGTAGATACTTGTCCAAGGTTGTTTATGCAATTCTGCACCCAAAAATGCACTTATAAGTTTTTTATTTTGCGAAGGATTTTATAAATTTCTGCGTTAATTATTTATAGATATTAAATGTTTTTATGAAAAACTTTTCATTTTTAATTTTGGCATTGACATTCTTTATTGCATTGCCTTCTTATTCGAATCCTACCTATGAGAAAGATAATTTTGGCAAAATGCGCAAACGTTTTGAAAGGATTGACATTAATGATGATGGACTTCTCTCAAAAGACGAAATGATTGAGGCTCACCGTAATCGAATAGACAAGATATTTTTGAAGTTTGATAAGGACGGTGATAGTAAATTATCAAAAAAAGAATTACGCTCCTTTAAGAAGGAAATGCAAAAAAAGATATACAAAACTAAAAAAAAGTTATATAAATTAGAGAATCTAGAATTTTAAGGAAAGTCCATGGATTTAAGTTCCCACATGTGTAAAATTGCAGAGGGGGATAAAAAATCGTTCCGATTCATCGCTAAGGCTTTGGGTTGCAAAATGCATTCAACGGCAATTAAACTTTTAGGTTCATCTCATTTTGACGATGCAGATGATGTTGTACAAATTTCTTTAATTAAACTTTGGCAATCAGCTCCTCGGTGGGTAAATAAAGGAAGTGTTGAAGGATATGTTTATAAGATCGTTTTTTCAACTTGCATGGATTTCATTAGAAGATACAAAAGTTCTGAGGAATTTAAAGATAACTATTCCAATCTAGAAATAACAAATAACAAATACAATAATAATGAATTAAGAAAAATGCTTTTAAATAATATTCAAAAACTTCCTAAACATCAAAAAGAAGCTATTTTGCTACATTATTTTTGTGGTTATAAACAGAAGGAAGTTTCTAATATTTTAAACAAAACCGAAAAGGCTACTGAAAGCCTAATTATTCGGGCTCGCAAGAAGTTAAAAACTATTTTGTCAAAGGATTTATTGGAGGAATTATTTTATGTCTAAACTAAAAAAGGAACGTCTTGATCAAATGATTGAGAATGCACTCTCTTATAAACAAGAATCAAGACGATTTAACACATATGTTTTATGTAAAAGTCTAAAAAGTTTTGTTTTAAAGCCAAATGTATATGGACTAACTTTTGCATCATTAATTATTGCTTGTGTTTTTATTCCTCCCGTGCTGACATCAAGGAATATCGTTGATGTAAATAAAATAAATGATTATGTGACTTTAAGTATTATTGATGATTTTTAATGAAAAAAAGCAAAAGATTATAAAACCATTTATTGCGTAAAACATTAATAATTAATAGTCAAAAATTCTAAATTTTTTTTAGAAAATTTATATATAGCTAATAAGGTGATAAAGTTTACTATATTAATTTATGTACATTGATAAAAAAAGTTTGTTGTATCGGTGCAGGGTATGTCGGAGGACCAACTATGTCCGTTTTTGCCGATAAATGTAAAGATATTTCTTTTAATGTTGTTGATGTTAATCCGGATAGAATTGCAGCTTGGAATAGCAAGGATTTATCAAAGCTTCCCATTTTTGAGCCTGGCTTAGATGAAATTGTAAAAAGACGTCGCGGAAAGAATTTGACTTTTTCTACCGAAGTTCATAAGTGTATATCTGAAGCAGATATGATTTTTATTTCTGTTAATACCCCTACGAAAACTAGTGGTATTGGTGCAGGTCAAGCAAGTGATTTAAAGTGGGTAGAATCTTGTGCTAGGCAAATCTCAGAATATGCAAAAGGACACACTATTGTTGTTGAAAAAAGCACTTTACCTGTAAGAACTGGTGAAGTAATAAAAGCTATTCTTGAGTCTTCACAATCATCTTTAAATTCTAAAAACAAAAATACATTTGATATTTTATCTAATCCAGAATTTTTAGCAGAAGGAACAGCTATTAATGACCTTGAAAATCCTGATAGGGTTTTAATTGGAGGTTCTAATGAAAATGCAATCAATGCTCTTCATGATCTATATAAAAAATGGGTAAATGAAGACAAAATTATTCATACCAATTTATGGAGTAGTGAGTTAGCGAAATTAACTGCTAATGCGTTTCTTGCTCAAAGGGTTAGTTCTATTAATTCAATTAGTGCTCTATGTGAAGTTACTGGTGCTGATGTTAGGGAGGTCTCACGCGCAATTGGTAAAGATAGTCGAATTGGAAGTAAATTCCTAAATGTTGGGCCAGGGTTTGGAGGCAGTTGCTTTAAAAAAGATATATTAAATCTTGTTTATTTAGCAAACCATTTTGGCCTGCCTCAAGTAGCTGATTTTTGGGAAAGTGTTGTTCATCTTAATAGTTGGAATCAAAACAGACTTACTAATATAATTTTGGAAAAACTATTTGGAACCTTAACTGAAAAAAAAATTGGTATTCTAGGTTTTTCTTTCAAGGCAAATACTAACGATACTAGGGAGTCACCAGCCGTTCAAATATGTAAGAACTTATTAAACGAAGGCGCGTATTTGAAAATTCATGATCCCAAAGTTTCGAAGGAACAAATAGATTTAGATTTGGGCACACCACCAATTGAAGATTTAAAAAAAAATGAAGTATTAGTTAAAAAATATAAATATAAAAAATGGGAAAATTCACTTTTGGAAAATGATTTTTTTGAAAATTTAGATGCAGTTATTGTTTTAACAGAATGGGAAATTTACTCTAAAATAGAATGGGAAAAAGTATCAAAAAAAATGAGATCTCCAGGCTGGGTATTTGATTCAAGATTAATAGTAGATGAAGAAAGAGTAAAAAGTTCAGGGCTTAGTTTTTGGAGAGTAGGAGTGGGCACAGTAAGGAGAAATTAAGATTTCGAGTAAATTTTATTATAAATTTCTTATTTATGAATAGATGAATGTTAATTAATGAGTTTTTGTTTTAATTCTCAAAAAATTTAATAAAGATGAATTAATAATTATGATGAATCTTATAGAAAAATCAAAAAGTACAAACTTTGAGTAAATATCTGATTGATCAATATTGGCAAAACAAATTCTTGGATACAATAATTAATTAATAATTTTAAAAAGTTTTGAAGAAGGTTTAAATCTAACTATTTCAAACTATAAATATTTAAAAAATAAAAATAAACTGAGGCAATAAGCTTAAATAATGGATTTATGAAAGATAAAAAAAAAAATCAATCTAAAATTATTCCAGTAATATTGTGCGGGGGAATAGGTACCAGACTATGGCCATTATCTAGGAAAAGTTTTCCTAAACAATTTTTATCTATAAGTAGCTTAAATGAGAAATCTTTACTTCAAAATACTCAAAAGAGGCTTGAAGGTATAGAGAACTTAATAGAACCAATATTAATTTGCAATAGAGAGCATAGATTTTTAGTAGCGGAACAAATGCGAGAGATAATGATAAATCCTAATTCTATTCTTCTAGAACCGTTTGGAAGGAACACTGCTCCAGCAATCCTTTTAGCTGCATTTAAGTCTTTGGAGATTGAGGATAATCCACACTTATTAATACTTTCTGCTGATCATCAAATTAATAATGATAAAAAACTTAGAGATTTAATAGAAATTGGAATTTCATACTCTGAAAAAGACAAATTAGTAACATTTGGGGTAATCCCAAAATCACCTGAAATAGGTTATGGCTATATAAAATCAGAAAAACCATTCAATTTAGAAAATGTTGAAGGGATCAATATTTCAAAATTTATAGAAAAACCTAATCTTGAAACAGCAAAAGAACTTATAAAAGATAAATGTTTTACATGGAATAGTGGGATCTTCTTATTCAAAGCAAAAACAATAATTAACGAAATAAAGCATTTAAATCCAGATATTTATGCAGTATGCAAAAAAACTTTTGACAATAGTGTCATGGATCTAGATTTCCAAAGACTTGATGAAGAATCATTTGAATTTTGTCCAAACATTTCTATTGATATCGCTGTTATGGAGAAAACTAGTAAAGGAATAGTTCTTCCTCTAGACACGCAATGGAGTGATATTGGAAGTTGGAAATCAGTTTGGGAAAATTCAAGAAAAGATATTAATGGAAATGTTGAGAAAGGAAATGTATTTAACCATAATACAGAAAATTGTTATTTACATTGTGAGAACAAGCTTTTGGTAACTCTAGGAATCAAAGACTTGGTAATCATCGATACTGATGATGCAACTTTAGTCGCTAACAAAAATCAATCTGAAAATATAAAAGATATAGTGAGCGAATTACAAATTAGAAATATAAAACAGGCTATTTCACATAAAAAGGGATTTCGGCCGTGGGGTTTCTACATATCTATTCTAGATGATGAAAGATGGCAGGTGAAAATTATACATGTGAATCCAGGAGCAAAGTTATCTCTTCAGATGCATCATCAAAGAGCTGAGCATTGGGTAGTTGTTAAAGGTACTGCAGAAGTAGAAATTGATGGCAAAACACTAATCTTAAGTGAAAATGAAAGTACCTATATACCTCAAGGTTCTAAGCATAGATTATCAAATATTGGTAAGATTCCTCTAGAACTTATTGAAGTTCAGAGTGGATCTTATATTGGAGAAGACGATATTGTTAGGTTTGAAGACCTCTATGGTAGATAGTATTTAAATTTTTTAATTTTAGATAAGCAGCCTTTAAATTAATCCATATAATCTAATGTATTGTTTTAAAAAATATAATAGAACAGCTGTAATAACTTTAAAATAAATTAATTCTAACCAATATAGTATTAAACTATTTATCTTGTCTTACTTTTAGTGCAAGTAAGATTATTAACGCTGTTCTTAGTTATAAATAGAAGTAGATTTTTACAGTTATCATTTTAACTAGATGATTGGCAATATCCACCTGCCTTCCAATTCGCATGATCCTTAGAACATGCAGTATCCATCAATGCTCCTATGTTGCCTGCTCCCCATTTTTTGCCAGTTGAGTCTTTGTATTGACTTTTTGGAAAATTAGGGGTTTTCCCAAATATACTTGCCCCAAGTACATGGGGAGCGAAAGCGCTTGAGCCATTGGCATAACCAAAACTGAGGGTTCCAACAAGGATATTGGCAGATCTCGCATTACCATAAGTAGCTTGCCACCTTACTTTTGGGTTCATGCCAAAATTAACAATAGCTGGGCCTCCAGAAGCACCAGGACTTTGCATTGATCCCCACACGTTTCTGTTTAAGGTCCCGGCTGTATATTCTCTAGCAAGAGAGTCAGTTCTAATCATTGCTCCACCGTAGTTAGATGTAGAATCACCAATAGCAGCTGGATACCCTAATTGGGTAATTTGGTTTGATTTTATACTTCCAAAAAGTCCGTTAGAAACGAAACCATAATTACCCGATCCATAACCAAAATAGCCAATACCATTATTCCAAGGTAGGGGTCTACTATTTTTTCTTTTTTTAAGTCTTATTAGGGCTATATCATTAGAGGTCCAACCACCGGTACAATTCCCTTTTACATAACATACAGGGAAAACATACCCATCCACCTGCCATGCTCCGTAAGGACCTGTGGCACCCACAGCCGCTAATGATGCTGTACTGGTTGTTTTGTTTGCAGAAGGAACATAATACGTTCTATATGGTATAACACTAGTTCCTCTTTTATAATTTGGAGCTTCTCCATATGTAAATAAACAGTGTGCAGCTGTAAGGACTAATCCCCTTCCTATCATAGACGCAGAGCATCTACCCATTCCGCTACCTGAAGTTTGTTGAATATATAGTTTTCCCGCTCTGTTGTAGGGAGAAGTAGTTGTAATTGAATCTTTTGATGTATTCTTCTTGGCAGGCTTGTAACCCCTTACTAATTGAGTAGTATGAGGGTATTTAGAAGTACCATATCTTAATGGTTCTATATTACTGAGACTAGATAAACTCCCTAGTTCTGGAGTGCCTTCTGGGGAAGCCCAACTTCTACCTTTAAAACTTGATGTTGATGTTAATGAACTATCTAACCTAAGTTGTCCCTCTGGGAGAAAAGGCATTGGGTAAATAGGTGGCAGATTAGTTGGTGCTGTAAGTTCGGTTAATTCTTCAGAATCAACAACTTCGAATCCAACACCTTGATTTTTCTGTTTAGCTGAGAGGTAAGCTGTTGGCGAAAAAACTAAAGAAGATAATGTTAAAGCTGCTAAAGATTTGCGGAAAAAGATGGACATAAATCAACCTACTGATTAGTTATCCAAAATAATAATATAGAATTCTAAAATATAAATTTTTGAAACTTTATTTTTAATTATTTTAACAATTCTTTTGGAAAATCACTTTTAAACAAATCATAAATCACTGTAAAAGTAATCATTTAATTATTATTAAATAAAAAAATTAGCCGCCATCAATTTGACATCCAATCAGGGCGCCTGCAGTACCTCCTGCGGGTACAGCCCACCATCTGTCTTTACCCCTTGTAGCAGACATGGTTATACCTGCACCTAACAAACCTCCTATTATACTTCCTTCTTTGCAGCTATTATCATCACCTGGTGGGGGTTCAATAGGTTGAACTATTCTTGGCGATGGTTCCATGGGTCGAACTATTTTTGGCGATGGAGAATAATGCTTGTGACTTACACCTTTTACTGCAGATTTATGATTACTAAATATTTTTTTTTGATTATAAAGTGAAACATCTGGACAAACTACTTTTCTTTTCACTCTTCTCTTGAGCAAGGTTCCATCCATAGCTTTTACTATTCTCACTCTTTTGCAAAGTTTTACATAAGAAATTACTTTCTTTACTTTGCCGTTTGGTAAAACCTTCTCTTTAACAACTTTTGTTGTTCCTGTAGGTTTATATTTAACATTTACTATTTTTTTGACTTCGGCATGGGCAATTAAAATTTCATCAGCAAATATTGGTTTGCTTGTAGCGGATAGTAATCCTAAAGATGCAATTAAAAAAAGAATTTTTTTGATTCTCATATCAATCTAAAATGTTTTCATAATTATAACGTCATAAAGATTTAAAATCCTTCGCATAAGATTTACAAAGTTTTGTCACTTCTTCAATTTTCTTATTAATGTTAATTATGTTCAGAATATCCTTTTGGATTTAGATTTTTCCATTTCCATCCATCTTTACACATTTCTTCGAGTGATTTAGTAGGAGACCAATTAAGTATTGATTTTAATTTGCTGTTATCTGCTACAAGCTTACAAACATCACCTTCTCTTCTTTTGTCGAATTCGAAGGGAACGGATATATTATTAACATTTTCAAAGGTTTTTATAAGCTCAATTACGCTAATTCCTCTACCCTTCCCAATATTAAGAGTCAATAATTGGGGATCGTTTTCAATAAGATAATTTAATGACTTTAGATGTCCTTCTGCTAAGTCCATTACATGAATATAGTCTCTTATACATGTTCCATCTTCGGTAGGCCAATCATTTCCAAAAACTTTTAATTTTTCTTTTGTGAAAGCTGAGTTAATAATTATCGGAAAAATGTTATTTGGCTTTTGCAGAGGGTTTTCTCCAATTAAGCCGGATTTGTGAGCCCCAATAGGATTAAAATATCTTAAAATTGCTATTCTCCAATTTTTATTTTTACTTTGATTAATATCTTTTAATAAATTTTCTACAGAGAGTTTTGTTGTACCATAAGGATTCGTAGGAGCCAAAGTTGAATCTTCTCTAAGTAAATCTATTGATGAACTCCCATAAACCGTAGCACTACTACTAAAAACAATAGTTCGGCAATCATTTTCCGACATACTTTTAATTAAGTTATAAGAGCCAATAACATTATTATCCCAATATAAAAGTGGCTGAGAAACAGATTCTCCAACTGCTTTTAGACCAGCGAAGTGTATTACCCCCTTTATAGGATTATTTTCTTTCTGAGCAACTTTAAAAACATTATTAATAAAATCTTTATCCTTCAAATCGCCTTTGAAAAATCTTAAATTATTTAATACTTTATTTTTTTCTTCTTTAAAAAATTTTTTAATTTGATTAATCGACTTTTCTGAACTATTTACCAACGAATCAATAACAAAGATATCATATCCTTCTGAAAGTAGATGTAAGCAAGTGTGAGATCCTATAAAACCACTACCACCAGTAATAAGTATTCTATTCATTTTTTAAATAAAGTATAATCAGTGTTGGAATTTTCTAATATAAAATGAATTATAAAGGGTTGATGGTTTTTAAAAATTTATAATTAAAAAAATAAATCTTAGACTATAAATAATATTTATAAGAATTTTTTTAAATAGTATTCACAAATATTTTACTAATGATAGAATTCAAGCCTTATATTTCTAATGATTTATACCTTAGCATTTAATCAGGATTGGTTTATAACCCTATTCAAGATAGATTTGTGATTTTCTTTACTTGAATCATAAGATTCCATTTTTAAAATTTGATTGTAGATATTTATATCTAGAGAAATAAAAGGCTTAATTCTTTCTAAAGTTTCGCTAGATATTTCCAATTTTGATTTTGATAATTCAGGTGAGATGTTTTGCTTTGGCAATTCAATTGTTCTATTCAATCTTTCAGATAAAAAATTAATAAAATTATCAATTTTTTCATAAGGAAAAATTCTATCAATTCCAATTCTATTTTTACTTATTAAAAATTTACTTTGCCCATTTAAGGAAATTTCATTTCTCTTTCCCACTTCATTTTTATCGCACAACTTAAGTAAGTAATCATCAAAACTCATATCACCAGTATATCTTTTAGTTTTTTTAATTTCATCTCTAGTTCTGTAACGAAACCACGATGCGAGCCAATCAATAGGTTCTCTCATAACACAACAACTAACGAATTTTTGATTGGGGAATTCTTTTTTTAAAGCTTTATCCCATTTAATAAATCTTCTTGCACTTATATGCTTTAAACCTCTTGCCTTTGTACCTCTTAGTCTTATTTCAGCTTTACTCCCGATTGCAGAATCTATACTAGTAGTTCCTGTTTTTGGTACTGAATAAACTATTAAACCTGCATTAACAAAAATTAGCATCCTATTAAAATTTTTATTAATTATAGACTACTAATAATAATAATATTAAATATCAAAATATTAGGTATTTTTGTGAAGTAAAAATTTTTTTAAGATATTTGTAGGTATGTAAAAAATTAAATAAGAAAATTAAAAAAATTTCATTTACTTAGTAGATTTTCTATTTTAAAAAATACAAAATATATTTAATTTAATAAGGTATAATAATTTAATTTTGAAGCTATTGATAAGGATATATATATATGCAATTTGTTTAGAGTTCTTTAGCTGAGTATATGGTTGATGTCATGTATTTATAAAGAATAGCAATTTTAAAAGCAGTTTATTATTTTAAAGACTTCATACTTATTAAGTAAAATTTAAGATAAATTTATTTTAAAAACTACTTATAAGTCTTAATTATAAATTTTTGCATTCTCTCATGAGATATTTTTCTTAGGAATTTTACTTCTTCGTTGTTTCTGAGTTTTTTGTTATCAATCAAATTTTTGTGCTCGTATTTATCTTCAGGATGCTTATAAAGTTCTTCTTCAAAAGTAGAATAAAGTATGTATCTAAAATTTCTTGTTCTAACTGAAACCCCTTTTATATTATCACGGTATCGCCTTTTCTTCCCTCCAAGAGTCCAGAGTGAAACTACAAATTTTCTTGTACTTTTATCGATTTCTTTTTTTAATTCTTTTTTAAATGATTTTCCATGAAATCTTGAAGGTATTTCAATATTTAGTAAGTCTAAAATAGTGGGTGCTATGTCAATATTAGATATTGGAGTATTAATATCACATAATGGTATGGATGGACCGCTAATCATTAAAGGGACCCTTAAAGATCTTTCCCATAATGTAAATTTTTTAAAATTAAGCTTTTCTCCAAGTTGCCACCCATGATCAGACCATAAAACTATAAGTGTTTTTTCAATTTGTTTACATTCCTCAAGTCTATCTAATATTTTCCCAACTAAGTGATCTGCATAATTAATGCATGCTAAATAAGCTCTGACAAAATCTTTATATTCATTAAATTTATTTAATTTTCTCCCTTCGCTTTTGCCTTTCCAAAAAGCATTACCGGCAATCTTGGCAATATTTTTTTTTTCATTTTTATCAAAGGGATCAAAGTCTTTCAACTTAGAAAGCATTCCCAGAGGCAAACTTACATCTTCATCAATTGAGTCGAAAAATTCTTTTCTCGCTAAAAACGGTAAATGAGGTTTAAATATTCCACAAGCCCAGACATTCTTTTGACTATCTTCATTTATTTTTTTTAAAATAAATTCTACTGTATTATCATCAGCTGTTTTGTGATCAGAAGGAATTACTCCGAAATCAAATTTTCCTCCCCCATAACTTTTACATGTATCTGAAACAGGTGCATATTTTACTTCTTTAGAGATCAAAAATTCTTCAAAATCTTTTTTTGGATATTCCCCATGAAATACTTTCCCAGCTCCAAAACATTTAAATCCAGCTTTTTTCAATTCTCCAAAAATGGAATCCGAAGAATTTTTCCCATGAAAATCGTACCATTTTTCATTATTAGTAAAAATACCAGTTGAGATAGGATCCTTTGAAAAAAGTGTGGCAGATCTTGAAGGAGAACATGCTGGAACGGGGGCAAATGCATTTTGGAAATTTGCAGAAATCTTAGACAGTCTATTTAGGTTTGGTGTAACTGTATTTGGGTGTCCTTTAAGTGGTTCAATCCAATCATTTAGATCTTCTATCGAGAGTATTAAGACATTATCTATTTCTTTATTACTACCTACAGAAATTTTTTTGGTCAATTTATCACCTGAGTCCATCTTTCATCTACAAACAATAATACTATAAGGTAAAACCATATAATTAAAAAAAAATTCTTGGATAAATTAATAATCCTACAATAATCAAACATTTCAAGTAATAAAAAAATTGTAAAAATTAACCTTGACATGTTATCTTAAAAAAAAAATTTATAGATGAAGACTTTTATATTAGGAGTAGGAGCTCAAAAAGCAGGAACAACTTGGCTTTTTAAACAAATAAAAAATCATCCTAATTTCCAAATGGGTGTTAAAAAAGAAATGCGTGTTTTTAGTGGATACGAGCCTAAAAACCCAAATAAGCTTGAAGAAAGGCGAGTTAGAGCTGCTAAAGTAATAAAATCTTTAAGAGAAGATCATGAGAAATATTTTGAATATTTTGCAAAATTAGCTTCACCTAATGAAATTTCACATGTTGGAGAAATTACTCCTATTTATTGTGATTTAGAGGAAAGTAAATTTGAGTTTATTCGAGACAATTTAGAAAAGAAAAATTTTGAGAAAAAAATTGTTTTTTTAATAAGGGATCCATATAAAAGAGTTTTATCTCAATTTCGTTTTAATTTAAAAAGAAGTTTTTTCCCATCAATGACTAGCAAAGAAAGAGATTCAAAAATTAAGGAAAATCCTAATTTGATAGCTGATAATTTTAAAGAAGAAAAAATTATTCAAGAATTAAGAAAATCATCTAAGCAAGAAAAATTTAGAAAAAGAACTCGGTATGAAATTATTATTCCTAAGTTATTGAAAGTCTTTAAAAAAGAAGAAGTTTTTATTGATTTTTTTGAAGACATGTTCAACGATGGGTTCCGCGACAGATTCATTAAATTTTCTAATTTGAAAGACCTATCTATGGATTTCGATACTCCTTCAAATATAAGTCCTAAATTAAATCCCCTCCCTAGTGAAGTTAAATCTGAAATAATAAATTTTTACAAAGATACTTATGATTACATAAGTTCTTTATATCCTGAGAAATCAAGTATTTTATGGAAAGATAGTTTATCCTATTTAAAATAAAAAAGTTGGAAACTAGCAAATAAAAATTTTTTTAAAGTTTTAATTTTTTTATAAATTAAATATAGAAGAAGCAAATATCTATAAAAGTCTTTTAATAATTTAAAAAAATATTTATGTTTTCAGAAAGTAGAGTGATAACTTTATTTTAAAATTTAATTTTTTATTCAATTTTTATTAATAATTTTGAAAGTTGCTATAAAGTGTTTAAATTAAAATATAAAATCAAAATTTAAACATCTAAAATATTTTAAAAATTGGAATTACAAGAAATAATAAATAAATTTAGACAAAATAATGGTGGTGCCTTCACACCCTCAAATGAAGGATTTAGGGTGCTTGATTTAAAGGGACAAACTTTTCAAATTAATCGTCCCATATATATACATAAAATGAATAATGTTATTATTTCGAATTTTAGAATAAATATTTCGGAGAAATTTACACAAGAATCTAATTTAAATCTCAACGTACCAAAATTTACTGATAAATTTGCTCTTAATTTATATAAGGTAAAAAATATTTTATTGAAAGATGTTTATATTGATTGCATGAAAATTTGCTCTGGGATTTCAATATCAAAATTTCTAAGAGTAAAAATTGTTAGACAATTTGTTTTGCATCAGACTGAATATGGAATTTATTCGCCTAAATGTTCTAAAGAAAATGGAAATAACCATGAATTAGAAATTTTAGATAGCAATATTATGGAATATGAGTTTGGAGATGGTTATGGGGAGAAAAAAGGTTATCTGCCAAAGTTCGACGAAGCAGTTAGTCGCAATTCTACTGGTATATTTCTTGGACAAGCTGATAATGTAATAGCTGACTGTAATATTCATCTCTGTAAGGTCGGCATCTTATCCAATATGAGAGCTAATAGAATTCAGGGGAATCACATTACTGCAGGTGGAACAAAAGATAGAGAAATTTTTGATTGTATAGTTGTTAATAAAAACACAAGAGGAGCATGTTTGATTCACAATAATTACATTGATAATGGGAGGTTATTAATAAAGACTTCAAATGTTGAAATGGCAGATAGAAATTATGTTCATGTTACAGATAATATTTTTTATAGAGGGTATAACCATCCTATTAATAAAGAATTTAATCATATTTATGTATTAGCCGAAAACAATAATTCTTCTTTTGCCAATGTAATTATAAATTCAAATATTTTTTATAATCAAGATGCTAATCTGGATCCAAGTTCAGAGGAAAAAACATTTAATCCTGATTCAGGTTTAGAGAGAGTTATTAAGCCATTTCAAGTGGATACCAAAAATGGGAATTTAGATAATAAAAGATGCTGGGGATCCTCTATGGAAAAAAATACATTTACTAATTCTCAAGGATTATATGAAATTCCTCAGAGCACAAATTTTGTGGTCAAACATAATTTTAAGGCATCTGAAAATGGTAATGAGAAAATTGAATTAAATAAATATGTACCTTTTGGTTTGATTGTAAAGGTATCAATTATAGGAATATATTATTCAGAGAAATTAAAAGAATTAAATACAATTACAAACTCCATGAATAATGATATTCCAAAATTAACTGTTATTGATAAACAAATTTTTGTAACATATAAATCAAAGCTAGACTTCACTCTTCATATAGAAGTGTTGTCAGGTTCTTTTTATAAAAATCACAATATTATTAATCTTTAATCTAAAAATTGGAAATAATTCTTTATTTTTAACTAAAATGTTTAATTAATTTAATTTACTTAAAATATGAGTGTTGCAGATTTTATATTTAAATCCGAAGAGAAAAGAAAGTTTCTTATTAATCTTCTTTGGAAAGCAAATAGTGCAATAATGTCCATATATGATAGATATGATTTTGGTGTAACTTATAAAAACGACGATAGTCCCTTAACTAAGGCTGATTTGGCTGCTAATAAAATATTAATTGATGGTTTATCTCTTTTTTCTCCACAATTACCTGTCGTAAGTGAAGAGGATAAAGATTCATTAAAGGTTCCTGAGAAAAATGATACTTTTTGGTTAATAGATCCTTTAGATGGAACAAAAGAATTTATTAAAAGAAATAATGAATTTACATGTAATCTAGCATTAATAGAAAAAAATAAAGTTACATATGGTTTTGTAGGAATACCTGCAAAGGGCCTTGTTTATGAAGGTGGTTATGGATTTGGATCAAGGAAACATTACTCAGATGCTAATTATGAATCTATAAAATGTACAAATCAAAAAGAGGTTTTAAGAGTAGTTGCAAGTAAAAGTCATTTGAATCAGGAAACTATTGATTTTATTAAGAATCTTGGTAAAGAAACAGAACTAATTCAAGCAGGTTCAAGCCTTAAATTCATAAAAGTAGCTGAGGGTAATGCAGATTTATATCCAAGAATGGCCCCTACTTGTGAATGGGATACAGCTGCAGCACACGCGATTGTTGAAGGAGCTGGTGGAAATGTTTCTGATCATAATGGAAAATCTTTAGTATATGGAAAAAAAAATATTCTTAATCCATTTTTTGTAGTTAAGGGATTTAGTTAATCAAAACATGTCTAGAATATGCATATTACATATTGGTGTTACTAAAACAGGTACAACTACCATTCAGCATTCATTAGATTGTAATAGAAAAATTTTAAGCGCCACTGGATATCAAATGCTTCCAAATAAGCTTAGGAAGGGTAACTCTGATTATCTACTAGCTTTATCTCATTCAAAAAATAAATTAAATCAAGAAACCCAAGATGTATATAGTAAATTTTTTAATAATGATAAATCTAATATAATTCTTACTTCCGAACAATTCTCAGTAATCGGAGCAAATGATAGAGATTTTTTCAAAAGAACCTTTGATTTTTTATTTAGTTTTGATTTTAAGGTCTATGTGATTCTTTTTGTAAGAAATCAAAAAGAGTGGATTTTAAGTGATTATATTCAGGATGTAAAAGGCGGAGGTGTTTATAGTTTAGAGAAATATATTCAAATATCACTTGAAAATGAACCTGAAAAATATGATCTCTATAAATTAATAAATTGCTTAAAAAATTCAGGAGTAAATCTAATTATTAGGCCATATTTGAGGGATATTAGAAAAAAATGGAAAGCGGAAATGTGTTTTTATAGTTCCCTACCATATTTTCGACTGCCTTTGCAAAAACTTGTAGAAAAAATAAAGGATCAAAATACACTTAGACCTTCTAGGAGTGCCATAGATGAAATAATTACTTTCAATAAAGTGTATAGAAGTAATTTCAATAAAGACATTGATTTATATAATAGTTTAAAAAAGTCTTTTAAAGAAGTAGTAAATGCCCTTGCAGAAATTCATGCATCAAAAGAACCTTTAGCGCTTAGTAAGCACTGGGAGAATCAGATAGAGAAAGTTTATAGAAATGGAAATAATGAGCTTTGTAATGAGTTCAAAGATTTAAAAAGAGTACTGATTTTTGATTAATAAATATTAAATATTTATTAAAATTTAGTTTTAAAATAATATTATTTAACCTAACTAGTGCGGTTTCGTGAGCCTGAATAAGCCCTCAAAGGAAGAAGTTATACTAAGTATTGCAATTATCGCAGATACGTTCTCTGACACTTTGGAAAAGTGTATTGATTCAATTTTAAATCAAAATTTGCAATCAATCGAAATTTTATTATTAAGCAATAGTTCAAATGCCGATTTTATAAAGATTCAAGAAAAAATTAAATCATATAACAATAGAAAATTACAGATAATAAATTATCCTAGTAATCAGTGCGATTCCATAAAGAGAAATAAATCGCTTTTAGAAAGTAGAGGAAAATATATATGGCATTTTGAGCAAGATAGCTACTTACCAAAGAATAATGTTGCTAGTGAACTCATTAAATTCCTAGAAGAAAATAATACTCCCGCAATTTGCTTTGATTACATAATCGAATCTGATTATGAACAAGTAAAAGAGAGTATTTTTTCAAAATCTTTAAAATCAGAGATTGTATCTGCCACAGATATTTTAGAAAATAAAAACATTAATTCAATATCCTCATTTATTTTTGAAAGAAATCTTGCTTTGGATTTAAATATTTATGAATTGGAATATGAATATTTAAAGATAAATCATATACTTAAATACCAAATCATCAAAGCTTTTCAAACAGTTAGCTACGTTGACTTACCTATTTTTATTAAGAGAGAAAGTAATCAACAAATATTAAAAAATAAATGGGACTTTTTTGACTTTCTTTCAGATAGATTAAATATCTATTTTTTTAGTGAAACTTTTGGGAAATCAGAAAAATTAAATATTGCTCTATCTGCAAGAAAGAAATTTATATCTAATATACTTTTACAAAAATTGGAAAAAGATTTACCCATAGAACTTGCTAACTTATTAGAAGATATATTTAAAATTGATCATAAAGTTTTATCAGGCAACAATCTTAGATATAAAGATAATTTTTTATTAGATAAAAAATACGGAAAAGATAAAATAAATCAAATATTTGATTACCTCTTTAAAGATACTGAATTTGTTTTACATCTTGGAGCTCATAAAACTGCTACAACTTTTATTCAAAATATAATTAGTAAAAATAAATATGATTTAGCTCTTGAGGGAATTTCATTTATAGATTTAGATGTTTATAGAGAATATGTTAAGTTTTCGAGAAGTAATCATTTTGATTTAAAAGAATTTATTTTATTTGCCATATTACCCACATTATTTGTGAAGCCAAAAAGAGTAATTATTTCTGATGAAAATATATTAATAGGTACTGGTTCTTTTAAGAATGAACAACATCTTAATCCATATTTTTATTCTGGATGTAGTCCTTCCGGATTCAATACTAAAAATCTTGAGCATATTTTAAATAACCTTGAAAATTGTAAAATATTTTTTGCATTTAGAGATTATGCTGAATATATCATTTCAAGACACTCAGAAGCCTCAATATTTAGAGGTTATAGAAATATTGATGAGTTAACAAAAAATTGGAACTTTGAAAAAACTTGTAATTGGATTTATATCACTAATTATTTGAGATCAGTTGTTTCAAAATACGAGAATGTCTCTTTATATTTAACTCGTTATGAGGATTATCAAAATGACCCAATACAATTTGCTGAAATATTATGTGGTCAAAAAATTAATATAAGAGAACTAACAGAATCAGAATCAAGATCAATAAAGAGGAATAGAGCGACTAAAGAAATTATTGAATATATAGAAGATTTTCAATCTCGAGAAAAAGATAGCATTAAAGTTAAGAGACTATACGGAAAGTTGTTAGATTATGGATATGGTTCAAATAAATATATTCCTAACTTTATTAAAAATGATTTTTTTAAAGTAAAAGATAAAAATAGTTTAGTTTATGAAAAGCATTGCAGCCTTATTAATTTAATTGACTTAGATAAAGAAAACAAAAAAATAAAATTCGAAAATATTAAGAAGTCTTTTAATGAATGTTCAAAAATAAAGGATATTCAAAGGCATTTTAAAATAGAAACACAAGCAGAAATAGATAATGATCCAATAAAAAAATTTATTAAATCTGTTGAGTTTAAGAATATTGAGAATAATGATAAATATAATTTTCTTAGAAGTAATTTCAATAAGAAAAAAGGCATAACAGCAATGCTAAGAATTAAAAATGAAGAAAAGAATATTAGAAGTGTTATTTTATCTATAAAAGATGTTTTTGATGAAATCGTAGTAGTTGATAATGGGAGTACAGATAAAACAAAGGAAATTATCAATGAAATTTCAACTTTTAACCCCTTAATCCAAAAAAAAATAAAGATTTATGATTATCCATTTAATATATCTAGATGTGGTCTTGAAAATCTTAATACAGATGTAAATTCCTTAAAAAGTTTGGCTTATTTCTATAACTACGCATTATCTAAATGTAATTGTGAATATGTTATGAAATGGGATGGGGATATGATTTTGCAAAAAACAATGATTAATGAAATGAGAGATTTCATTGATAATTTAATAACTTCTAAAAATTCTTTATTGGGAATTCCAAAAGGACTAACTGTTTTTAGAGGACTTAATGGCTTGTTTTATTATAAAAAGGATCAATATGAGGCTGAAACAAGAATTTTTAAAAATATAACTCAAAACTATTTTGAAAAAGATATTCTCTGGGAAAGATTTCAATCAAATACTGATGCAAAATTTGTACTAAGTTCTAATCCGATTTATATTGAATACAAAGACCTTAATCAAAATGAATTCTCACATTGGAGTTTTGATTCTTTAGGAATGTCACCTCGCAAAAGAGAAGAATTATCTAACTTTAAAAGTTTAGCTGAGTTAACGAAAACTGAGAATTGTGATATTGAGGAACTCCATCAAAATCAATTTGAAATTTATCCATTCCAAATAATGTAAAAAATTATTCAATGAACTCTGTTGGTATTGCTACAGCTTGTATGAATAGAGAGCTTAATTTAATTAAAGCTATTCCATCATGGTTAAAAAGTGGCGCAGATAAGATTCATATAATTGACTGGAGTTCTGATTTGAATTTGCAGGAATTTATAGAGGATAAATTAGGAGTGAACTCAAAAGTTAAGTTCTTTAGAATTAACAATAAAAAAAAATGGGTCTTGACGCATGCTTTTAATTTAGCTTTGTCATCATTGGATACAAATTTCATTGCGAAATTTGATTGTGATCATATTTGTAAAAATAATTTTTTCAAAGAAATAGATTTAAGAAAGGGAATCTTTTATAGATTTAATTGTAAGGATAATAAAATTGGTACTAATGGTGCATTTATTAGCGATAGAAATATTCTTGAAAAAGTAAATTTCTTTGATGAAAGAATTATTACCTATGGTTGGGACGAATCTGATTTATTTGAAAGAGTTCAAGAATTTGCGAAATCTATAGTTTTTCTTGATTCAGATTTAATAGATCATTTGCCGCATACTAATAAAAGTAGAACTGAAGAACAAAATCTTAGAATAGAGGAAAAGATATCTCATTATCTGAATATTAATCTACATGAATTTAATACTAAATCTAACTTCTTTAAAAATGCCCTATCAAAACAATGGACAATCAATTCACAAAGTGGTTATTTAATAAAAAATAAAAAAAATTTTTTTAATAATCAGGAATTTAGCCAAAAAGAGTACTTTCCGCCTGATGTAGTCAATTTATCATTTGTATTAACAATTGAATATTTTCAAAATAATAAATATAATAATTTGAATAATAAAATTCAATCACTTGTAATTTTTAAAAAATTATTAGAGGAAATTGTTGAGCAAGATTTATTAGAATCTTTTTCTAAGCAATGGGAGTTAGTAAATGCTATTAAATTAATTTACTCCAGTGATGAACCTTTAAATAGGAAATTTATTACAGATAAATTGAAAAAAAATTTTATTAATTCCTCTATAATAGAAGAAGTTAGTGATGTTAGGATTGAATTTATTGAAAATTATTGTAGATATTTATTTTGCGACTAAAAGTTTTTATTCATTTAAAAAATTACTCTTTTTGTTTGAACAGAGCTAAAATTTAATTTAATTATTATTTATAAGTGAACAACAAATCCGAAAATAAAAATATCCCTGAAATTGATACAGATGATAATGATTTATTTCTTCTGTTAGACTTTCTTCAAGAAAAACTAAAAAAATTAGATAAAAAAGAAAAAGAATTTGAAGAATTCAAAGAAAAAATTTATGATTATAATTTTGAGAAGCAATCAACTATAGATCTTTTTGAACAAATGAATCATGTTCAAAATTTGCTTCTTCTAAAAATCAAAGAATATGACAGTTTAAACTTTCAATATAAAAGCCTCATTAAAGAAGTTTCAATAATTTACGAGACTTTAGATAAATATAAAAAACTTACTATTGAGCAAAACAAAGAGATATTAAGAGCTATTCATTTAATAAAAAAAAAAAGAACTTAAATTAATACTAAGCTAATTTTTTCTCTAAAAAAGTCAAGATATCTCTAAATTGAATCAAGTAAAGATGAAAATTCTTTTAGATTATTTTTTAAAATAATTATCTCATCTTCATTATCGATTTCTTTATTTGGAGTTAAATTTAAGGAAATATTATTTTCTATTTTTGGAAGCTTTATTTGATTTACCATACCGACTTGGTAAAAACCTTCTGCGTCAAAGGTGAAAAAAATTGACTTTTCTGATAATTCTTTAGGTAGATGATTTATATCTATTTCAAAGCTAGTTGAGCTTGAAATTTTATATGAGGAAAGATCATTTATCCATTTATCGCATTTTATTTCTATGGGACTTAATGATTGAGATTGAAGCCAAATACTTATATCTTTCTGGCCTTTTCCTCGAACTGCAGCCCAACCAGTAAGCAATCCTTGATCATCTAAATCATGAATTTCTCCATCAAAACCAAAATATCTTGAAAAATTTTTATCAGTGTATTGTTCCTTGTTTAAATTTGATATAAGTTCTAATTCAAAGATTTGGTTGTTATTTTTATCTTCTACAATAAATTTTGGTTTGCCTTTATTTAAGTTACTTATATTATCTCTTTTGAAAAAAAGTTCAAATCCACAAAGATTTTTTGTTCTATATAAATTCATAATATCTTCTCTTTCTTGATTAATTTTAGAAGTTTCGACTTTTTGTTTATCCAAATATAAGGAAACATGATCGAGGTCATGTTTTTCTGAAAATGCCCATCCTCTTGCTCTGCCATAAGAAAAATAATCAATATAGCCAAAATTAAATTTTTTCTTATTTTTTAAAATTTTATTTAGTTTTTTTAACAAAACAATTTCTTTAAATTAACTTATATAATAATAAGTCTTTGTGATTTAAGAAAAATTTTTTTAAATAAATTTATAATAAATTATTAATAAATCCTTGATAAACTCAACCATTATTCTTTTCAGATT
The DNA here is from genome assembly GCA_902606255.1 of uncultured Prochlorococcus sp. Classification (GTDB taxonomy): domain Bacteria; phylum Cyanobacteriota; class Cyanobacteriia; order PCC-6307; family Cyanobiaceae; genus Prochlorococcus_A. Next base: position 29,192 of record CACLFQ010000004.1, read on the forward strand.
AATTTGAGGATATGATTCTAATTAAGATTCGATAAAAAAAATAAGCTTAAATGAAGAAAAGTGTTTGTGTTGTTTTAATTATTGGTGAAGATCATAATACCTTAATCAAAAAAAATATTGATAGTTTGAATGATATTGATTTTATTAATGAATTATTTATTATTAATAATTCTTCCATGAAGAAAATAAATAATCTTTTTGAAAAAAAACTTGCATTTGAAATAAAATATATAAATTTACAGAATGATAGTAATGTTGTTGAGGGAATTAATAATGCTCTAAGAAATTCTAATTCCTCTTATTCATTAGTTTTAAATGATTCTCAAAATTTGGATTCGGAAGCATTATTAAATATAGTAAATATCTTTAATAGAAATAATAGTATAAAAATTATTTATACAAATTCAATTTATACAGATATCAAAGGTAATTTTTTAAGTTTTTATCCTCTAGGCAATATAGAGAAATACTTAGACGAAAAAAATTATTTAAAACCTTTTAACAATTCAGCAGTTGTTTTTAGGAATAATATATTTCGTATAATTGGTGAATTTGATACTACTTTTTCATATCATTATATAAGTGAATATATAATGAGATGTTTGAAATTTAATTCTAAATTTGTCAGATTTGAGAGCTGTATCTTATCAAAAAGTGCGGTAACTAATCATTCAACAATTGATGGTTTTATTGATTTGAAAAGCGCATTTGAGTTTCTTAGTATAAATAATAAATTTAAAAATAAAAAAACAAGTTATATAGAAAAGAAAATCGCTCAATTAATTTATAAAAAAGATTATGATGAAATTAATAAAATTATTAATAATAATCAACTATTAAATATCACGAGTGAGAAAATAGAGTCTCTTTTTAAGAGTGTTAATTCTGAATTTAAACATAGTAAAAAATACAATTCAATAGCAGATGATAAACCAAAACAATTAAAATTAATATTAAATTCAAGGTGGGACTTACAAAATAATAATTTGCATTTTAAGGATAACGAAAGAAAACTTTGTTGTTGGCTAATAAAGCATGGTTTTAAAGAGTATCCTGCTTTATTAAATAATGATGATAGTAAAGAAACAATTGATTGGCTTTATGAAAAACACTCAAAAGATTCTATTTCGAGATTATATAGAGCAATTTGGGATTCAAGTAAATTTTTTAGAAATGTTTTTAGAACAAATAATTCTTTAAAATTATTTAATTTATTTATTAAATTATTCTGGAATTTCTTACCATATAAATTACCAATCAAGGAGAAATACAAATTTTTTAGAAAAAGAAAGTTCTATAGTGGTAAATTTAAAAACTTTGAGCGACCCCAAAAAGGGGTTAATTTAATAGGCTATGCAAAACATGCCTTAGGGATAGGAGAAGACTTAAGAAGCACTGCCTTTGCTATTAAAAGCATGCAATTAGAAACTGCTATTATAAATTTTTCTCCGGGATCTTTTAAGGGGAGAGAAGAAAAAACTCTTAAGAAACTTATTCAAAAAAAACACTCATATAAAACTACAATTTTGTGCTTGACTGCTGAAGAAACTTTAAGATATGTAATGAGGGAAGGCTCTAAGAATTTAAAAGGGAAATATGTCATTGGTTATTGGCCATGGGAACTACCAAAATGGCCTAAAAGTTGGCTTTTTGCCTTGGATTACGTAAATGAGATATGGGTTTCAAGTAAACATATAAGAGACGCTATATCCATTGAGACAGATAAACCTATAAAAATCATGCCATTATGTGTAGATCAAGAAGGATTTCAAATTCGTCAGGAAAATAATAGGGAAAGGGAAGAAAATAGGAAAAAATTTAACTTAGATTTAAACTCGATTTATATCTGTTATAGTTTTGATCAGAATTCATATATAGATAGAAAAAATCCATTAGATGCATTTAGAACTTTTCAAATTGCATTCCCTCCTCATCCCTCAAATTTGATGGACAAAAATGTGAAATTAATAATTAAAACTTTTCCAAATAAGAATATTTCCTGGGAATGGCAATACTTAAAGGAAATGGCGAAATTTGATGAAAGAGTTGAAATTGTTGAGATGAACATGAACAGGATTGAATTAATGCAGTTTTATGGTTGTTGTGATATTTTTCTTTCTCTACATAGGGCAGAAGGATATGGCAGATGCTTAGCTGAAGCTCTTCAACTTGGATTAGATTTAATTGCCACAGACTGGAGTGGTAATAAGGATTTTTGTAAAGGTTCTCTTTATCATCCAGTCCCTTATGAATTAATGCCTGTAAAACCTTTAGAATATCCTTACTGGCAGGAACAATTTTGGGCAGAGCCTGACATAAAAGAAGCAGCAAAAATCCTAATCAAAGTTGTTTCCAGAAGAAAAAGAGAAGGAATTCCTAATCAAGAAATTAGCAAGGAATATCAAAGATACTTTTCTGCAATAACATGTGGGAAAAGATATAAAAAAAGATTAGAAGAATTAAATTTATTTAACGTAAATTAAATTTTGGTTTCGCAAGATTTAAAGACCAGTCTTCTTCAATACGTGTTAAAGAAGGATTATAGTTTGGGTCTTCAATAATAATATGATTCCATTTTTTTTTGAAAAATTTATATTCTTTCTTCCATCTTTTGAATTCTTTCCCAATTGGTTTACCTCTGGATTTCGATTCAAAATGTATTGCCTCAATTTGAGGAAGATATATATTTTTTAATCCTAATTTATTTGCCCTTAAGCAGAAATCCACATCATTATAATTTACTGCGAAATTGTTCTCATCTAATCCTTCCAATTCAATCCAAACTTTTCTTTTAACGGCTAGAAATGCACCAGTGACGGCCGAAATGTTTTGTGAATAATTTAATCTATTCGAATGACCTGAATCATTTCTCCCAAAATTTTTGTGACTATATCCTGCTGATCCATATATACCTAATATTATTCCTGCATGTTGTATTTTATTATCTGGATAAACTAGTTTTACACCAACACATCCAATTTCTTCTCTTAGAGCATAAGAAGCAATTAAAGATGCCCAATTTTTCGTTAGTATTTTTAAATCATTATTTAATAAAATTACCACCTCTCCAGTTACATATTTAAAAGCATGGTTATTTATTGCAGAATAATTAAATTCTCCAGGGAATTTAATTATTTTGTAATTAATCTTTTTAGATGATTCCTCTTTAAGATTATTTAAAAAATCATGGGTAGATTGTTCAATACTATTATTGTCTACAATAATTATCTCTAAGTAGCATTCAAGTTCAGTTTTAATTATTGAGTTTATACATGTTCTTAATAATTCTACTTTATCTCTTATCGGAATAATAATTGAAATCAAAGTATCTTTTGGAATTTCATATTTATATTCTAAAGATGAAAGTTTTTTATTTGTACTAATGGAAAATCCTCTAGGATAAATATTTTTAAATGTTTTAAGTATATTTTTGCGATATGATTCAAGATTTTCTATTTCATTTTTCTTATCATCTTTCATAAAGATCTTATGACCTAATATCAAAGGGATATGACTAATTAAATTTTCTTTTTTTTCATTGATTAGATAACTTACAATATTTATTAATTTTTCTTTTTTATTAACTATGTCTTTTTGAAGAAATAAATTTATAAATTGACTATATAAACAAAAATCTATTATCCAAATTGAACTATAATTTGAATTTGAGAAAAATAGTTCTTTATTCCAGGCAGGTTTAAAATTTGGGAAACATCGTTCTCCATTGTGGTTCAATGAATCTTCATCTCCATAAAATAATAGTGTATTAGGAGAAGAATCTATGCCCCATATAATTGCTTTTACAGCAATCTCACTTAATCTGATATCAGAACTTTTTAAAATTAAAAACTTTTTTTGATTCGTAACTAATAAATTTTCTTTTTCATTAAATAAATAGTTAATTTGTTTAGTTCTTTTTTGATGAGTAAGTTCTTTTTTAAATTCATTCTCGTATATTTCAATCCATTCTTGATAGTTTATTAAATTACCTTTAATAGGATTTGGATCAAATAATTTGTTATAAATTTCCCAATACTTAAAGAAATTCGGGCTATCTGATACTAGTAAAGGCGCATTATTATTTATTTTTCTAATAATCTTTCTTTTCGCAAACCAAAAAGGTATTTTGAATAAGTAAATATTTTTAAAAATTATAGGATAATCAATATTACTTAATAAGATCTTTAAGTTTACTTTCTTTGGTAAATATATAATTCTCCATCTAATTCTTGTTGAAGGAATCTTTCTCCCTTGTCTTAATGATGAATTATTTGATTTAACATAACCAATTAGATTATTGTTATCTCCTAAATGACATATACCTAAAAAATACCAACCAGAAATAGAAAAATTCTTTAATTTTAGATAAATATATTTTTTATTAAAGTTATAAAGATTATCTTTTATTAATTTACGATTATTTTTTGATTCTGATTCAAATGAAAATTCCCATGAATCAATAAAGTAGAATCTCAATAATTTGTAAAAGTATTTTAAAATTGAGCTTTTTTTTGTTTGAAATATGATTTTTTTATCAACCCTCATCTAAATGATTTTCTGATAAACCTAATAAGAACTTTGATAAGAAATAAATAATTGTAATTATTACAATAACAGTAAGAAATCCCTTATGCCTCCAATATAAGTATTGCTGCTCTGCTAGAACTGGCTTAGAGACAATCGCCAAAAATCTTTGTTGTTGCAAACTATCTATCCTTGTAGATTCTGAAGTTGATAAAGCAGATTTATATAAATCCTCAGCAAATGCTAATTTTGATCTTAGGTTATTTAATTTTGCTACTTTTTTATTTAAGTTCTTGCCTTCAGGACTGACAACTGCTCTACGCTCATTTTCAATCATTTTTTCTATTTCTTCAACAAGATTTAATACATCTAAAACTTCGGGAGCTTTGGGAGAAACAAACTTCTTTTTCATAGTTGCTAATTCTACTTTTTTTTGAGCTAAATTACTTTCTAAAGTAGCTATTAAATTATTTGTGGTTGCAGCATCAAAAGACAAGTCTAAACTTTTGTTTTTTAGTTGAAAGCTTTGTAATTCATTTTGTGCAATTTCAAGTTTTTCAAGATTATCTGTTACTTGTTTTTTGGCAAAATCTAATTGTTTTTTATAAATATCTTGATTTAATTTATTGACAAAAAGTTCAGCTTGATTCAATAAAAAATTATTAATATTAAGAGAGGTTGAGGGCTCAAAACCAATAGTAGTTACTTTTAAAATTCCAGAAATTTCATCTAGAGTAACTGAAACTTGTTTTCTATAAAAGAAATATTTTTCTTCTCTAGAAATATTAGTATTTAATCCTGCGAAAACATCTGGAAACTTCTTTTTATTAAGATTTACGAAAGGCATTTTTTCTTCTAAGTCTTCTAATACTTGAGTTGATAGCAAATAAGTTTTTAGATATCTTGCATCTTCTAATGAGCCTGTATTACCTGAACCAAGAAAGGCACCTAAAGAGAAAGTTGTGGAAGATTCATTTTGAGACTTTCTTACAACTACGTCTGCTGAGGTTATATATCTATTTCTTCCAATACCATAAAAATAGATGGTTGTTATTAATAATGATCCTGCAGCTACTAATAAATAATTATTTCTATTTACCGATTTTTTCCTTTCTGATTTAGCTTTACTACCTTTCTTTAGAAAATAGTCAAAAAATCGAGCTAATCCAAATGATCCTTTCACAATAAAAAAATAATATTTTGTGAAATTTAATTACTTAATTTCACGCTTAATTCTATCAGATAACTGTATTTGATTTTTATTTAATTCCAACTTTTTACTACTATAGATTGATCTTCTTGATTTTTTATTAGGATTATTCTGCTTTCTGGAAGACTGGTTTTTTTTATTTGATCTTAATAATTTTTTGTGTTCTTTAATTGCCTCCTGTATATTATCAAACTCAATAATTTTACCTTTGTTTAAAATAAATGCTTTCTGACATAAAGGCTTTAAACTCCAAAGATTGTGATTGACCATAAGAAAATCTGAGCTTGTCAGTTTCTTTTTTAGAATTTTTGCACATTTCTCTCTAAAAATAAAATCTCCAGCAGCACTAACCTCATCAATAAGATAAATATCGAAATCAAATGCCATTGAGAGTGCAAAAGTAACTCTAGATCTCATCCCATCAGAATAATTTTTAAATGGTTTATCAAAATATTTCCCAATATCTGCAAAATCCTCTACAAAGTTTATCTTTTCTTGAATTTTTTCTTTTTCGTTACCATGAAATATCATTGATACAAATTTTGTATTTTCCCGAGCACTTAAACTTCCCTGAAAACCTCCTTTGAGACCAACTGGCCAACTAATTTTTTTATCTGTATATACTTTACCTGAGTCTGGGAAATCCATACCCCCAATTATCCTTAATAATGTACTTTTACCAGCACCGTTTCCACCTATTAAAGCTACTGATTCTCCAGTATTTATCTTAAATGATAAATCTTTAAAAACATAATTTCTCTTGCCATTATGAATATAACTTTTGGTTAGATTTTTTACTTCAATCATAAGGTTCTTAAAATCTTTTCATTATTTGAATAAACCCATAAGCCTAGAGTGCAAGAAACTATTGCAAAAGCTAAAGAATATGTAATTGAAATTTTATCTGGATTAATAATATAATCTTCATTAAAGCCATGACGTGTCATCTCAATAGCCTGCAAAATAGGATTCCAGCTTATAAAAGGTTGAAATCTTTGAGGGATATTTTCTAAAGAGAAAAATATCCCAGAAGTTAGAAATAATGGCCTTTGTATCAAGGTTACAAATAATTTTATTAAAGGATATCTGTGTCCTGCAACCATAAAAAAAGTTCCTAATCCAAAGCTGGTCAATGCTAAAATTATGTAATTAGCAAATATCAAAGGAAGATCGTCAAGAGTAAAAATCTCAAATATTAGAAATATAGCGCAAGTTACAATAATAAATAAAAATGCAAAAAGACCTGTTTCTACATAAACCCTTGCAAGTATTGTGTCAATTGGTTTAACTTGCCGATAGAAAAATAAGGCTTTATTTGCTTCAATAGCATTAATGGACCTTATGATGATTTCAAAAAATAAAGTATAAAGAATAATTCCACAGATCAAAAAAATAGGAACAAATGAAACATCAAGTCCACCAACACCTCTTTGACGAATAAATCCAAAAATTAAAAGAAATATTGTCAACGTACCTAAAGGCTGCAATAAGACTCCAAAGAAACCAAATCTGACTAAGCTTATTCTCGTTTTCAGTTCCCTATAAACTAATGCAGACACAACATTTTTTTGCTTAATAAACCCTTTGATTATTGAATATACCTTTTTATTTTTAAGAATTTCCATTGATTTTAATTATTCTTTTAATCTCTATTCAAAATTTTGTAAAGCGAAGCGGCATTAATAATTGGCCTAATAGGCTCTACAGCAAATTTCAAAGTCGTTGTAGTTTTTGCTAATAAATTCTTAGGAACAATTATTACATCACCATCTATTAGTGCTGGATTAGAGTTTTTATTAATACCTGAAGAAGGATTAAAAACTATTTTTTTTTGAATTGTTGATCCATCATTTATTAATCTTATAAGTCTAATATCGTTTCGCTTTGAATTTTCATTAAGCCCACCTGCTGAAAAAATTGCCAAGTTAAGTGGGCTGTTAGCTCTTATTTGCTGCAGACCAGGTTGTTTTACTTCCCCAATTACGTTTACAGTTATTGCGGCCGGAGAAAAACTAGATCCTGCTATTTTTAAAGATTCTTCTTCACCTCTAGATTTAGTCTTATTAATTTTTATACTATCACCATCATATATGTAAGGGTTATTAACTGATATACCGTTACTTAATGCTTCCCAATAATTAAGAACAATCAGATCCTCATCATTATTACCTCTTCTTAATTCTATGTTTCTTAAATCTCCATTTGAAGTAATTCCGCCTGCTTTTTGAATTGCTTCTACGACTGTAGGCCAACCTTGTGATGTGACTACCGATGACTCTCCTCCATCGGTATTAGATAATTTATTCATTGAGTTTAATCCAATACTATATATGCCTGGCCTTTGAACTTCGCCACTTACTAGTATCCTTACATCTCTGGTGGAAACTAAGTCGATATAAACTATGGGATTTCTTAGTATTTCTTTATATTTTCCCTGTATTTCCTTTTCAGTTTGATCAATAGTTAAACCCCAGACTTTTAATGCACCTATTCTGGGTAGATTAATAGTGCCATCTGGTAGAACAGAAATAACTGTATTAAAACCTTCAGTTTGAAAAATTTTAAGTGAAATTTTATCACCAGGTCCTAACTTGTATTTTGGGACTTTAAAGTTAATTTGATCTTTTATTAATGATGAATCTTTATTATTTTTATAATCAGAAGAGTTAATATTTTTAGTTTGAAATATAGAAAAAAATAAAAGAATTAGTAAAAAATTTTTTCCAAATATTTTCATAAAAAGCTATTTTTAATTAGATTATACTACTAAGGATATTAAGATCAATATATTTAAAGCATGGGAAAAATAAAAATTTTAAATTTTCTTTATTTCATAAATTTAACATACCAATTTTTATTTTTTAAATACCACTTCACAGTATCTTTAATCCCCTCTTCAAAACAATATATAGGATACCAATTCAACATTTTTTTGATTTTCTTGGACTCAATTGAATATCTAAAATCATGTCCTTTTCTATCTTCCACATAAGTAATTAAGCTACTATGCGAGAAAGTTTTTGGATTGATTTTATCAAGATAATTACAAATTAATTCAGCTATCTGGTTATTTGTTTTTTCCTCATTGCCCCCAATACAGTATCTTTCTCCAATTAGTCCATTTGTTAATACTTTGATAAGAGCATTAGCATGGTCTTCAACATGTAACCAATCTCTAATATTTTCTCCATTACCATAAATTGGTATTTTGGATTCGCATAGCGCATTTATTATAATTTTTGGTATTAATTTCTCAGGATATTGCCATGGTCCATAATTGTTACAGCAATTAGTTATTAAGGTAGGAAGTGCGTATGTATGAAGCCATGAATTAACTAAATGATCACTAGAAGCCTTACTTGCTGAATAAGGACTTCTTGGCTTGTATTGAGATTCCTCATTAAATTTTCCTTTTTTACCCAAGGTCCCGAATACCTCATCAGTGCTTATGTGATGAAATTTGAAATTATTTTTTCTATCATTGGGAAGATTTTTATAATGTAGTCTCGATGACTCAAGTAGATTATATGTACCAATAATATTGCTTGTAATAAAATCTTTGGGATTTTCTATAGATCTGTCTACGTGACTTTCCGCAGCGAGATGCATAACTAAATCTGGATCAGCAAAATCAACAGCGTTTGATGTATCTACTTGATTTTTAAGATCTACATTCATAAATCGATACCTTTCTGTATTTTTTAATCCTAAATTTAATAATTCTTTATTAACTGAGGTTAGATCGCTTGCATAACTCATTTTGTCGAGGTTAAAAATAGTACATTCTGAATCTTTCAATAATTTTCGAATAACAGCACCACCAATGAAACCAGCACCTCCTGTTATTAATATCCTCGGTTTACGTTGAAAGTAATGAAAAATATCCATAGTTTAACTAAGAATAATATTCTTATTTTGTTGATACTCGATTAAGATTTTTCTTAAATTTTCTTTCCAGTTAATTGGTTTAATATCTAAAAGTTTAACAGTATTAAGGGTATCTAGAACAGAATACTTAGGTCTTTTTGCGAGGGTTAAATATTCTGTACTATTTATAGGATTAATCTTCGCTTTTTTTTCTATTATTTTTAATTCTTTAGCAATATCACCTATAGCATCTGCAATATCAAACCAGCTTGCCATTCCTTCATCACACCAATGCATAATGAAAGGTAAATTTTTTTTATGTTTAAATTTTATTATTTCCCAGCAAACCTTACCTAAATCAGCTGCACTAGTTGGAGATCCAATTTGGTCTGATACTACATCTATGTATTTTCTTTCAGAGTGAAGTTTAAGCATCGTTAAAATAAAATTTTTTCCTCTTGGGCTTATTACCCAACTAGTTCTTAGGATAGTGGCATTTTTAATATTCTTAATATTCTTTTTAATTAGTTCTTCTCCAAGAGATTTTGATAAACCATATTTAGATAAGGGATTCTTTTTTTGGTTTTCCTTATATGGATAATTTTGTTTACCATCAAAAACGTAGTCAGTGCTTAGTTGTAATAAATTCCCATTAATTTCGTTAATTGCTTCTGTAAAAGCTTTAGGCGCATAACTATTGATTTTTTTACAAATAGAAAATTCTTTCTCAGCATCATCAACTGCAGTATATGCACCACAATTAATTACCCAATCAGGTCTATTTTCTCGAAATATCTTTTTGCAAGATTCATAATTAGCCAAATCTAATTGCTTTCTATCTGGATAAATTAAATCCACTTTTTTAGGCTTGAATTTTATAATTTCTTGACCCACTTGGCCAGATCCACCAGTTAAGAGAACCTTCATTTTAGATTTTAATTGAAAACCTCAGCATTTTTCAAAAAAGAAGCTTTTGAATCCTTTTCTGATAATTTTGGTTTTGAACAATTTATTTCTATTAAAGGCCAATTAATATTTATATCTTTGTCATCCCATCTTATAGACCTGCCTTGCTCTTTTATCCATAACTCACTTGTTTTATAAAGAACTTCTGAGTTTTCTTCTAGAGCTAAGAAACCATGTGCAAATCCAACTGGTATCCAAATCATTAGTTTGTCTATATTATCTAGTACTATGCTTGTCCACTCACCGAAAGTTGAAGAACTTTTTCTTATATCTACGGCTACATCAAATACTGCACCTGAAACACATCTAACTAGCTTGCCTTGAGGTTTAGGCCCAATTTGATAATGAAGGCCTCTGAGTACACCAATATTGGATGATGAGTGGTTATCCTGTAAGAATTTCACTTCTTCCCCAACTGCATTATTGAATATTTCTTGATTCCAACTTTCATAAAAGAAGCCTCTCTCATCTTCAAATACTCTTGGTTTAAGAATAAAAACTTCTTTAAGAATATTGCCCTTATTTGAGGATAAATTTTTAATATCCATTTTCTAAATTAATTGTTTTTAAGCTCCTAAAGTTTTTTTATTTTCATAAAGAATTGATCTTAAATAATCTCCATATCCACTTTTAATTAAATTAGTTGATAATGAATAAAGTTGATCATCATTAATATAACCCATCCTCCATGCGACTTCTTCGGGACATCCAATTTTTAAACCTTGCCTTTTTTCTAATAATCTTATGTAAGATGAGGCTTCGTGAAGAGAATCCGTTGTTCCTGTATCTAGCCAGGTCATCCCTCTATTCATTTTCTCCACGATTAATTTACCTTCTTGAATATACATTTTGTTTATATCTGTTATTTCTAGCTCGCCTCTATTTGAGGGTTTAATTTTTTTTGCTTTTTCAACAACAGAGTTGTCATAGAAATATAAACCAGTTATGGCAAATTTACTCTTTGGATTCCTTGGCTTTTCCTCGATATTGTAAACTATTCCGTTGGAGTCAAATTCTAAAACACCATACCTCTCTGGATTAACAACTGAGTAGGCAAATATTGAAGCTCCTTCATTTAAAAGATAGTTTTTTTGTAATTTATTAACAAAGAAATCTCCATGAAACAAATTATCCCCCAGTATTAATGTAACGCTTGAATTATCAATGAATTTTTCCCCTATGAGAAATGCTTGCGCTATCCCCTCAGGTTTTTTCTGGATTTCGTAACTTATATTTATGCCAAACTGTGATCCATTTCCTAAAAGCTTTTTGAAAGATTCATTATCATGAGGGGTAGTAATAATTAATATATCTTTAATCCCCGAAAGCATAATTGTGGACAAGGGATAATAGATCATAGGCTTGTCATAAATTGGTATTAATTGTTTACTAATTACTTTTGTGATTGGATGCAATCTGCTCCCGTTACCACCCGCTAAAATAATACCTTTTCTTTTTATCATTATATGAATTCTATTTGATTATCAATTTTGATTATCTATATTACTTGAAAGGAATACTTGTTTGATATGCAATAAAATTAAAAGTTATAATTCAGAAAATGAAAACTAATATGTATAAAGATTTTTTTTATAAGTTTTTTTTAATGAAGTCAAGAACGAAAAAAATCATAAAAGAATTTCAATTAGATAATAAAATTCTCTATTCATGGGGGATGAAAAGATCAGGAGAATTCCATCGAAATAATACAAAAAATAAAAAATTAGTTTTTATTGAAGATGGATTTGTTCATTCATTTGGGATAAAAAAGAAGAAAATACCTTTTAGCATTTGTTACGATAATCGAGGAATATACTACGATTGCGATAGCGATAACGATTTGAAAAAGTATGTTAAAGAAAAACTAAGTAAAAAAAATATTACTAGAGCAAAAAAAATAATAGAATTATGGAAAAAATATTCGATTTCCAAATATAATTTCTCATCTTTTATAGAACCTCCCTCATTTCCTTACATACTTTTGGTAGATCAAACTTTTGGAGATCTTTCTATAGATTACGGAGATGCTGATGAGAATTCATTCAAAAAGATGTTTGAATTCGCAGTCAATAATTGGCCTGAGCATAAGATTATTATAAAGTCACATCCAGACGTAATTAACTATAAAAAAAAAGGTTGCATTGACATATCTAAGTATTCAAAAGATAGAATTATTATTCTGGGGGATATTGGGCAAATAAATAGATTAATAGAGTTTAGTTCAGCAGTATGCGTAGTAACTAGCCAAGTAGGGTTTGAAGCTTTAATTTATGGTAAGGACGTTCATGTCTTTGGTAAACCATTTTATTCAGGGTTAGGTCTAACAATTGATCATAATACAAATAATAAGCAGGTTAATAATCAAATTAAACTTGAGCAGCTTGTATTTTCTTCTTTAGTAAAGTATCAAATTTGTTTAGATCCAAGAACAAAAAAAGAATGTGAAGTTGAAGAAATAATGCAATATATTCATTATTTAAGAAAAACTTCTAAATTTTTCCCAAAAGATTTAGAGGCTATGAATTTAACTCCTTGGAAAGCAAGGCAAATTAATCGTTTTGTTTATCCTGTTAATGGGAAAAAAGTAAAATTTTTGAAAAGATTCAAAAGTAAAATGAAAAATATTATTGTTTGGGGTAAAAATACAAGAACTGAAGGCTATATTAATCAAGTCGATGATTTTATTTCAGTAGAAGATGGATTCATCAGATCTGTTGGTCTTGGTGGTGATCTATACCCTCCATTAAGCCTTTTATTTGATAAAAGAGGCATACATTATGATGCCAGTAGGGTAAGTGATCTAGAGGATCAACTTCAAAATAGTAATGTAAACTATAATGAAAAGATGAGAGCAAGAAATCTTGTAGATTTAATAATTAAATTTAAAATTAGTAAGTATAACCTTAGAGTAACTGAAAAAATTAAGTTACCGAAAAATGCTATTAATAAAGAGATAATTGGTGTCCTTGGCCAAGTGGAAAGTGATAATTCTATTATTTATGGTGTTCCTGAGAATAATATTCAAAGAACAAATTTTGCATTAGTTGAGCAGGTTAGGAAAGATTACCCAGATGCCTATATCATTTATAAACCACACCCTGATACTGAGTCTGGTCTAAGAATAAAAGGTAAAGAAGAAGATTCTATTATTATTAACGCTGATCTTATCGCGCATAAAACTTCACTTGAAGATCTATTTAATAAAGTTGATAGGATAGCTGTTTTTACTTCCCTAGGTGGATTTGAAGCCTTAATAAGGGGAATATCGGTGATTACATATGGTTTCCCATTTTATGCAGGCTGGGGGCTAACCCAAGACTATTTAGAACAACATGCATGGGCAAAAAGAAGAACTCGTAAATTGACGATAGAAGAATTAACTTTTATTAGCTTAATTAAATATCCTTTCTATTCAAGCATTAAGTTTAATTGCCTTACTGAAGTAGAGAATATTTTTGAAGAGATACTTGAAAGTAGTGGGGAAAGAAATTTGGAGCAAATTGTATTTAAGTATTGGGGTATTTTAAAAGACTACTTTTCAAGAATTAGTAAATAAATGATTTCCAATTACAAAAGACCATTTTTTAGAAGAAAGGTTTTAATTGAAGGAAATTGTTTGTTTCTGATAGGTCCTATTGGAACTTTTTTTGCAAGATTATCTAGGTATTTAGAAGATAATTATGTAAGAACTTATAAAATCTTATTTCCTTTACATGAGTATGGCTTTTCTAAATCATCAATAATAAAATATGATCAGGATATAGATAAATTTAAGGAATTTTTAAGCACAACTATTATTAATTATGAAATAAAGCATATATTTATGTATGGGAACGTTCTGATCCCTCATAAGCAGGCTTTAGAGTTAGTAAAAGAATTAAATGTAGAGGGTATAAATGTAAAAACTCATATTTTTGAACTTGGTTATTTAAGACCTAACTTTGTCACTCTAGAGAATGAGGGAATCAATTATAATAGCAGCCTTATTAGAAGCAGGGAATTTTATTTAAAGCAGGATCTATATTCAATCTTGCCGTTACCCAAAAAACATGCCCGCTTTAGAATAAGAAAGATATGGAAAACGATTTCGTTTATTAACCATAGCTTTAAAAATTATAAAATCGTTGAAAAGGAACACAAGCTTCAGCCAAAACCAATATATATTTGGTTCCAAATAAAGGGTTTCTTTTTAAAATACTTTTTCTTTTTTTCTGAATATAAAATAAAAAATTATTTATTGGCTAAAAATTACTTTTTAGTGATCCTACAAGTTTCTACGGACAGTCAATTAACAGAAGGGTCTGATTTTAAAGATAATATAAAATTTATCTATAAAGTAATAAAAGATTTTGCCGAAGCGTCCAGAAATGATGTAAATCTTGTCTTCAAACATCATCCTAGAGATAGAGGTTATACCAATTACTATTATGAGATAGAAAAAATATCAAAAGAGTTTGGTGTTTATAAAAATGTATTTTATATTCATGATTATTATCTATCTAAGTTATTCCAAAACTCAAATTGTAAAGGTACAATACTTATAAATAGTACTGTCGGATATCAATCTCTATATCATTCTGTTCCTGTTAAATCACTTGGGATTACCCCTTACAACATCAAAGGTCTTTCAGAACAAAAAGATTTAGTTTCATTTTTTAAAAATCCTTCTCCTGTAGATAAATTATTATTCAATAAATTTTACAAATATATATTGGAGAATTCACAAATAAATGGAAATTTTGATGGATTTTTTCCATTCAATAATGTATTTATTATTAAAAAGTGAGAGGATTAAGTATAAAGAAATTTTTAAAAATAATTTTTAGACTATGCATTTTTATTCTTTCATACCTCCTTTATTTAATTCAGTTAATACTTATTTTTTTAAATTTTAAGAACTTTGCAAAAAAAATATTTAGTTCTGCAGCCTACTTTTGTTCAATTTCTTTAGGCATAAAATATAATATTGACCAAAATTTAAAAAAAAATCTTTTTAAGAAAGGAATACATATATCAAATCACGATAATCCACTAGATATATTTGTAGCGCAGAACTTTTTTAAAATTAAAACAATTACAACTGTCGATCAACATCTTAAGAATTTCCTTCCTTTTTTTGAGCTGTCATTAAAAAATTATGGACATTATTGTTTTGATTATTTAAATTTTCATGATAGAAAATTAGCTTATTTATTTTTAGATAGAGTTTGCAAAAATGATAAAAATGTTCTTATTTATCCAAGTGGATCTATTTATACATCAGTTATAAAAAGATTCTCAAAAAGTGTATCTAAGTTATCAATGATTAATAAACTAAAAGTAATAGCTTGGAAATTTATTTTTAATGATCAGGCAAATATTGAATACGATAGAAATATTGGTAATTATATCTTAAAAAGGATATGTTCTGAAAAATTAATACTGCAAATAGCAAAAGTTAAAGTTTTCAATCCAAATGATTATAGAAGCGTTGAAGAATTACATACAGATCTTTGCTTATTTTATTTAGATTCTTAAAAAATCTTTATTTAGCAAAAACTATATTTTTCAAGATATTTCCTTTGTTTATCTGATATATTTTCTGATCTACCTGAGAATAAAAGTTGTATTATTCCATTATAGTCTTTTGCTATAGAGTAATTTTCATAAGATACTTCGCAATACCGTAAATATGGCTTTAATACTTGAGGCATTTGAAAATTACTATCAAGTTTTTTTAATTCTTTTTCTATAAATTTTATATTTTCCGATTTGAGCTTAAATTTTTCAGAGTCTATATCATAATCCATTTGATGCTCATATATATATTTCCCATTTGGCAAATTTAAAGGCCGCTTATTTGAGAGCTTCAAAATCTTTAAAAAAGCACTTATACAATCCTTATTAAGAGATCTATGATTAAAACTTATTAATCCAATACCTACATTCATTTTTTTTGACTCTGGGATTCTCACAAATCCTCTAATTAATTCTTTAAGTATCTTCTTATTTTGGAAATCTGGCATTACAAATGTTCTTCCTATTTCGCAAAAATTGTCATTTTTCAATTTCTCGAAAGTACCTGGATGGTAAGACTCTAAATAAGAATATTCTTTATTATTTTCAGAACCTTTTTCACTCAATAAAAATCTTTGGCCCCCAGCTAATTGCATTTTTTCTTTGTCCCAAATCATCATGTGCAGAAAGAAAAAATCTCTTTCTTCAATATCATTTTTAAATGGGTTTGTTTTTAATATATTAAATGCTTCTGCTCTTTGCTCTCCATACCAATCAAATTGGCAAGCTAATTTTTCACCAGGTATTAGGTATATTAGATGTTCTTTAGAGTTCTCAATAATATAACTACCGAAATTTTTAGTAAAAAATTCGTACATTTAATATTAAATTCGAAAGTGTATTTGTTTCTTAATTAAAGCTAATTTAATATAAAATGAAAAGGTCTATTTATTTTCTTACATTATTAAATTTGTAAACTTTGATTTATTAAGTAAACCTATTGCGGTCATCTCTAGTGGGATGACCCCAACTGTATTTTATTGGCTTAATATTTTGAATTCTAAGGTTATAAATCCTAGAAACGTAGATAAAAAATATTTAAATAAGTTTGAAACAATAATATTAGTTAGGTATATACCATTAAATATTTTTCTTGATCTTATCCTTTTAAAAAGGAAATCAAAAAAAATAATTTTACTTCTTGACGATAATTTACTTGATTTACATATCTTCTCAGAAATACCTTTTCTTTATAAGTTAAAAATCTTCATCAATATTTATTGTTATAAATATTTCTTTCATTTTTTTCTTAATGAAATTTGGGTAACAAATAAATTGCTAGCAGAAAAAGTAAAGCAAAAAATTCCAAAAAATAATATCAATATTAATTTGTTAGCTCTAAAGCATAATCAAAATATTCCATTAAGAAAAATTTATAAAATTGCATATCTTGGGACTAGTTCGCACACTAAAGAGTTGCTTTGGTTGAAGAAACTTTTTGAGAAAATACAGCTACAAAGAAATGATTGTCTTATTGAAATTTATGTAAATAAAAAATGGAGAAATTATTTCAGATCAGTTCCAAGAATGAAAATGTCATATCCGTTGGATTGGGAGACATTTTTTTTTGATACCACGATAGGAAAGGTAGATATTGTCTTGAACCCAATTTTTGACTCAAATTTTAATAAATTTAGATCTCCAACTAAGTTTTTTGATATTACTAGACTTGAAGCTGTAGGAATTTATAGTAATTTAAAGCCATTTTGTGACTTTATCAATGATAATCATGACGGTATTTTATTAGATAATAATATTGATGATTGGATTGAGAAAATATCTTATCTTCTTGATAATTCAGATGTAAGGGAAAGGTTATTCTTAAATGCTTTAAAAAGATCAGAAAAGCCTTTTAATGCTTTTTAAATTTTGTAAATGCTTATATGCATTGTGATAATCTGACCGAGCCTATAAGTGTTCCATAGTCATCGATAACTGGCAAAATTGATATCTTATTTGATTGCATTAAATCTAATGCTTCGGAAACTTTTGCCCATGATTTAGTAGTTATAGGAAGTGAAAATTTAAGATCTCTTATATTAGCAGTTAATTTAATTCCGCTTTCAATACATCTTCTAAGATCCCCATCAGTAAAGACCCATAAAAGTTTTTTATTTTCACAGACAAAAACGGCGCCTAGTTGTCCTTTAGATATTTCTATTATTACATCCTTTATAGAAGTATTTTTCGCACAAATTGGCAGGGATTCAGTATTCATAATATTATCAACTGTCTCAAAATTAAGCTTGTGAAGACTCCCTGACGGATGAAATCTTGCAAAGTCAATTTCTTTGAAGCCCCTCTCCATTGCACAAATGCTGGCTAATGCATCTCCAAGTGCCATGGTCACTGAAGTGGAGCATGTGGGAGCTAAATTCAAAGGACAAGCTTCACTCTCGACAGATGAATTAAGGCTAATAGTGGCTTCCTTACTTATTGTTGAATTTACATTCCCTGTAATTGCTATGCTCTTGATATCATTTCTTTTGGCGTAGTTTAAAAGTCTTACTAATTCATCAGTTTCTCCACTATTTGAGATGCAAATTAAAAGGTCATCTCTTCTTAATATCCCAAGATCACCATGGAAAGCATCCGAAGTATGAAGAAAGATGGAAGGAGTCCCTAATGAGGCTAAAGTTGAGGTTATTTTTTTACCAATGTTTCCTGATTTTCCAATACCTGAAATCACTACTGTCCCTTTGCAATCAATAATTAAGTCAATGCATTTAGAAAAATTTAAACTTATTTTTTTAGATGAAGCAAAAATTGCATTAGCCTCAGCTTCTAGGACCCTTTGTGCTTCTTTGATTCTTTCAGTAGGTCTCATCTAATACAGACATAATTAATAATAATAAAGCCTAAGGCTCAAATTTTAAGTAGAAATTTGTAAATAACAAAGAATATAAACAAGATTAAAATTTTATGGAACTAAATATATTCCTCTTAATGAAAAAAGATTAACAACTTTTCTTAAAGTACTTGGGCATGAAAACTATATAGGATTAGGCAAATTATGATAGTTTAATATGATGAATTGATAGAGAATAACTTCACGATGTATTTTTATCCGATAAATATAGGAGAGTCAAAAAAAATAACAATTATTGGTGGTTTAAATGTTTTAAATGATATTGATGAGGCTGTTGAAATTGGTATGAAATTTAAGGAATCTTGTGATAGGAACCAAATTTCCTATGTCTTTAAGGCAAGTTTTGATAAAGCTAATAGAACATCTTTTGATAGTTATAGAGGACCTGGATTTACTAAAGGTTTAGAGATGTTAAAAGAAATAAAAGAAATTTTGAAAGTTCCAATTCTCACAGATATTCATGAGACATTTCAGGCAAATAAAGCTGCAGAAGTTTGCGATATGCTACAACTTCCCGCTTTTTTAGCGCGTCAAACTGATCTTATTCAAGCCTTAGCTAATACAGGTAAACCTATAAATATTAAAAAACCTCAATTTATTTCACCAGAACAAATTAAGTTTATTGTTCAAAAGTTTTCAAAATTTGGATGTGAAGATGTTGTTATTTGTGAAAGGGGAAGTATGTATGGATATAACCAACAAATAGTTGATATTATTGGTCTGCAAGTCATTAAAGAACAAACTAATAAACCAGTTTGTGTTGATATTACTCACTCTTTACAATTTAGAAATGAAGGTAGCTCAGCATCAAGCGGGAGAAGAAAATATGCTTTAAATTTGGCTAAAGCAGTCACTGCTACATCTATTGATGCATTATTCGTTGAAGCACACCAAAACCCTGATTTTGCTAAATGTGATGGCCCCTCAGCAATTCCATTAAATATGATTCCCGAATTTATAGATCAAGTGTGTGAGATAGATAACCTTGTAAAGAATCAGGATATTATTCAGATTGAGTAAAATATTTATTGTTATTAACTTACCTAGTTAAATATAATGAACAAATTCAAAGTAATATTTCAATGAAAGATAAGACTTGTACCATTGTGATTCCAGCGAGAATGGGATCCTCTAGATTACCTAATAAACCTTTAAAACAATTAGCGGGCAAACCACTGCTCAAATGGGTTATTGAATTGGCTGAAAATGCTAATTTTAATAAATCTTTAATTGTATTAACAGAGGATAAGATAATCTATGATTTTGTTGATGATTTAGGAGTTAAATGTTTTCTCACGGATAAAATTCATAAAAATGGAACTTCACGGATATTAGAAATTCTCGATCATATCGAATCTGATTTTATTATTAATTTACAAGGGGATGAACCCTTAGTTAATCCAACCGATTTAAGTGATTTATATGAAAAAATAAAATCTAGTGATGTTGATATTGCTTCGATTTGTCATGAAGTTGATAGTTTAGAAGCTGAAGAACCCTCTAATGTAAAGGTGGTTTTTGATATCAATCAAAATGCTCTTTACTTTAGTAGATCAAAAATTCCATACGGAGCGAAAACCTTTTATATTCATAAGGGTATTTACGCATTTAAAAAATCTGCTTTACAGAAGATCAAAGCTCTTAAATCTAGTTTTCTAGGCAATTTGGAAGATCTTGAACAACTGCAATGGTTAGAAAATGATATGTCATTAAAAATGCTTATCACAAAACATAAGTCAATCGGAGTTGACACTCAAAATGATTTGATAAAAGCAGAAAATGCATTAATGTCTAATAATATTAAAGGGCTTATTTGTGATGTTGATGGAACATTAACCAACGGACTTGTATGTTATGGAAATGATGGAGAGCAGTTGAAATCTTTTAACATAAAAGATGGGTCTGCAATTAAGAAACTCTTATCAAAAGGCTTCAAAGTTGGTCTCCTGAGTGGGAGAGATTCGGTTCCATTGCGTGTCAGGGCAAAAGAATTAGGTATTGAATTCTTAAGATTAGGCCAAGCTGATAAAAAGAAAGGTTGTTTAGAACTTATTAATGAAATGAAATTGGAAGCTATAAACTTAGCCTACATTGGAGATGATGAAAACGACATACCCTGCTGTACACTAATTCCCTTTTCATTTGCAGTAAAAGACTGTCATGAGGATTTAAAAAAAATATCAAGATTTCATTTGAAAGTAAAAGGTGGAGAAGGGGTTATAAATGGATTTATAGAAACTTTGAACTTATTAAGCACAAATCCAAAAATATAATTTTCACAAAAGAAACCAAAGAGAGATAATGATATAAACAGTAATCATAAAAAAATGTTTCTGACTATGGGGTAATTGTTTGTTTTAAAAGGTTTTGCTGAATGACTGATTGAATATGCAGTAATCAACTTAAAAGAAGATTAAAGAATTTGTTATCCCCAGAGTTAAAATTTAAATTAACAATCTTTGAAAAATTTTTTTTCCTTAAAAGAAGTTAGTTTGTACTTTCTTTAGGTTAAGAAGATATTATTAGATGTGAAGATTAATATGGTAAAGAATTAAAATTTTTTTTAAAGTTCTCAGCTTCCTCTTTGATTTTGATTTCATATGGTCTTATTTAAAAAGAAAATTCTTGTAACTGGGGCAGCAGGTTTTATAGGATCTGAAATTGCTAAAAAGCTTTTGTCGGAGAGTTTAGATGTTATCGGAATAGACAATTTAAATGAATATTACAATCCTTTTTTAAAACAAAAAAGGATTAAAACTATAGAACAAACTGACCACAATAATTGTTGGCGATTTCTAAAGGTGAATATAGATGATGCAAAAAAAATAGATAAAATTTTTGACGAATATCAACCAAATATTGTCATAAATTTGGCTGCACAAGCAGGTGTTAGATATTCATTAGAGAATCCAATGAGCTACATAGAAAGCAATATTGTAGGTTTCTTGAATATTCTTGAGGGATGTAGAAACTATAATGTAGAACATTTGATTTATGCATCAAGTAGTTCAGTTTATGGAGGTAATAAGATTACTCCTTTTAATGAATCCCACTCTGTTGATCATCCAATAAGTCTTTATGCCGCAACAAAAAAATCTAATGAAATGTTAGCGCATTCTTATAGCCATCTTTTTCAAATTCCCATGACAGGATTAAGATTTTTTACTGTTTATGGACCAATGGGTAGGCCAGATATGGCACCAATGATTTTTGCCGATGCAATGCTGAGAGGAAAAGAAATTAATGTATTTAATAATGGAAATATGTCAAGGGATTTTACGTACATAGATGATGTGACAGAAGCTATTTTTAAGTGTTCTTTAAAAATTCCTTATCCGAATTTTAATTTTCTTGATAATCAACCAGACCCCTCAACATCCTTTGCTCCTCATAGAATCTTTAATGTAGGGAGTAATAATCCAACAAATCTTTTAAATTTCATTCAATTATTGGAGTCCGCATTCGGAGTTAAAGCAATAAAGAACATGAAAGAAATGCAACTAGGAGATGTTGAAGCAACCTTTGCAGATATTGATTTGTTAAAAAGTTGGATTGATTATGAACCTAAGACTTCATTAGAAAAAGGCATAATAAATTTTGCTAAATGGTATACAGATTATTTTGATTCTGATTATTACAGAAGTCCATAAAAATGGGATTTTTTTAACTAGGAAATTTTTCATGTATTATCACAGTCATCAAGTAGAATCAATAAATTCTGACCTGCATCTTTAACTTCTATAAGTTTACATTGGACTGAAATTTTAGATCTATGCGTATTTGTTCAGTAGAACTACGCTTCCTGCAGGATTCGAACCTGCGGCCCACTGCTTAGAAGGCAGTTGCTCTATCCAGCTGAGCTAAGGAAGCTGGGGGTTTTCGCTAATTTCGTCACTCAAGTAACAAATATAGAAAAAAACAGCAATAAATCGCACTTTTAATAAGTCAATTTACAACTTTTATATTTTATATCAGCCAAGCACACCTAACCAGTAAATCTTTAAAAAATAATTTATTTAGAAAATAATTATTTTCTTATATTTGTTTAGGGTTTATTTTAGTATTGTAATTAATATCTTTTTTAAATTTTGGCAAAAAGACTTACAGAAGATCAAAAGAAAAAATTAATTAGTATCTTCAGAGAGGGGATTAAAATAGAAGAATTATCAAAAATATTTAATTGTAGTAAGTTGACAATAGTTAGGAATTTGAAAAAAATTCTTGGGGAACCTAAATATAAAGAGATAATAACTATTAACAAAAATTTAATTACTGATCCTAGAAAATTAGAAAAATCAAATAAAATTAAATCTGATATTGATTCCTCTGTTTCAGATAACACTTGTATTAATAATTTGAATAAAAATGCATCGGATTTTGCTCCAGAAGATTCTTTTTTTGAGATTGTTCCTTTAGATTATGAAATAGAA
Source organism: uncultured Prochlorococcus sp. (assembly GCA_902606255.1). GTDB lineage: Bacteria > Cyanobacteriota > Cyanobacteriia > PCC-6307 > Cyanobiaceae > Prochlorococcus_A. The sequence goes on from CACLFQ010000004.1 coordinate 52,614, forward strand.
AATTTACCTCGCAAAGAATTATCTTCAGTTCCTATATCTGAGGTTGATTTCCCTAAAGTTGTTTATATGATTGTGGATAAAAAAATTGAGTTAGAAATAAAATTATTAAAAGATTTTCCAGAATGGGACTTTCTACCTCTTAATGATTTGAATAGAAAAACAATAGAAATATTTTTTGATTTAAATCTTGCTAAAAGATCTTGTAATAAGGAGCAAAAGGTACTGAAAGTTCCTAATACTGATGTATTTAGAATTGCAGCACCTGTTCTAATTGAGAAAGGAATTTCAAGAATTGTTTGCGCTGAAAATTTAATAGCTCTATAGTCAATTTTTTAATCATTATTTATATCTAGGACAAGTATGTTTCCTAAAATGGAACCTAATATAAAACTTGAGCCAACGATAAAACTTATTGGAAGCTCAATAGTTTCGTCTATTATCAAGTCCACTTTGCGTTTGTTTGAACTGTTTTGTATCGCAACAAATAAAATCACTAATAAACAAGAATTGAATATTACTGTAAAGAATAATTTTTTCCCTAAGGAGTTCATATAAATTGACCTTTAAATTAATGTTAAATCATATTATAAATTTCGCTTTTTTTTAGACCATTTTTCTTGGCTAAGTATTTTGATGCTGCTGACAAACTTAGACCTGCACTTATTAAATCATTGAGATCTTTTTTTATAATTAATTTATCAGGGACCAAATCTCTCTTAATACCTTTTACGACTATTGTTATTTCACCAAGTATATCTTTGTCGTTGAAGAAATTAATAACTTCATTAATATTGTTTCCAATATGTTCCTCAAATTTCTTTGTTAATTCCCTTGCGACCATAATCTCCCTATCACCTCCACAAAAATCATTTAATTCTTTCAATAATTTCTTAAGTCGATGTGGAGACTCATATATTATTGTTGTTTTTTGATTTTTACTAATTTCTAAAAGAATTTTTTCTCTTTCAATTTGTTTTCTAGGGAGAAAGCCTTCAAAAACAAAACTTGAGGAGGGAAGCCCACTTGAAACAAGAGCTGTAATTGCGGCACATGCACCAGGAACGCATATTATATCAATTCCTTCTTTTCTAACACTTCTTGCAATTTCTTCGCCTGGATCACAAATTCCTGGTATCCCAGCATCACTAACAATTGCTACTGATTTCCCTTCTTTGAGATCTTTTATTATTTTTGGGATTTTAATTGATGAATTATGTTTATTAAAACTTATAAGTTTGTTTGAAATATTGAACTTGCTCATAATTTTTTTTGTTTGTCTTGTATCTTCGCAAGCAATTAAAGAAACATTTTTAAGAATATTTAATGC
>CACLFQ010000005.1 GCA_902606255.1 uncultured Prochlorococcus sp.
TTAAAAGTTATGAATTTGAGTGATTTGGTTATTGCTTTAAGGCCAGAAGTACAACCAGGAGAATCACTCAATATAAAAATCGTGAGAGAAGGCAAAGAAAAAAATGCAAGGTATTGGATATTTAGATGACGGCACAATGGTTGTTATTGATGAGGCAAAGAATTTTGTTGGAAGCAGATTAGACATTGTCATCACAGGAGCATTACAAACTCCCACTGGAAGGATGGTCTTTGGAAAACTAATAAATAATCCTGAGTCAAACAAATCTTTTAAATCACCAGCGACACAGGGCTAAATCTAGCTAGAATCAGTTCAATCTTAATTTCGTGATACAAATGACTGTATCTGCTCCTTATTACGGCGAAAACACCGTTATGAGGACCCCACCCCCTGATCTTCCCTCTCTTTTACTGAAAGAGCGAATTGTTTATCTTGGTTTACCATTATTTTCAGATGATGATGCGAAAAGACAACTAGGAATGGATGTTACTGAGCTAATTATTGCTCAACTACTTTATCTAGAGTTTGAGGATCCAGAAAAAAACCAATCTATTTCTATATCAACTCAACAGGGACAAGTTGGTACACTGGTGACGCAGTTGGTTTTGAAACAGAAGCTTTCGCTATCTGCGACACAATAAGCTACATTAAGCCTCCAGTACACACAATATGTATCGGACAAGCAATGGGGACTGCTGCGGTTATTCTTTCATCTGGCACAAAAGGGCAAAGAGCTGCTCTTCCCCATGCTTCTATTGTTTTACATCAACCTATTAGCGGAGCAAGAGGCCAAGCAACCGATATCCAAATAAGAGCTGAAGAAGTTTTGAAAAATAAAAGATCAATGCTGGAGATTCTATCTCGTAATACTGGGAAGACTATAGAAGAACTCTCAAAAGACTCTGACAGGATGAGTTATCTCAACCCCCAAGAAGCCCTAGATTATGGAGTTATCGATAGAATACTAACAAGTCAAAAAGATTTACCAAATAAAATTTAACCCTCACAAAACTATTTTAAAATCATGCCAATAGGAACTCCAAGCGTGCCTTATAGACTTCCCGGAAGTCAATACGAAAGATGGGTTGACATATATACAAGACTAGGTGTCGAAAGAATTCTTTTTCTTGGACAAGAAGTGAATGATGGTGTTGCTAATAGCCTTGTAGCACAAATGCTTTATCTAGATTCTGATGACAATTCCAAACCTATCTACCTATATATAAACAGCCCAGGAGGATCAGTTACTGCTGGCTTGGCTATATATGACACTATCAAATATGTAAAAAGTGATGTAGTAACCATATGCGTAGGTCTCGCAGCCTCAATGGGAGCGTTCCTATTGGCCGCTGGCACAAAAGGTAAAAGAGTTGCTTTGCCTCATAGCAGAATAATGATTCATCAACCCCTAGGAGGGACATCTCAACGCCAAGCAAGTGATATTGAAATTGAAGCTAAGGAAATTTTAAGAATTAAAGATATGTTAAATATGTCTATGGCAGATATGACAGGCCAATCATTTGAGAAAATTGAAAAGGATACTGATAGAGATTATTTTCTAAGTGCGGAAGAAGCAAAAAACTATGGCCTAATTGATAGAGTAATCACTCATCCAAGCGAAGCTAATCAGTCTTAAATTTTCTAAATAAATATTTTAATTTTAATTTTTAAATTAATAATTTTTTGGTTTATTTACACCTTTAATGTCTAAAATATTAATTATTAAATGTAAAGAAGCTACGACTAATGACCCAACTCTTTTACGACACAGATGCTGATCTAAGTCTTTTAAATAATAAAACAATAGCGATTATTGGATATGGTTCACAAGGTCATGCTCATGCCCTAAACCTTAAAGATAGCGGTATTGATGTAATTGTCGGATTATATAAAGGAAGTAAGTCTGAAAGCAAAGCTATTAACGATGGTCTACAAGTGTTTAGCGTTTCTGAAGCTTGCGAAAAAGCAGACTGGATTATGATTCTCCTCCCAGATGAGTTTCAGAAAGATGTTTACCTTAAAGAAATAGAACCAAACTTAAAAGAAGGAAAGATATTAAGTTTTGCTCATGGCTTTAATATTAGATTCGGACTTATCAAACCTCCTAGTTTTGTGGATGTTGTAATGATTGCCCCAAAAGGGCCTGGACACACAGTTCGTTGGGAATATCAGAATGGTCAAGGTGTTCCTGCATTGTTCGCAGTTGAGCAGGATTATTCTGGAAGTGCAAGATCATTGGCGATGGCTTACGCTAAAGGGATTGGAGGAACGCGAGCTGGGATACTTGAAACAAATTTCAAAGAAGAAACAGAAACTGATTTATTTGGAGAACAAGCCGTTCTATGCGGGGGCTTATCTGAACTAGTCAAATCAGGTTTCGAAACTCTTGTAGAGGCAGGATATCAACCGGAACTTGCCTACTTTGAATGCTTACATGAAGTTAAGCTAATTGTTGATCTAATGGTTAAGGGAGGCTTATCTCAAATGAGAGATTCTATTTCAAATACAGCAGAATATGGAGATTATGTAAGCGGTAAAAGACTCATAAATAGCGATACAAAGAAAGAAATGCAGAAAATCCTAAAAGATATTCAAAATGGCACTTTCGCTAAGAATTTTGTAGAGGAATGCGAAAAAAATAAACCATTAATGACAAAATTAAGAGAAGAAAACTCCAAACATGAAATTGAGAAAGTAGGCAAAGGGTTGCGCTCTATGTTCAGTTGGCTGAAATAAATTTATTTTTAATATTTCTTGGATCAATTGGCTTTGATTTATTAATAGGTGATCCAAGATTTTTAATCCACCCTGTTCAAGTAATTGGCCTTTATATAAAAAAAATATCTGATTATCTTATTAATAATATTGGAGAAAATAAAAATATATTATTTTGGGGCGGTCTCATAGTAGCTATATCCACAATTGGAATGAGTTTTGTTTTAGGAAAATTGATAGAACTTAGTTATGTGCAATCAACAAATAATTTTTTTAGTGGATTATTAATTTTTTTGGGACTTTCAAGTTGTATTGCAACTAAGGGACTTATTTCAAGTGTGAAAGAAATTGCAGAGCTAATAGAACGCAAAGAAATTAATGACCAAAATAAGAGAATAATCAAAGAGAAGGTCCAAAGAATAGTAAGTAGGGATGTAAGTGCATCTTCTACAGAACATCTTTTAAGATCAAGTTCAGAGAGTCTTACTGAAAATTCTGTTGATGGAATATTTGGGCCATTATTTTGGATTTTTATTGGAATTATTTTTATGAAATTTTCAATTTTTCTACCAGGACCTTTGTCACTTGGTTTTTCTTATAAAGCCATAAGTACTTTAGATTCAATGATAGGTTACAAATATGATTATTTTAGATATTTAGGTTTTTTCAGTGCAAAAATCGAAGATATTTTTACGTTTGTTCCTTCTAGATTAGTTTTAATAACATTACCTCTAGTTAGTTCCAAAGTTAATGAGTATAGATCAATCATAAGAAAAAGCTATCTTGATGGTAAAAAATATGATTCGCCTAATGCTGGGATTTCAGAAGCTATATTTGCTTATATTTCTGGTATTAAATTGGGTGGAAAAAGTAAATATAAAAATGAGATTATTGAAAAGCCATTGATCAATGCGAATGGGGATAATTGCACTGGAGAGAAAATTAAATTAATTTGTCAATTAATTTTGAGATTACAATTTTTATGGATAATAATTTTTATCTTAATTTTTTTTATAATTTCGACTTTAATTTAATAATAAATTAGTTTTAAAATTACTAAAATAAATAATAAAAAATCTATGCAAGAAAACGGCTCTCCAATTGAAAATCAAAATGGTGATTTTACTAATACATCATCAACTGATAATGAATACTCAAAATGGGTAGACAATCAGGGAGATGAAGTAAAGAATGTTTTTGGATTTAATAGCAGTGCTGAACTTGTAAATGGAAGAGCAGCAATGATCGGATTCTTAATGCTCATATTAACCGAGTTAGTTTTTAGCGGCAGACCTGTTACTTCTTCAATTTTTGGTATTAATTAAAAATGGAAGCAAAAAAATCTAATCCAATAAAAGTATTCTTATACATATCTTTATGGGTAATTATTTGGGGCACTTTAGGATCTTTGATCGATTTTCCTCTATATAAAAATAAAATCTACTTAGAAGGAAGCATATATCAATATCTTACTTTCACAGTTACAGCTATGATTTCTATTATATCTGCAAAGTTTTTTTATAAGAAAATTGATTTATAAAAACTTGTACCTAAATTTCTTAATAATTTTTGCTGGTTCTTTACTCTCATTGGACTCGTAAAGTATCCACTGATGTGTCTCAGTATCATGATCACAACCATAATTTCCAGAAAGGTTATCGTAGCTTGAAAGATATGAATGACAATTTTGGTCTGCCTCAAAAGCAGAGTCATAACCTGTTAGAAAATATATCAAAAATAGAACAGTTATTAACAAAAAAAATACTTGAGAAACTAAATTAACTACCTTCATAAGATATTCTAAAATTTAAATATATCATCTAATAATATTTTTCGATCTAAAAAAAATATAGCTAACGACCAACATTAAATACAAAGTCATGGAAATCTTGATTCTTTAAATACAGGATGACTAGCAATACTAAAATCATATTTAAGCCTATTACTATTGATCCAAAAATATTTATTTGTTTTTTACCAGGCAAAGTGTAGGTAAATTTCTTGCCTTTAAGAAAACCAGCTAAGCCTTTTTTTTCTTTTTTTGTTTCTTTTATTTGAGTATTTTGAGTATTATTAACTTCATTATCAGAAAAACCTTTTACCATTACAAATTAAATAATAAATTTATAATATTCCAAAAAAAAAAATTATTTTAATAATTAACAATTTTTAATCACATATGGGATCATTAATGAAATTCTCTCATTTGAGGAATTATTAAAAAAATAAGCTTCAATAATTTCCGTTTGCAGCCCCAATAAACTAGATTGACATTTGAATCTTTTTTGGTCAAATACTACTAATTGAAGTATTTCTATTTCAGAAACTAATTCTTTACAAACTTGGGATCGAGAATCTTTAAAACAATCACTAGATTGTTTTAAAATTTTAGACTTTGTTGGTATTGTTTCTGCCATAAGGAAATTTGATAATAATAAAAATTTTAAGAATAAAATAGTTAAAAATTTCATTACATTTTATGATTTCAAAATTTTGGATACTTCGGCAGGAGTTTTGGTCATTGAGCTAATTGCATTTTATTGCGATTAAAAAAAAAGATGCCCTAAAAGAGCACCTGGTTATTAAGGGAAGAAATAGATTAAAAAGATTACCCTTGAACTCTATCCTTAAAAAGTTTACCTGCAGAGAATGTTGGAACTCTTTTAGCAGGTATTGCTATTTTTTCGCCTGTCTTAGGGTTTAATCCCTGTCTTGCAGAACGATCTCTTGGTTCGAAAGAACCAAATCCTAGTAAAGAGACTTTTTTGCCTTCCACTACTGAATCAACAATAGTTTCAATAGCTGCATCAACAACTAAAGAAACATCCGTTTTTGTGAGCTCTGTACGAGCTGCAACAAGATTTACTAAATCAGCTTTGTTCATTGAAATTTAAATTAAAGCAAAGGTTTAAAAAAAAAAGATTTAAATCGAGTTTTAAACCTCGAACCTCCACATCATATGGAGCAAATACAAATACGGCAACCGAAAATGCCGGCGGCGCAAAGCTTTATACAAATTTTAGGGACATTTTTAGCAACATTATTTATTTTTATTGCTGCGCTTTTTTCTTTTATAAAAAATAGGCTCTTCATTTATAGAACAGCTAAAAGCATTGGTAGCACTAGATTTAGCCTTAAAAAATCTAACTACATTTAGCAAAGGGGGAAAATGTCGAAGGGGGATGAATTTAAGAATTTGAGCTATTTATTATGTTTTATTAATTTTCAGATATATTTCCTTCTCATCACATGAAACAGCATAATTTGTATTTTGAAATCAAGAAAAATCTGGTTTTCTAATTATTAAACTTTCTCTCTAAATCGTTTTATGCACTGAGCAGATGGTTGAAGAAATTGTAATTAATTATAAAATCAATACTCTCCAAGATTTAATAAAGTTGATTAGTGAAGCCTTAAATTTGAGTTTTTTTTTTAATTTTGCATCTATTATTCACATATCAGTAATTTAATAAATTATCTCAATATTTAACTAACCAATGATAAAGAGAAAGTGATTCATCTCAATAAAGGTAAACCATTTCCTTTAGGGAGTTCTCTAACTTCACAAGGGGTTAATTTTTCCTTAATAGCCACCAATGCAGAATATGTAGAAATCTTATTGTTTGAGAAAGAGGACTCTATTTCCCCAAAAAGTATATTCAAATTAGATCAGACTCATAATAAAGGTCCTTACTGGCATGCGGAAATAAAAAATCTAGATGAAGGTTGTATTTATGCTTTTAGAGTAAAACAAAAAAATAATGAAATTAATAATAACTATGAAAAAAAAGTATTACTTGATCCATGTTCAAGGGGCATTACCGGATGGGGAAGTTATAAAAGAGAAAATGCATTAAAAACGGAAGAAAATACTAATTCTTGTCTTAAAAGCGTTGTTTGCGATAGGAAATTATTTAATTTCAAGGATTATCCAAGACCGAAACATTCTTGGGAAGAAACAATTATTTATGAACTCCATATCAAAGCTTTCACCGAATCAACTGATAAAGATGAAAGTAGTTTTAAGAAATTTTTTAAAAAAATTCCTTATCTCAAAGAACTGGGTATTACAACAATTGAATTACTTCCAATTTTTTGTTTTGATCCTACTGATGCCCCAAATGGTCTAAAAAATTTTTGGGGTTATAGTCCAATCAATTGGTTTACTCCGCATTTTGAATATCTTTCGAATGAATCCGCCGAAAAGAATAGAGAGGAATTTAGAAGATTTGTAGAGGAATGTCATAAAGCAGACATTGAAGTCATCTTAGATGTTGTATACAATCACACTTCCGAAGGTGATTCAAAAGGGCCAGCAATATCTTGGAAAGGTATAGATGAAAATCTTTATTACTTTATTGGAAGAGATAAAAATTATCAGGACGTCTCCGGATGTGGTAATACTATTGCAGCAAACAGAGGATTAGTTAGAAAACTAATAATTGAATCATTAAAATGTTGGGCGAGTGAATTAGGAGTTGATGGTTTTAGATTTGATTTAGGAATTGCCCTATCAAGAGGAGAAAATCTTTCACCGCTTGATAATCCTCCAATTTTTGAAGATATAGAATGTGAACCAGAACTTATTGATATCAAGTTCATAAGTGAGCCATGGGATTGTGGCGGTTTATATAAATTAGGTGATTTCCCATCTAAGAATACTTTCACTTGGAATGGTCATTTTAGAGATGACTTGCGGAGATTTTGGAAGGGGGATAAAGATACAGCTTGGAATATGAGCGATAAAATAGAAGGGACACCATCTATTTATAAAGAAGATAATATTTTCCCAAAATCAATAAATTTTATTACTTCACATGATGGATTCACTCTAAAAGATTTAGTAACTTTCAATAGAAAACATAATTTTGCCAATAGAGAACAAAATAGAGATGGTGATAACCATAACAATTCTTGGAATCATGGTAAAGAGGGACCAACTACAAACTTATTAATTAATGATTTAAGAAAAAGACAACAAAAAAATCTTATTCTTAGTTTACTTATATCTAAAGGTGTTCCAATGATACTTATGGGTGACGAGATAGGAAGGTCACAAGGCGGTAACAATAATTCTTGGTGCCAAAATAATTTATTGGGCTGGATGAATTGGGAACATGGTCAACAAGATTTGGAATTATTAGAATATTTTAAATACGTTATAAAAATCCGAAAAAAACTAATAAACATTTTTAATCCATCATCCTTCCCTAATAATCAATCCAATGAAAATATTCCAAGATATCATTGGCATGGAACAAAGTTAGATAGACCCGATTGGAGTAGTTGGTCACACACAGTTGCCTTTAGCATTAACAAAGGCAATAATAATCCGCTGGTCTGGATAGGTTTAAATGCATATTCAAAAAGTATCGATTTCTCCTTACCGAAATGTAAATATAATTGGTTAAAAGTTATTGACACTAGCGTGTCTGAGATTTTCAAACCCTTAACTATTAATCAAAAATCTGTTTCAATAAAGAGTAGAAGCTCTTTATTAATCATTTCAGAAGAAGTATTTGGAACAAAAAACAATATATTCTAAAAGCGGGCGGCGGGAATCGAACCCGCATCTTCAGCTTGGAAGGCTGAGGTTTTACCACTAAACCACGCCCGCATTAAGTAATAGAATTACCATTGCAATAATACATTATCAAACAATCAACAAAGTAAAAAGATTGGAAAATTCACACTCGAAAAAAAATATTACTAGATCAACAACAAGATTAATGTTCTCTTATGGGCTAGGAGATGCAGGCACAGGTTTAGTCGCGACGCAATTTGGTTTTTTTCTGTTCAGATTCTTTATTTCCGCTGGTTTACCAGTAATAATTGCAGGTTCATTATTAATGTTAATAAAGATATGGGACGCAGTAAATGATCCGTTAATTGGATGGTTAAGTGATCGGACTAAATCAAGATGGGGGCCTAGAATCCCTTGGATGGTAGCAGCATCTGTTCCTCTTGGTTTCTCTTTAGCTGCGATATGGTGGACACCCTCTGGTTCCGTGCTAACCAAGACTATTTACTATGCCATAATTTCTATAGTCGTAATGACTGCTTATACAAGTATTAATCTTCCTTTCGCAGCTTTATCTACTGAAATTTCTGAAAAAACAGCGATAAGAACAAGACTAAACGCATCTAGATTTACTGGCTCAATAATTGCAGGACTAACTGGTTTAATAATTGCTGGAGTTGTATTAGGTTCTGAAGGATCCGCAAATAATGAATATTTTTTAATGGGTAAAATAAGTGGATGTATTGCAGTTGCTGCAACATTAATTTCTTGTTGGGGATTGGCTCCATTTGCAAAAAAAGCACGAAGGCCTTCAGGAAAAGTGGAAGCTATAACACTTCAATTCAAAAGAATCTTCAGAAATAAAAAATTTCTAAAAGTTATTACGCTTTATATTCTTCTCTGGTGCGCCTTACAATTGATGCAAACTGTAGCTTTAATTTATGTAGAAGATGTACTGAACGTACCATCATATATTGCGAAGTGGATCCCGATACCTTTCCAAATTAGCGCTTTAATGGGTTTACAAATATGGACCAGAGTATCAAATAAATTGAATAGGATTTCAGCTTTAAACTATGGAGCGATGATTTGGATTCTTTCATGTACGGCAACTTTGTTTTTACCTTCTTTATCTAGGGTTTCAGGAGTTGGGGATAATTTATTTCTAAATTCAGGAAATATAATTTTGTTCATTCTTTTAATTTTCATAATCTGTCTTATTGGTATTGGAGCTTCAACTGCTTTTCTTATCCCTTGGTCACTACTTCCTGATGCAATAGATGAAGATCCAGAGAAACCAGCAGGACTATATACCGCTTGGATGGTACTTATTCAGAAGATTGGTATCGCGTTTAGTGTTCAATTATTAGGATTTTTATTGTATTTATCTGGTTATCAATCATGCTTGGTTGATAAAGATGGTCTAGATATTATGGAACAATGCTACTCAGCACAATTAACTATTAGATTATGTATTGGTTTTATACCCTCAATATTGGTAATAATTGGTCTTTTAATTATGAGAAAATGGGATCGAAAATTAATTACAAACTAATATAAAGATATGTATTACCCTAATTTCTTCAAAAGACTTCTGAGCAGCTTAATCATTGGCGGGCAAGCAATTAATTTTATCTTTAGAGGTAAAATTTCCAAAAATGATCTCTTTGACCAACTTATGGAGTCAGGTCCTGGAAGTTTGTTAATTGTATTAATTACAGGAATTGCCGCGGGTACAGTTTTCAATATTCAAGTTGCATCACAACTTACAAGTATGGGGGTTTCAAGTGAAATTGGAGGTTTATTAGCAGTTGGCATGGCGAGAGAAATGGCTCCTCTTCTAACTGCTACTTTAATGACTGGAAAGGTTGCCACTGCCTATGCTGCTCAACTGGGCACTATGAAAGTCACAGAACAAATTGAGGCAATAACCATGTTAAGGACCGAACCAGTCCAATATTTGGTAGTCCCAAGGTTACTTTCGATGGTAATAATGTCTCCTATACAGTGTCTTTTATTTTTATCTGTAGCTTTATGGAGTGGACAAATTTGGAGCACAATTTTTTATAAAGTTCCTCCAGTAGTTTTTTGGACATCTGTAAGATCAGGTAATGTGAGTTTAACCACTACAGACTTAACTTCAATGTTAATAAAATCTGTCGTGTTCGGATTACTTATTTCAATCATTGCTTGTGGATATGGACTCACAACTAAAGGTGGTCCAAAAGAAGTTGGAACAAGTACAACAGGTGCAGTTGTAATGACTCTCGTTACTGTATCTTTAATGGATGTATTACTAACGCAAATTTTATTTGGATGATTCTATGTTTAACACTAAATCAAAAAAAGAGGAACCAGTAATAATATCTCCATCATTTCAGTTGCCAATCATTCTAATAATTTTAAGTTTTATGCTTTTGTTTTTGAATATTGGTTCTTTGCCAACAATAGTTTTTGCTTCTTTTAGCTTTTTTTTATTACTTCAGTCATTCACCTTAAGAATAAAAATAACAAATGATGATTTAATCGTTTTACAATTAGGGAAAGAGATTAGAACTTTTCCATTCAAGAACTGGATATCATGGAAATTCTTTTCCCCTGTAATCCCAGTTATTTTTTATTTTAGAGAAAAGTCCAGTCCTCATTTATTACCAATTTTATTTAATCCAAAGCAATTAAAAGATGAGCTCATAAAAAAAGTTGACTCCCTGGAAATTAAAAATTCTTAAAATTCAGACTTTGCCTAATCATCAAAATTATTTAAATGACCAATACAAAAATTTCCGAAAATAATCCTGAAAAGGAATTAATAATAGATAAGTCGATTTCAGATGATAAAACCAAACAAATTAGTAAGAAAAATACAACGCAAAATAAAAAAATTACACCAAAAAACGATAAATCAACTAAATCTTTTGATGAAATTTCTAATGAAATTTTTAAAGATCTCGTTTCAAAAAAAGACTCTTTAGTTAAACAAATAAAAGAGTTAGAAACAAAAAAAAATGAAATAGAAAAAGATATTGAGTCAAATTTTAAAGGACAGTCAGATAATATTGCTAAAAGAGTTAAAGGCTTTCAAGAGTACTTAACTGGAGCTTTGCAGAATCTTTCACAAAACGTTGAGAAACTTGAATTAGTTTCTCAACCAATAATCGTAAACCCTTCCCCCCTTGATGAGAAAAAGCAAAACAAAAGCACAAATAATGTAATTAATGTTCCAGCTCTTTCTGAAACATTTAAGCCAGACGAAGAGATTATAAAAAGTTGCTTTACAAGTTTCACAGAACAACCTGACTTTTATGCAGAACCTTGGAAATTAAGACGGAGTCTTGATTCATCAGATATAGAAATTATGGATGATTGGTTCTTTAACATGGGCGGAAGAGGTTCTCTTGAAAGTAGAGGATCTCGACAAAAAAATGCCTTGTTATCAGCAGGTTTAATATCTATTCTTGGCGAATTATATGGAGATCAGTTTCAGACTCTTATTTTAGCTTCGCAGCCTGAACGATTAGGTGAATGGAGAAGAATTCTTCAAGATTCACTTGGTCTCACAAGGGATGACTTTGGACCTAATAGTGGGATTGTTCTTTTTGAAAGGCCTGAAGGTGTCATCGAAAGAGCTGATAGATTAGAAGCTAATGAAGAATTGCCATTTATTATCATTGATGCAGCAGAAACCTCTGTTGAAATTCCAATACTTCAATTCCCATTATGGGTTGCATTTGCTGGTTCAGATAATGAAATTTACGATGATCTTGAACTAAACTAAGCGTTATGAATATCTTAATAATTTTTACAAGTTATCTTTTAGGATCACTTCCGACAGGTTTTTTAATTGGAAAATATCTCAAAAATATAGATCTAAGAACTATAGGTTCTGGATCTACAGGTGCCACAAATGTCTTAAGAAATGTTGGGAAATGGCCAGCACTTTTTGTATTTATCATTGACGTTGGGAAAGGCCTTATTGCAGTAAAAATTGCTCAATATTACACAGATCAAGGATTAATAGAGGTGATGGCAGGGATATCCGCTATCTCAGGACATATTTGGCCAATATGGCTTAAAGGTAAAGGAGGGAAAGCTGTTGCGACCGGATTAGGTATGTTTTTAGCTCTTTCTTGGAAAGTTGGCCTAGCATCTCTTGGCATTTTTTTAATAGTCCTAACTAAAACTAAATTTGTTTCTTTATCCAGTATTTCAGCTGCAATCTTACTTCCTATTTTTATGTTTTTTTACCTAGGTAAATTTATGCACTCATACTTTTTTATAAGTTTAATTGTGGCATTATTAGTAATCTGGAAACATAGAACAAACATAACAAGATTACTGAAGGGAGAAGAATCCAAAATTAATCAGAATCAATAGATTTAAATATTTCTATTAGAGCTTTATTAGGATCTATAGATTTTGATATTGATCTACCAATGACTAACTTAGAAGCGCCATTATCTATAGCTTCATGAGGAGTCATAATTCTATTTTGATCATCTTTATTTTCAATATTTAATCTGATACCTGGTGTAATAAGTTCAAAATTATCCTTATAAATAGATCTCAACATTTTTACCTCACAAGGGGAACAAACACATCCATCTAATCCGGCATCAAAAGACAACTTTGCAAGTCTCAATACATTTTCTTCAATTGAATTATTTCTATCAAGATCAGTTTGAAAATCTTTAAGAGAAAAGCTTGTTAAAACAGTTATCCCTACAACAAATGGAGGTTTTACACCGACTGAGGTGGCTCCTTTTAAAGATGCTTTTTTTCGAATCCTTAAGAGCTTTTAGACCTGCTGAAGCATGAATAGAAATTATATCAACCCCTAGTTTTGAAACTTGGAAACATGCTGCACTCATCGTATTTGGAATATCATGAAATTTTAAGTCTAAAAAAATTTTTTTATTTAAACTTTTTAATATTTCAATAACTCTCGGGCCTTCCCTAACAAAAAGCTCTAAACCAACTTTCACCCACTTAATATTAGGACATTTTTCTAGAAGTAATTTTGCTTGACTTACATCTAGTCCATCAATTGCCAATATTATTTTATCTTCTGAATTAAATCTGTTATTCATTAATTTTCAGTTTCAAACCTCTTAATTATTTTTTTTCCAATTTGCAAAATTTTTCCTTCCAAATCATTTTTTGAATCAAACACTAAATCAGGATTTATTACTTTCTGACTATCAATTTTTACACCCCCACCTTTAATAGATCTTTTAGATTCGCTGCTAGATTTGAAAAGTTTTAGAGTACTTAGCAAGTAAAAAAACTTAACTGGAAAAACTATTTCTTTTAATGAAATCTCTGGAATTTCTCCAACTTTTTCTTTGTGTCCAAGGAATAATTTTTCGCAGTTTGATTGCGCCTTTAATGCTTCTTCAGGCCCATGGAATAAAGTAGTAACTTCTAGAGCCATTCTTCTTTGTAATTCACGAGGATTTGAGTTTGCAAGAAAACTTAAATCCAATTCAGTGAGTAATTCAAAATAGGTAGGTATTACATTATCAGGTACTTTTTCTAATTTCGAATACATTAAAAGAGGATCATCAGTCAAACCGACAGTGTTAAATTCAGATTTACTCATCTTCTTAATTCCATCTAAACCTGTCAAAATTGGCAATAGAACACCAAATTGAGGTTCTTGTTTAAAATGCCTTTGAAGATCTCTTCCTATCGCAATATTAAATTTCTGATCTGTACCTCCAAGCTCAATATCTGATTGAACAACTACCGAATCGTAACCTTGTAATAGTGGATATAAGAATTCATGCAAGGCAATTGGAACTTGTGAAGTGTACCTTTTATTAAATTCCTCCTTAGATAGAATTTGACTAACTGTTGTACTACCCATTAATTCAATTATTGAATTAAGATTTAACCCTTTTAACCATTCACTGTTGTATCTAATTTCTATTCTATCTTTTGAATCAAAATCTAAAATAGATTCATTAGCTGGCTTACCCATTCCTAGTTGGGTTAGGTATGTTTTTGCATTATCCCTAACTTGTTTTTCCGATAACTGCACTCTTGTTTTGTTTTTTCCAGTTGGGTCTCCAATTTGAGCAGTAAAATCTCCAATAATTAAAACTGCAATATGTCCATTATCTTGAAATGCCCTAAGTTTTTTAAACAATATGCTGTGTCCAAGATGAATATCTGTTCCAGTTGGATCGATTCCGAGTTTAACCCTCAATTTTTTATTATTTTTTTTCGCATGATCAATTATCTCCGAAAAAGTTTGATCTGTTCCCTTAATTGGAAAATATTCTTCTATTCCTCTTGAAAGCCATGATGGCAATATTAAATTATCTGACATAAAGCTTTAACCATTAAATTTAAGAAGTTTTATCAAGTTCATCCTTCATTCTTATTAAGGTTTTATTCATCTGATCGAACATTTGATCAGGAGTAATCCCAAATTGACTTAACTGTGTCTTTAATTGTTCTACTGTCATTTTTGCTTGAAAATCTTCAGACAATTCAAATCTCTTCATAAAAACCTTATAACGATCCATAAGAGATTCCATTTTTTTTATAAACATTTTTTTCCCTTCTCTGTCAAATTTTCCATAATCAGAACCAAGTTTCATAAGTTCTTGGTAATCTGTAAAAAGCTTTTTAGCTTCTTCTTGAACTATGTCTGACTCAAAAAATCCCATTTCTATTTTTTTACTTCGCAAGATTAAGGCTCAATTACAAGATAACAAGAATCTTTTAAATTGATTAGAACATTAATAAATTTTAGTTTATAAATAATTCTTTGATTTATATTTTTTCAGAATTAAATTTAGTAAACACATTTTATAAAAATTGGAAAAATTCAACTTAAACAATATTTCAAACCAAAATAGACAATTTGAATTGTTTGGTTCAAATGTAAATACATCAATTAATTTTAAAAACTCAAATAATCTAAAAATCAACGGCGAAATCCTAACTGAATGGAGAAGTAAAATATATAATCACCAATTCAAAATTTTAAAAGATACACACAATAAAACTTTGCACCAAACAAGTCTTCTTATAAGAAAAATTTCTAACGAAAGAAAAATTGATCCTTTTTCCCTGCAGCCATTATCATTGAATTTTTGGAGAACCAATCAATATATACACAATGGTCCAGCAATGTATTTTGTAATTGACTCAATGGAAAGTTCTAAAATAATCCTTTATATAGGAGAAACAAATTCAGCAAATAAAAGATGGAAGGGAGAACATGACTGTAAAAATTACCTAATGAACTATAAAGAAGCCCTAGCTCATAACAAACTCTCAAGTCACCAAGATATTCGTTTCTTCTTAGATGTACCTAAAGAAGTAAAATTAAGACGTAAATTAGAACAGCAACTGATATATTTATGGTTACCACCTTTTAATAAAGAAACTCGAGACAGGTGGGCAACTACTTTCACAAACAACTAAAAGTTAATTAAATCAATTTTACAAATGCAATTTTCCACATTCCAAAAAAATCTAGATAAATGGCAAGGTGCTTCATTAATTTTTGGAGTCTTAGAGGAAGAAATTGCAAGCCAACTTGAAAACATAAAATTTGTTGTTGACCCAAAATTATTACTAAAAAAAGTTACTCAAAAAAAATTCAAAGGGGAAAAAGGAAAAACTTTAAGCTTTGAATTTTTAGATCAAAAATTAGAAACTTTAATCATAGTTGGTCTTGGCAAATCGAAAGACCTTAATAAAAGTGATATAGAAAACTCCATAGGAAATCTAATTAGGAAAACTGTTGATAAAAATGAAAAAGTTAGTATCTTGCTTCCATGGGAATTAATAAATTCACAACTAGAAATAAATCAATTAGCGGAGTCAGTCAGATTATCTGCTTATAAGGACAATAGATTCAATAAGAAAAAAGATGAAAAGAAAGTTCTTAAAGAAATAGAGTTTTTGAATTTAAAAAAATTTGAGAATATTAGCTTTGAAGAGACAGAAAAAATATGTGAAGGTGTAGAGCTAGCCAGAAGACTTGTAGCCGCCCCTCCAAATAGTCTTACGCCTCAGGAAATGTCTATGCAAGCTTTTCAAATAGCTAAAGATCATGGTTTGGAAGTAAAAATTTTAGAGGCAAAAGAATGTGAAGATTTAGGAATGGGTGCATATTTAGCTGTAGCAAAAGGTTCTGATCTAGATCCTAAATTTATACATCTTACTTTGAAGTCAGAGGGGCCTATAAAAGAAAAAATTGCGCTTGTTGGGAAGGGTTTAACCTTTGATTCTGGAGGATACAACCTAAAAGTAGGAGCATCTCAAATTGAAATGATGAAATATGATATGGGCGGAAGCGCCGCAGTTTTAGGAGCAGCAAAAGCACTTGGAGCAATAAAACCAAAAGGACTAGAAATACATTTTATTGTGGCAGCTTGCGAAAATATGATAAATGGATCTGCAGTTCATCCAGGAGATGTAGTGAAAGCATCTAATGGTAAGACAATTGAAATAAATAATACTGATGCAGAGGGTAGACTCACATTAGCTGATGCTTTAACTTATGCATCAAATTTAAAACCGGATTCAATCATAGATCTTGCCACTTTAACAGGAGCAATCGTTGTTGCATTAGGTAATGATGTAGCTGGATTCTGGAGCAATAATGATGATCTAGCAAATGATCTGAAAACTGCATCAACTCAGGCCGGAGAAGAATTATGGCAAATGCCTTTACAAAAATCTTATAGAGAAGGGTTAAAGTCTCATATAGCTGACATGAAAAATACAGGTCCTAGAGCAGGTGGGTCAATAACTGCTGCTTTGTTTTTAGAGGAATTCTTTCATGAAGATATAAAATGGGCACATATTGATATTGCTGGGACTTGTTGGACTGATAAGAATAAGGGAATTAATCCATCAGGTGCAACCGGTTTTGGAGTTAAAACTCTTGTTCAATGGATTCAAAATAAATAACTATATTTAAAATCATTCAGTCCAAAGAGTTGTTGATCTAGCGTTATCTCCCCATAATTTATCCAATCTCTGATCTCTCCCACATGAGAATCTATAGAACTTATATTTTAGTTCATTTCTCTCAGCAAAATCCTGATGATATTCTTCAGCCAGCCAAAATTGACTTTTCGATTTTAGTTCTACAGATATCTTTTCTAATGGCACTCGCAATTCATTAGAGGCAGAAATAAGTGCTTTTTCTGCATCACTTTTCTCAATTGAATCTTTGTAAAAGATCACTGGCCTATAAGAATCTCCACGATCACAAAATTGACCCTTGCCATCCAAAGGATCTATATTTCTGAAATAGAGCCTAAGTATCTCGGTTAAAGTTACCAATTGGGAATCATAATGAACTAAAACCACTTCCTGATGTCCTTCATGATTTTCGTAGTTAGGATTTTGTAAATCTCCTCCTGAATAGCCACTTTGTACAAAATTTACCCCCTTTAATGACTCTAAATCATGTTCTAAACACCAAAAACAACCTCCCGCAAGAATCAATTCCTCTGCAAAAGTATTTAAAGGATTAATAAATATTGAAAGAGCAATTATTAGGGATAAGAAATACTTCATTTTTTTATTATAAAGTTCAAATAATAGAATTAATAATATCTTCAGCAGCTCTTTGGACTACTCCTTCTTCACCTAATTCTTTTTTTAAAAAAGCATAACCCTTTTTAATTTTTGTTTTTTCTGACTTCTCCTCAATAATCCTACAAGATTTATAGAAGATTTTCTTTTCATCAAAATCTCTCTGTACAAACTCAGGGATTATTAATTTATTAACTATCAAATTTACAGGAGAAATAAATCTTACTTTGAAATTGAGAATTTTTCTAGCAATAAAAGCAGTAACTCTGCTTACTCTATAACCAACAATCTGTGGTATTCCATGTAAAGCTAATTCCATATTAACTGTCCCTGATTTGCAAAGAGCAATTTTCGTAAGTGAATAGATATAAGGCTTTAATCTTGCGTTATCTTTTTGGGAAATAACTTGTCCATTAATTTGATATTTTCTGCAGGCCTTTTTGAATCTTTCATCAAATACTTTCCTGCATGAGAGTATATAAACAACTAAACTTGGGTATTTTTGTTGTAGTTTTTTAGCCACTTTCATAAAAGTAGGTAATATATATCGTAATTCTTGAGTTCTTGATGCGGGCATTAAAAGTAGGATGTTTTGATCTGGGCGAAGGTTCAGAATAGTTCTGGAATCTTTCTTTAGAGGAAGTTTTTTTGTCAAATCAATCATTGGATGTCCAACCCACAAAACATTTCCGCCCCTCTTTTTGTAGAAAGCTGCTTCATTCTTGAAAATTGCAAAAATTTTATCAGAAAATTTTATTAGATTTGTTGTAGTATTATTGCCAACTCTCCAAGCCCACTCTTGAGGAGCAATATAGTAAAAAATTGGAATTTTAGTCTTCGATCTTCTTAATTTAATTCCAATTTTTATATTGGGCCCCATATAGTCAATCAAAATTAAGCAATCTGGAGGATTTTTTTTTAGTAATTTACAAAACCTTTTTTGAATTCTTATTGTAGGAAGAATAAGTGGTAAAGCCTCCCAAATCCCTATTGCACTAATTGATGTAGTATCTTGAAGAATTTTTACACCTTCTTTCTTCATCCTTTCCCCACCTAATCCGCAAATTTCTAAATCTATAGATTTTTTTTTAGCTTCATCTAATAATGCTTTTGATAACAAACTTCCGTGCAAATCACCAGAGACTTCTCCAGTACTAATAAAAATCTTTTTATTCATAAATTCACTACAGGCATTGGTCCTCGCCTTTCTTTAGATATTGACTCTTTTAAAAAACTACATAATTTTGAAGATGAAATATCTAATTCTCCTTTTATAACTTTTTCTAATGAATTTGAAATCGAATCATTAGATTTAAAAAGTAGATTCCAAGTACTTTGAAGTAATTTTAAGTCAAAATCTTTATTTTCTATCAAACCACTTCTCTTAATTCCAACCCTATTCAAACCTCTCAATCTTCCTGGATGCCCTTCAGCTAGACAAAAAGGAGGTACATCTCTATCTACTCTAGTCATCCCTCCAATCATTGCTAAATAACCAATATGCACAAATTGATGAATACCTAAGCAACCGCCAATAATAGCTTTATCTTCAATCTTTACATGGCCTGCAACTTGAACACTATTTGATAAAACTATCCTATTACCGAGTTCACAATTATGGCCAATGTGAGTGTAAGCCATCAACAAATTATTATTGCCAATAATAGTTTTTTCTCCTTCATAAGTTGCTTTATTAATAGTTACACATTCTCTGAAAGTATTATTATCTCCAATAATTACTTCAGTAGGGGCCCCTTTATATTTAAGGTCCTGGGGATCAAGACCTATAAAAACACTTGGGAAAACTTTATTGTTTATACCAATAATAGTTTTTCCTGAAATAACAGCATTCGGTCCTATTTCGGTTCCTTTGCCGATAGTCACATTAGGACCAACAATAGCTCCTTGAGAGATAATAACGCCATCATGTAATTCGGCACTAGGATCAACAAAAGCATTTGGGTGGACTTTTACACCACTAAAGCTTGAGTTAAATTCAGCATTTTTATTAACCATATCCCTAATCAACTAATGAAAACATTAATTCTCCAGCACAAACCAACTTCCCATCAACATGCGCCTCACCTTTAACCTTCCCAAATCTTTGTCTTTTAATAGACAATAACTCACAAGAAATTATCAATTGATCTCCAGGTACAACTGGTTTTCTGAATTTAACATTATTGATTCCAGCGAATACGAAAAGTCCTTTAGGAAGATCAGGCATTTGCGTTACAATTATTCCACCAACTTGAGCCATTGATTCAACAATAAGAACTCCAGGCATCAAGGGTCTCTCAGGAAAGTGTCCCTGAAATTGAGGCTCATTAATAGTTACGTTTTTTACTCCAACAGCTCTTTTTCCAGGAATATGCTCTATGACTTTGTCTACAAGAGCAAAAGGATATCTGTGAGGTAACAAGCCTAGTATGTGCTCAGAGGAAAGTTGATTATTTTCACTGAACAATTTCTTTTCCAAAACAATTAAAGATAAAGTTAAATTTTTAGCGATGAGGCCAATAAAGCATTTAAAGAATGTGATCCTTTATAAACTAAAATTTGAGCCTTAGGTAACCCTACCAAAGCCAAGTCCCCAATTAGGTCTAAAATTTTATGTCTTATTGGTTCATTATCAAATCTTAATGGTGGATTAACCCATTTATCACCATCGCAAACAAGGGCATTTTCTAAACTTCCACCTTTTATTAATCCAAGTTCACTTAACTCTTGAAATTGATCTTTAAAACCAAATGTTCTAGCAGGAGCAATCATTTCAACAAAACTTTTTGGATTTAATTCAATCACAAAAGTTTGATTTCCAATTGCTTTGTAGGCAAAACTTATAGTAGATATGATTGTAGTTTTTTCAGAAGGAGTTGCGGCGATAACAGAGGCTTCTTTATTTAAAATTATTGATTTATTAATCTCTCTAAAGAAATTATCTGGTCTAGGTGCCTTTTTTATCCCAACTTCTTCAAAATCTCTAACCCACTGGATTGCCGATCCATCTAAAAGAGGAATCTCTTTCCCATCAACTTCAATATGTATATAACTCAAGCCACATCCTGCCATTGAAGACAGTAAATGTTCGATTGTATACAAATTTCTCCCCCCTAATTTAACCGCTGTACAAAGCATCGTACTCCCAATTAAATCCTGAGTTAACTTAAAAATCTCGTTAGGTTTATCCCTAAAAGATACATAATATCCTTCTTTCTCATAGGAAGAAATTGTAACTTTTGTTTTTTCTCCACTGTGAAGGCCTATACCCTCTCTGGAGATAACACCAGCCAAGGTATAGCAAGAATCATAATTATCAGGCCAAGAAAACACTTAAAACTTCCATCCAATTCCAAGTGTATATCTCCAATCTCCACTTAGGTCCTTGGTAGCAACATCTAATCTCAATGGACCTATTGGTGTTTTAACCCCAACTCCCCCTCCAAGGGAAAAACCAGAACCTGATTTCTTCAATAATTTTCCCGGTTTTCCAGGAACTTCCTTTTGAGAGCCTAGATCACTTCCTGCATCAACGAATAAAGCTCCTGATATCATTCTCCAAACAGGAAATCTATATTCCGCTGTGCCCTCAATAAAACTTCTACTTACAGCTAAATCACAAGATCTCCAACCTCTAACAGATGATGTTCCTCCCAAACAAAATGCTTCGTAAGGAGGTAATTCCCCAAGAATAGTTCCTGTCTTAAATTGAAATCCAATAGCTTGAGGACAGTCTTTACTAGTGGCATCGCTAGACTTACATGCTTTAGTTAAATTTATTAATTTTGTTGGTATAAAAAATGAATATGAAGCTTTCATTCTGTTAAAAGTTGGAGAGTTTGTCCCTACAGAAACAAATTGTTCGGTACCAAAGCTAAATTTATTTCCAGAAGTTGGGTTGATGGGATTGTTCAAATTATTTCTAGAAGTACTCGCAATAAAACTCACTAATATATTTTCTGCAGGGCATGAACCATCATTTGGAGTATATCCAATACAAATAATATCGCTTATATTTTTGGGTGTAGTTGGCGTCATATCGCCATAAGGTTTTTTGTTTCCATCACCATCCATCATCTTTACTTCTTTAAAATTCATCCCTGCAAGAACTCTCCATTTAGCCACCTTAAATGGATCTCCACCATTAAGAGGTCTTGAAAAAGAAAAGCCGCCTCCTGTTTTTTCTAAAACTATTGATGAAAAAGTATCTGAGCTAGATGGTATTTGATCATCAACTGCATATAATCTCCCATTTTTTTCACTTTTAAATTCTTGTGGATAATCTCTACTTAAAAAAACATTTGTTCTAAAAGATGTTTTATGTTTATCTCCTTTAATCCATGGATCAGATAATGAAAAATTATAGGTAGTTGAATATTCTCCAAAATTAAGGTTTAAATTTGTAGACCATGCTCTTCCTAATGTATTTGTTTCCTGCAGACCAATTGTTGCGAAGACACCTGAACTATTGCTATAACCAAGTCCACCAGTTAATGATCCTGTTCTTATCTCACTCAAGTCTAAAAAAATTATGACTTGACCAGGATTTAAATTGTCAGGGCCAAGAGAAACCTTTATATCATCAAATAATGATGTGGCGTATAGTCTACCGATATCAGCCTCTAAAATTTTTCTATTAAATATAGAGCCAGGTTGTGTTTTTAATTCTCTTTTTATGACCCAGTCTTTTGTTTTCCCTTTTCTAGGTTTTCCATCAATAACAGATTCACCATCAGAATCTAGGAATCTTATTTTTAAGTCAGATATAATGCCCTCAGAAACTTTTAGTGTTATTACTCCGTTCTCAGAGATTCTATCGGGGCCACTAATTCTAACTAAAGAATAACCCTCTTTTTCATAACGTTCTTTTATTATTTCTATCTTATTTTGAAATTCATTTAAGTTAAGAGTTGTCCCATAATAATTATTAAAAATATCATCTACATATTCATTAGAAATTACAGAGTTTATTGGTTTAAGTACAACTTTGGTCAAAATTGGATTAGGCACTACATTTACTATTAGCCTCACACCTAGCGGCCCATCTTGAGACTTTATTTTTACTCCTGAAAACCAACCACTAGCATATATTGCATTGATGTCTTGATTTAAAATTCGATTATCAACAATACTTCCAGGCTTTATGCTCATAGAATCATATGCAGCCAATTCAAGTTTTCTACCTTCAGGATGATTTTCCCAACCTTCGATAATTATTTCTGAGATAAGAACACTTTTTTCGTTAGTATCATTATTATTTTCTGCAAGGAGAAACTTCTTCTCTTTATTGATATCAATCCCTTGAAATAAACCATTATTAATATTTGGTATTTCTAAAGTTCTTATTGATTGATCAACATCATTTGGCAAATACCTAGCAGCCAGTTCTGAATTATTGAATATCAAAATCAAAGGGGAGACGGCAACATTGGTGAAAACCTTTCCAAATTTTAAAAAATGTTTTTGCATAGTAATTTTGATTAAGATAAATAATTCATTATTTAATTAGATTAAAGAAAATCGTTTATTCTTCGGTGAATTTCACTATATGCTTCTATTAAACCACCTAAATCATTCCTAAATCTATCTTTATCTAGACTTACAATTGTATCATTTTTTTGGTTTAGATCCCACAATCTACAATTATCAGGACTTATTTCATCCCCAAGAAGAATATTATTTCTAAAATCATGACCAAATTCCAACTTGAAATCCACAAGTTGAAGTTGAATCTTTTTAAAAAAACTTTTCAAGATTACATTAATTTTTAAAGTTAAATTTATTATTAATTCTAAATCATGAGAGCTTAATATATTCATTAATTCAATTCTATCTTTTGTAATAAGGGGATCATTAAGTTCATCATTTTTAAGATAGATATCAATTAATGGTTTGGATAGGGAAGTACGAGGTTTAATAGTCGTTTGTTTACACAAAGAACCATAAGCAGTATTTCTTAAAACAATTTCTAATGGAATTACTTTTATTTTTTTTGCAATCATTGTATTTTCATTTTCAAGTTCAATAAAATGAGTTGGAATATTCTTCTTCATGAGAATCTCAAAAATTCTTGCACTTATTAGGCAATTAAGTTTGCCTTTACCTTCAAATTTTTCTTTTTTCAATGCATTAAAAGCAGTAGCATCATCTTTAAATTCAATTTTTACTTTATCTGCATCATCATGAGTAAATACTTTTTTTGCTTTGCCTTCATAAATCAACTCATATTTATTATTCATTAATCTAAAACCTCATTATGATTACTAAAATACTTTTTGTAATTATCATAATTATTAAAGACCATCTTCAAATGACTTTATTTCATTTTAACTGATTATTCATCGAAACCTATAACCTTAAAAAACAAATATATGGGAAATCATTCACCAATTTCTAGTAGCTTTATTAGTTTAGAAAATATCCTTATAATTGGAAATGGCGGGAGAGAAAACTCTTTGGCTTGGGCTATTCAAAGAAATGAATTAGTGAAAAAAGTTTATTTAATACCTGGTAACGCTGGTTCAGAAAGAATAAATAAATGTGAAAGAATAAAAATTGATATAAATAATAAAAATGAACTAGTCGAAAAGCTTTATTTTTTTAAGATAGATTTAGTTATAATCGGACCAGAAATACCTCTGGCAAATGGATTAGCTGATTTTCTTCGCAAAAAAGATTTTAAAGTATTTGGTCCTAATAAAGATGGAGCAAAATTAGAGTTTAGCAAATCTTGGGCGAAGGAATTTATGCGAGACGCAAATATTCCAACTGCAAACTTTTGGAAAGTGAATTCTCTAGAAGAAGCCAAAAAGATTATCAATTCATCCTCAATTCCATTGGTAGTAAAAGCTGATGGTCTAGCTTCAGGAAAAGGTGTTTTTATTCCTAATTCAAAAGATGAATGCTTTAAAGCAGCAGAGTCAATTTTTAATGGTAGATTTGGCAATGCTGGAAATGTAGTTGTTCTTGAAGAAAAAATTCAAGGGCCAGAAGTCTCAGTTTTTGCTTTATGCGATGGGAAGAAATACATATTACTTCCAACCGCCCAAGATCATAAACGACTTAATGAGAAAGATAAAGGCCCAAATACAGGAGGTATGGGGGCTTATTCTCCTGCCCCATTATTAACAGAAGATTACCTTGATAGAATTATCAAAGAGATCATTGAACCTACAATAAATGAACTAAATAAAAGAAATATTGACTATAGAGGCGTAATTTATTTTGGGTTAATGATCACACAATCTGGGCCCAAAGTTATAGAATATAATTGCAGATTTGGTGATCCTGAATGTCAAACAATAATGCCTTTGATGGATAAAAATTTTGTATTTCTTTTAGAAAAATGCTCAATGGGAAATTTAACTGGTGATGAAAAAATTGATACTTCTGATAGAGTTAGTGCTTGTGTAATAGCTACCTCTAAAGGTTATCCTTACGAATATAAGACTGGCTTTCAAATAAAAATAGGTAAGATTGACGCAAATGATTGTCAAATTTTCGACTCAGGTACTTCTTTAAGTGAGAATGGAAAATTATTAACTAATGGAGGAAGAGTCTTAAGTATTGTGTGTCAAGATAAGGACTTCGATATGGTTTTTGAAAAAGCATACAAAAATTTAAAAGAAATTCATTTTGAGGGTATTTACTTTAGAAATGACATAGGTCATCAAGTGAGGAAAAACTTTTCTAAGGAGAATTAAGCTTATGGTGGATACCAATAATCGAGAAAGTAGAAAATATAACATCACTGATAGTGAAGATGTTAATAACTATTGGATTAATGGACTCCTCGCTTGGTGGAGTAGGTTCAGTTTAAGAACAAAGTTGTTAGCTATAGCAACTCTTGTTGTAAGCCTCCTAATGACAGGAATAACTTTTTTTGCTTTAAATAGTATTCAAAGAGATGCAGGAATGAATGATACTAGATATGCTCGAGATCTTGGCTTATTGTTATCTGGAAATGTTACAGAATTAGTCGCTAATAACCAAAAAAAAGAAATTTCAAATGTAGCCGAAAAGTTTTGGAGATCAAGTCGTAACCTGCGTTATATATTTTTTACTGATGCTGAAGATATTGTTCAACTTGGGATACCGATCAGTGCAACACCGGCAAGCACAGACAGTCAGTTTCAGCTCACTCGAAGATTAAAACTACCCTCAGAATTAAAAAAGAGACCACAATTCCCTTTAGTTAGGCAGCATGCGACACCTCAAGGTCAAGTAACAGATGTATTTGTCCCAATGTTGTGGAAAGGCAAATATCTTGGAACTTTAGCTTTGGGAGTCACCCCTAATAAAAAAGCACTAGCGAGTGCTGCCTTAACCAGAGAAGTAACCATTGCAGTGTTTATCTCTATTTGGGTTTTAGTAATACTTGGAGCTGTATTTAATGCCCTAACAATTACAAGACCAGTCAGAGAGTTAGTAAGAGGTGTTAGAGAAATTTCAAAAGGAAATTTTAAATCCAGAATTTCTTTACCTATGACAGGTGATCTAGGAGAACTCTTAAACGGATTTAACCGAATGGCAACACAGTTAGAAAATTATGACGAAGCTAATATAGAAGAACTAAAAGCGGCACAAATCAAGCAGCAATCCTTGATAGCTACAATGGCTGATGGTGCCATATTATTGGACTCACAAGGTAAGATTGTACTTACGAATCCAACAGCAAAGAGATTATTTCGTTGGGAAGGGAGATTTTTAGAGGGTAAACATTTTTTAAATGAAATCCCCGAAATTTTATCTAACGACTTACATACAAATATAGAATCTATTTTAAACAGAGAAAAGGAGAAGGACGATTTAAGATTCAGCTTAGGAGAGCCAGCAAGAACCTTAAGAATTGTCTTACAATCCGTCTTAGATACAAATAAAATTGAATTAAAAGGAATTGCTGTAACAATTCAAGATTTAACTAGAGAAGTTGAACTTAACGCGGCACAAAATAGATTTATTAGTAATGTTTCGCACGAATTAAGGACACCACTTTTTAATATCAAAAGTTATGTAGAGACCTTACATGATTTAAAAGATCAGCTTTCTGATGAAGAACAAATAGAATTTTTGGGAATTGCAAATTCAGAGACTGATAGGTTAACAAGACTTGTAAATGATGTATTAGATTTATCTAGATTGGAATCAGGGAAAATTATTCAGCTAGAAAAAATGGACATAAAACCAGCAATAGAACAAACTCTTAGAAATTATAGACTTAATGCTACAGAAAAAAACGTTTCATTATCTCATGATATAGAGGAAACTATTCCCCCAATTCTTGGAAATTTTGATTTGATTTTACAGGTTTTTGATAATTTACTGGGTAATGGATTGAAATTCAGTCCAAAAAACAGTTCTCTAATTATAAGAGCTTATACTTGGCCAGATTCCTGTCCTGCTTTCCCTCCAAGTATTAAAAATGATGCAGCCCCTCAATGTGAATTAGTTTCACCACTTCCAAAAGTAAGAATTGAAATAGCTGATACTGGCTCAGGAATATCTCAGACTGATCAAGAAAAGATATTTGATCGTTTTTATAGAGTAGAGAATTCTGTTCATACTGAGCAAGGTACAGGTTTAGGTTTATCTATAGTTCGGGGAATAATTGAAAAACACGGTGGGGAGATTCGTATGGCTAGTGAATTAGGAATAGGAACAACTTTCTGGTTTGATTTAGCCTTAGCACAATCTGATAAAGATGAATTATTGACAAAAGCCATTAATAATTCAGATTCTTTTTCAGGTTCTGAAATTAAATAAATTATCTAATTATTATCTAATCCTTTAAAAACATTTTGAACATTTTGAACATTTTGATCAGGTACAACTCTGTGAGGGGCACCACTAAATATTTGTTCAAAATTAGAAAAAGAATCTTTTATTTCTGGACCACTATTTGTAATGATAAATTCTCTTATTCGTTTATCATGCCATGATCCCCGCATTTTAAAAACATTTAAAGCTCGTGCCATTTCACCTTTTATTTCTACATATTGAAGCAACAATATGGTATCTGTAATAGTTGATATATGAGAATCAGTTATAGAATGACTTCCCATAAATTCTTCTGCAGTATTAGTAAAAAAGCCTGCTATTTCCTCTTGTTTTGTATAACCGGTAACAGCAATTACAAACTGTCTAAATGCATTCAAACTTACACCTCTGGCTAATGCAGAAAGAGAATCAATTGCCATTCTTTTTGGTTTAAATTGATTAATTTGCGTTTTTATAATTTGTAAGTGATCTTCTAAACCAGTTGATTCAGGATATGCACAAATAATTTTTAATAACCCATCACTTTCCATTTTTTCAAAATCTATTCCCCAGCTAGTCGCATTCCTAAGCAATTGAGCCCTAGATTCTTCATATGCAAAAAGTATTGCTCTTTCATTATTGTTATAAGCATCTTCAACAAATTTTGATACAAGCATTGTTTTGCCTGTGCCAGTAGCTCCAGTGGCAAGAATGATGGAATCTTGAAAATATCCACCACCACACATATCATCAAGATCTTTAACTCCAGAGCTAATCCTAATATTTGAAGATCTCTGCGTTAATCTCATTGCTCCTAAGGCAAACACACTTATTCCATCCATTCCCATAGTGAATGGATATTCACCTTTCATATGTATAGTCCCTCTTAACTTCAAAACTTCTAGAGTTCTTCTTCTCTTCTCTGATTCAAGAACATTTCTCAATAAGACAACATTATCAGATACAAATTCTTCTACCCCATATCTAGCAATTGGTCCATAATCATCAACCCTTTCTGTAGTCATAACTGTTGTCACACCTATTTCTTTTAATCTTGCTATCAATCTAAATATTTCTCTTCTAACAACATAAATAGCATCATACTGTTGAAAGACCGCAGTTATTGAATCTATAGCAACTCTTTTAGCTTTATATTTTCTAATTGCATAACTAATTCTCTCAATAAGACCAGACAAGTCAAAGTTGCCCGCAACATCCTGACCATCTGGGTCAGGAGAAGCATCCAAAATAAAAAGTTTATTTTGATCAATTAATTCTTGTAAATCCCAACCAAAACTTGAGGCATTTCTAATAATGTCTAAAGGTGATTCCTCAAATGTTACAAAGATACCAGGTTCATCAAAATTACAAATTCCATGGTGTAAATATTGCAGAGAAAAAACAGTTTTACCAGTTCCTGAGGTGCCACTAATGAGTGTACTTCTAGATACTGGCAAACCACCCCTACAAACATCATCAAAGCCTTCTATTCCAGTTGGTAATTTTTGTACTTGCATTTTATTTGATTTACCAAATTTCTTATCATTCATAGTTTTGTGCTAATTAAACAAAAGTAAATTTTGAATTTATTTTTAATTATAAAAGTTTTATATATATTATTTATCTCCACTATATTCAGTTTCAGTTAATTCATCAAAAAGTAGATCTAAACCAATTAAAACTTTCTCTCTATCTGAGAGATCACCAATTATTTTTCTAACTGGTGGCGGTAAAATTTTAGCCAAGGTTGGAGTGGCTAAAATTTTATCTTCTTCTGCAAGTTGTGGTTGCTTGAGTACATCAATAACCTTCAAAGCATAAACTCCTTTGAATTCATTTTCTAAAATTTCTTTTAAAGTATTTAAAGCTCTCATTGAATTAGGAGTATTTCCAGCAACATAGAGTTTTAAAATATATGTTTTCCTTGCAGACATCGTTATAGTTCCTGAATTGATATAAAAGATTTAAAACAACCCTTGACTTATTACACTACAAAATAAGAAAATAGACAAACTATTATGATTGCTTATTTGGCTTAATCAAATTATCAATTTGAGCCTAGTGGCGTCTTTAAGATATGACAAATTCTAAAAATTCCTCAAACAATTCTCCTAAAAGTAATGAATTGTATGCAATAGCCGAAACTTCTGGTCAACAATTTTGGTTCGAAGTTAATAGATACTATGACATAGACAGGTTAAATGCAAAAGAGAAAGACAAGATTACACTAGAAAAAGTTTTACTTTTAAAGGACAGAGACTCTATCACTGTTGGTAAACCTTACGTTAAAGATGCAAAAATTGAATTAGAAGTAATCTCTCATAAAAGAGATAAGAAAATTCTTGTATACAAGATGCGTCCAAAAAAAAAGACAAGAAGAAAGATGGGACACAGGCAAGAACTTACAAGAGTTATGGTAAAATCAATATCAATAGGTAAAAGCGCTCCTAAGTCTTCCTCAAAAAAGGAAACTATTAAAAAGGAAACTAAACCAAAATCCGAAAAATCTACAAATTAAATACTTCTAATGGCACATAAAAAAGGAACAGGTTCTACTAGAAACGGAAGAGATTCAAATTCCAAAAGATTAGGTGTGAAAGCTTATGGAGGAGAAAAAGTAACTGCAGGATCAATTTTAATTCGCCAAAGAGGCACATCCTTTTTACCAGGGATCAATGTAGGAAAAGGTAAAGATGACACCCTTTTTGCACTTAAAGAAGGAACCGTAAGTTTCGAAAGCATTAAAAGAAATTTAAGAAATAGAAAAAGAATTAATGTAGTCATATAATTTTTTTGTAAGCTCTTGTAGTTATAAGAATAGGATGAAATACTTCTAAAAATTTTGATTGAAGAGTCTCAAAAAACTTTTCAACAGTTTGAGTATCCTCGATATGAAAAGGATATTCATTATTTTCTCCTTTATAGAAATACCAATTGAACAAGGCAATAGAATTACAATCCATAATCTCACTGAAAGTATTAATTTGAGAAACTGGATCCGCAAGATGTTCCAAAACATCAAGACAAACTACCGTATCAAATTTCAATATTTTTGTATCTTGAATTGTCTTGCAAAAAGTAAGTTTTTTTTCGACTCCTAATTTCTTTGCCCTGTATTCAACAAAATTTATATTTGTTTGATTAATATCTACAAAAAAAACATGTTCAACTTTTGAAGACATAGCGTTAGCTAAGGCGTGCGTACCAATACCTCCTCCAAAATCTAAAACTAAATCTCTAGAAAATCTCTGCTGAAGTTTTAAAGTATCAGCGATGTATTCCCTACTTGTGATGTGCCAAGCGGCCAAATCAGCTAAATGTTTATCTCCTACTATTTCAGTATAAAAATCTGAAGCATCATTTAAAGCATCCCCAGGATGTGAATTTGCCAAATTCATCCTTGCATTTGCAAGGAATCCATCTAAATCACATTCTCGAATAGATAAGTATTCCATTAAATGTGATTTCAAATTAAAAGCATTGTCTAAAAACTCTTTTAAAATAGAACTATTGTTTTTCAATTGCTTACTTTATATTTCCTATACCAAAATCATAGAATGGTTATAAATTTTTCTCAAATTATGCTTAATATTAAAAATGAAAAATAAAGATGGATTCTTAGTAATCAATAAAGAAAAGGGTTGTACCTCTCATGATTGTGTTAAAAAAATAAGGAAGTTACTAAATACAAAAAAGGTTGGTCATACAGGAACTCTTGATCCAGAAGTTATAGGAACATTACCAATTGCTATAGGCAGCGCAACAAGATTTATTCAATATCTTCCTCAAGGTAAAACTTACATAGGACAAATTAAATTAGGGATAAGAACTAACACTGATGATATTCACGGAGAAATAATTAATCAAAAAAGTTGGCCTAAAATCAGTGATGAAAAATTAGATCAATACTTAAATAGATTTAGAGGAATTATTAAACAAATTCCGCCGCAAGTATCTAGTGTGCACGTCAATGGTGAGAGAGCTTATAAAAAATCTTTCAAAAATGAAAATTTTGAACTAGCACCAAGAGAAGTAAAAATAAACGAACTTAATTTAATGAAATGGGACCAATTAAACGGAATCATAGAAATCAAAATCAAATGTTCAGCAGGTACTTATATAAGATCAATTGCAAGAGATTTAGGAGAAATTTTGAATTCTGAGGGTTGCCTTCTTCAACTAAAAAGAATTGCAGCTTGTGGCTTTGATGAACAAAACTCCATAAAAATATCTGCTATCGAAAAAGAAACAAGGGTGGGGGACTCGAAAAATTTTATTATTCCAACAATTTCTGCTCTTAATCACATTTCAACATTTGTCTTAAGTAACGAAGAACAAATCAATTTTTGGCAAACTGGAAGGGCAATTAAAGTTGATATTAATTACTTAAAAGAAAGTGAATCTTTTGATTATAAAAAACCCATAAAAGTAATAGATAAAAAACAAACACTATTTGGTATAGGCTTCTTAAATGAAGATCAATCTAATATAAATCCCAAACTAGTTCTTAATGCTAAATAACTTCTATAGGAAATCTTTTCTAAAAGGTTTAATCTGCACACCCCTATAAAAATACTTTAATATTCTTTCAGCTTTCTGGCCTCTAGAAGCCAGAAATTTAGCACCCCATTGACTCATTCCTACTCCATGACCTGATCCCTGTCCAAAAACTGTCAAACCTTTTTTCATTGGAAGTTTATTGTTTAATTCTTCCTCTAAAAATTTAAATCTCACAAAATTACTGTTGAGGCCTAATCTTTTTCTTAAATCTACCCCAGACATTTGATCAGAACCATAACCCCCAATAAGTTTTACATTTTTTACCCTCCCTGTACTGGTAATATCAAGAATCTCTATATTTTTTAAACCTCCAATCTTGGGAAATAATTTTGTTAATTCATTACTCGAAAATTTTTTTTGCCATCTAAATTTTGGATTATTTTTATCAAAATCTTTCACACTTGATAAATACGGATATTTATTCT
This sequence comes from uncultured Prochlorococcus sp., assembly GCA_902606255.1. Taxonomy (GTDB): domain Bacteria; phylum Cyanobacteriota; class Cyanobacteriia; order PCC-6307; family Cyanobiaceae; genus Prochlorococcus_A. The sequence goes on from CACLFQ010000005.1 coordinate 32,545, forward strand.
TCCATACATCTTGACTATTTTCTGTCATTCCACCTGAGCTACTATGAAACAAAGCATTAATTAATTTATTTTTATACGTCAAAACTAAAGATCTTGTACTTTTAACGGCTCTAATAGTTTTATAAGTTCTTGACTCCAAGCCATTATAGACTTGATTTTTCTGGGTTGAATCTATATCAAATAAATTATTTCCCTTTTGCTTTAAAGCATAAGTTCTTGAAGCAATTGCTTGTGCTTTTAATGCTTCAATGGGCCATTTTGTTGGCATCTCTGAACCCACTACACTACTTAGGTATTTTTCTATTCCTAAAACATTCACTACCAATACTTCAGAATCAAGTACAAAGAGATTAAGCTTACCAGAATACCTCTTCTGACCTACCCATATACCTCTTCCATCAGAAGATCTAACTTGAATTTGTTGATTACTTTTTAAATCATATTTTTTTTGTTTATTTTTATCAAAATATAAAATTTTTCTATTTTTCTCATTTTTCAAAGTTAAGCCTTTTATTTTTTTACTTGAAAAAAATTTCCCCTCTATGATTAAAGGAATTGATCTATCTGATCTGATCCTTAAATTGTTATTTTTTGATATCAAAACTCTAATTATTGGCTCTCTAGATGCAAAAACACTTTCACTATGAAAAACACAAATAAATAGAATACTTATCAGGCAACATTTAATATAGTTATTTTTAAATTTAAGTATCACTTTGTTTAAAAACAAATGCTTAATTTGCCTAAGTTTGACTAAAAGTCTAAATTTAATCCAGATATAAAAATAAAAATATCATAAATAAGTGAATATCACCTTCTTAGGCACAAGCTCAGGAATCCCATCCTTAACGAGAAATGTTTCTTCCTTAGCACTTAAATTATCACAGTCATCAGAAGTTTGGCTTTTTGATTGTGGAGAAGGAACGCAACATCAAATAATGAAAAGCAATATTAAATCTTCACAAATCAAGAAAATATTTATTACACATATGCATGGTGATCATATTTATGGTTTGCCTGGACTTTTGGCTACCTTGGGTTTATCAGGAAATAGTGAGGGTATTGAAATTTACGGTCCTTCAGAGTTGCGAAGTTTTATAAATTCAGCACTTAAAAGTAGTTTTTGCAAATTGTCATTCCCATTGCGTTTTGTAGAAGTTGAAAATTTTGCATCAGAAAATAAAATTCTATTTGAAAATAACAAAATAAAAGTAAATTGTGCCTGCCTTAAACATAAAATTCCTGCTTATGGTTATAGGGTTAGTGAAAAAGATAAGCCAGGTATCTTTGATATCAAAAAAGCAGAGTCTCTAAAAATAGCACCTGGACCAATTTATTCAGAACTACAACAAGGTAAAAAAGTCGAATTGGCGGATGGGAGGACATTTGATGGGAAAGAATTCTGTGGACCTCCCAGAGAGGGAGAAAGTTTTGTTTATTGCACAGATACAGTCTTTAGCGAATCAGCTGTTTCACTATCGAAAAATGCCGATTTACTTGTACATGAATCGACATTCTCAAAGGAGGATGAGAGCATGGCTTACGAAAAATTACATTCCACAACAATCATGGCTGCTAAAACAGCATTATTATCTAATGCAAAAAAATTAATCATTACTCATTTAAGTCCAAGATATACTAATAAAAATTCAGTCACACCAAACGATTTACTTAAAGAGGCACAAAAAGTTTTTCCAAATACTCACCTTGCCAAAGATTTTCTAACTGCAGAAATTAAATAAACTGCAACAGTTCGTTAGCAGGAGCGTTGTAAATGACCAACCCATGAAATAATGGTCATAGGTTTTCTATATTGATGTTGATCGAAATGGTTTCTATTTTTTCATCACTTAACAAGTCTTTCAAAAGACTTCTTATTTTTCTTCCATTGATTATTGGTTTACTTCTAAATCCAATTTCTGCTAACGCACTGTATCCTAGTGATCCTTCATCAGTAGATGGATTGAAAGAAGATCTTCATGGAGCAGATCTTCAAAATAATGAATTTGTAAAATATGATTTATCTAATCAAGATTTAGGAGAGGCTAATTTACAAGGGGCCTATATGAGCGTAACAACTGCAAAGAATTCTAGTTTCAAAAGCGCCAACATGAAAGATCTTATTGCTTATGCTGTACGTTTTGATAATGCTGATTTATCTGATGCGAATCTTACAAATGGAGAGCTAATGAAAAGTGTTTTTAATGGGGCAACTATAGATGGAGCAGACTTTACTGATGCGAATCTTGATCTTTCTGAGAGGAAATCATTATGTGAAAGAGCAACAGGCACTAACTCAAAAACTGGAGTGGATACAGTAGATAGTCTTGAATGCTCAGGTTTAAAAGGTTACATGCCACCAAAACCAAAAGCTTAAAGAAGAGCTAAATACTTTCGGGTAACACATTACCAGGTTCTTTTGAGCCTGGTTTTTTGCTATACCACCATTCTTGTATATCAGAAGAAAATTTCTTTGAAAAAAGAGTAATCACAGTTTCAACAGGTTTTGACCCAGGCTCTAAAATCTGAACTGAGTAAGAAGGACATTTCCTTGAAGCCATATCTGCTACGAATCTAGAACCTATTCTTCTCCAACTAGGTTCCTTACTTCTCCAAGCAAGCCTTGAACAGGGCCAAGGTAACTCTTCCCTATCATATAGTCTGCAACATGGTCCAATAACCCTATAACTGTACTGTCCTCCATAACTTGATTGAACACTTCCCGTTTTAAAAAATTCAAAGTTATTCATTTTCGCAAAAGAAAAGCCACCTTTTTAGAGGGTGGCAGAGAAATAATAAATTATCAACTTAAAAAAGTTAATTTTTTATAATTAATATAATTCTTCCTCAGCGTGAGTTGTAATTGTTACATCAGATGTTGGATAAGCTACACAAGTAAGGACGAAACCAGCTTCAAGTTGATCATCATCCAAGAAACTCTGATCTGATTGATCAACACTACCTGAAGCAACCTTGCCTGCACATGTGGAGCAAGCTCCAGCTCTGCATGAATAAGGAAGATCGATACCTTGCTCCTCAGCAGCATCGAGGATGTATTGATCATCAGGTACTTCAATAGTTGAATTGAGACCTTCACCTTCGTTGATGAGTGTAACTTTGTAAGAAGCCATTTAAATAAAAAATTGTTGGTAGTTATTACCTATCAAATACATTTTTAACATTGATTGGGTCGATATGTGAGATTTTGAAGTAAAAAATGACACAATAAAATGTATTAAAGAGTATCCATAAGAAAAACTTATACTTAGGACGGATCGCTGGTTTTTTGCGCAGAAATGCATGCCCAATCTTTTCTAGTTGATACATCCAATAATTTCAAGTCATTCTGAATTAATATTTTTATTATTTCATCTTTTTGTGAATTAAGAATTCCACTGAAAATGACTTCACCATCGTTTCTCAAACACTTATAAATATTTGGAATCATTTCTTTTATTACTTCAGCAAGAATATTGCATAAAACAAAATCAAATTGTTTGAGTTGATTTTTTAAAATTACCTCATTAAAAGATCCCAAATATGTATTTAAGTTTTTTAAATTACCGAAATTTAGTTGAAAATTAGAGTTAGTTGAATTTATTGCTAAATAATCATTATCCACTGCAGAAACCTTTTTAGCGCCAAGCAATCTTGCGGCGACGCTCAAAATCCCGCTACCACTCCCAATATCTAATACCTTTTTATCAGAAAATAAAATATTCTCCATTTTTTCCAAGCAAAGATAAGTCGAAGGGTGACTTCCTGTACCAAAGGCTGCTCCAGGATCAATTTTTATGATTTTTTTATCTTTAAATTTTTCATTTAGATTTAACCAACAAGGCAATATTAAAAAATTATTTCCTACTAATTCAGGCGCCCAATATTTCTTCCAGCTTGTCAACCAATCCTCCTCTTTAATAATACTCCATTCAAAAAATTGATTATTAGGGACATTAATGTTTAGAAGTTTGCTAATTATTTTTTCAAAACCACTTCTAAAAGTCTCACCCCAATCATTAATTGGAAGCCATATATTCACCTCTTTTTTATTTTGATTTTTAATTAAATATTCAAATGAAAAACTAAATATTCCAAGCTCATTTAATTTCCAAATAATAATTTCTTCTGAATCACTTTCTATTAGAAAAGTCAGTTTATACCAATCTTTAATTTCCATTAATTAATAGGGCAAACCTCTTTATAAAGTAACTGGATTAGCGTTGGTAATTCCTTCGACTTCAATTATGGTATCAAGCAACTTATTAGGTATTGGATCATCAATACTTAGAACCATAACAGCTTCCCCCCTAACAATTTTGCGCCCAACTTGCATTGAGGCAATATTTACATTGTTACTACCTAATAAAGACCCCAGCTTGCCAATAATACCAGGCATATCTCTGTGCCTAGTAACCAACATATATCTGCTTGGTGATACGTTAACTGGGTATTGATCAATACTAATTATTCTTAATTCCCCATCAGCAAAAATGCTTCCTGCTACGCTATGGTCGCCATTATCTCCATAAGTGGTTAACTGAAGCGACCCGCTAGCAAATTCAGGTCTTGCCTCATCTTTATTCTCGACTACTGAAATACCTCTTGAATCTGCTTCTAGAGAAGCATTAACATAATTAATCCTATCTCCCAAAGCTTTACTTAGAAGGCCTTTTAGACTAGCGATTATTAATGGCTGGGAAGGATGTTGAACAAATTCGCCTTGCAGCTTCACTTCTAGTTTTTGAATCTGTCCACCTGAAAGCTGGCTTATAAGCAGACCCATTGTTTCAGCCAACTGCAAATGAGGTTTTAGACTATCCATAATATCAGGGCTCAAACCTGGAATATTTACTGCAGTTCTAGCAGATAAACCAAGCAAGACATCTCTTATTTGTTCTGCAACATCAACAGCTACATTTTCTTGTGCTTCCCGAGTAGATGCTCCTAAGTGAGGAGTAAGAATAAGATTCTTTTCAACCTTCAAAAGTGGTGAATTAGATTCCAAAGGTTCTTTAGAGAAGACATCTATTGCAGCACCTGCAATCAATGATTTCTTTAAAGCTTCTGCTAATGCCTCTTCGTCAATTAAGCCTCCTCGAGCACAATTGATTAATTTTGCGCTACTTTTCATACTTTTAAGGACATCTACATTTACCAAATTCTCTGTCTCTGGTGTGCGAGGCAAATGCAAAGTTACATAATCGGATTGTTTGAATAAATCCTCTAGTTCAGATAGTTTAACTTGTATTTGTTGAGCTCTTTCAGTTGAAACAAAGGGATCATATCCGTAAACTTCCATTCCTAATGCATTAGCAACTTTCGCTACATGAGCACCAATTTTCCCTAAACCTACTACACCTAATTTTTTCTTATAAAGCTCATTACCAACAAATTTTTTTCTTTCCCATTTACCTGACAAAGTACTACTATTAGCAATTGGAATATGTCTAGATAAAGCCAACATCATAGCTATAGTATGTTCAGCAGCTGCTATTGTGTTACCCCCTGGAGAATTAACAACTAGAACTCCTTTTTGCGTAGCAGCCTTAACATCTACATTATCGACTCCAACTCCTGCTCTTCCAATAATTCTCAGTTTACTTGAAGAGTTAATAATTTCTTCAGTCACTTGAGTACCAGAGCGAATCATTAAAGCATCATAATCTTTAATAATGGAAGCTAGTTCAGAGTCTGAGATCCCTATCTTCTGATCAACCTGAGCAACTTGTGAAAGAATATCGATTCCTGTTTGATCAATTGGATCTGTAATGAGAACTTTTGTCATTTAAGATTGGTTCTTTAATCTTTTACTTTAACTTAATCTATAGTGTATTTATCTTATTTTATTAATTTGAATAACACACAAACATTTGAGGATATGAAATTTGACTAAAAGTATTGTGATATTTGAAGACATTGATAAATGTATCCAACTATTTGAAGTTTTCAAAGAAAAATCAGTAATGTTCTCTGAAGCTATTTTGATCCCACCAATGAGTAAGAAAATATCATCAGATGAAACAGAATTGCTAAATGCGAAAGCAAATATTTTATTCAAATCTCAAAATTTTGAAGATATAAGAATCTTGAATCCTAAACTTGATAGAAAAATTAGACAAAAAGAAATGAGTAGATGGCTAATGCCATTTGGTTTTATTGCTGGAATAGCTTTTTCTAATATGACAAATTTATCTACTTTCAGCTTTCTTGGTTTGAATAACATTGGTGAATCCTTAATTGGGGGTCTTTTAGGAATGGGTTCAGGATATTTAGGTAGCGCCGTTTCTTCTGCAAGTATCAACATCAATAGAAATAAAGAGTTGAGATCAATTATTAGTTTAAATAAAGAGGGTAAATGGCTTGTTCTGCTTGAAAATCAAATTGGAACTGAATTACCTTGGGCTTTGATAAAACAATCAGATGCAAAAGATATAATTTTTTTAGAAGGCTAAATGATTGACTTAAAAGAAATCTTAATAAATTCAAACTACAAAAAAGAAACTGAGGAATTAATAAATATTGCTAACTTAGCTCACAAACACTGGGAAACTTATTGGACTGGGTTTAATTCAACTTATGTTTGCGAAGAGATTTTAAAAGATTTTGAAAATTTAAATGATTTCAAATTTTTTATTTATGGAGGATTTTCCTCTTCTCAAAGATCTAGGATAGCTTGTTTTAGAGGAGATAATATTCCTGAAGAGGATGTGCTAAAAAGTAATTTCCCAGCTCAAGGAATAAAAATTAATGGAAATTTTTTATTTGATAATGCTACACAAGACGACTTTAGATCCCTCTTAATTGAAAATGGGTTAAATCAATTAAAAGTAGGAGATATATGGACTATTGGCGATAGGGGAGCACAAGGGATAATTGATAATTTAGATATTGAGCATTTAGATGAAAAGATTTTTTATTTGAGAGACGTAAAAGTAAAAATTAATGTAGTAGGTATAGATGAATTACAAATACCAGCTGGAAGATCAAAGAAACTTCTTAATACAGTAGAAGCTTCAAAAAGATTAGATGCTATAGCTTCAGCGGGCTTTAGGGTATCACGAACCAAAATCATTGAAAGGATAGAAAATGGAATGCTCAGATTAAATGGAAACAAAGTTAATAAGCCAACTATTAATCTAAAAATTGGCGATAAACTAGAACTTGAAAATAAAGGATTTATCGAAATTCTAAATTTAGAAATCACCAAAAGAGAACGATGGAAAGTTAAATTACTTAGAAAATGAAACTCAACCTGCTATTTTCTTATAGGGGGGATTAAAAATTCTTCAATTTGGGCGATTAGCTCAGTGGTAGAGCACTACCTCGACACGGTAGTGGCCACTGGTTCGAATCCAGTATCGCCCATTAAAACTTATGACGACCTAGTTTATATCCACAGAAAATAATTTCATTTTTTAGATTATTAAAAAAGATGAAACTTAATCAAATAATTAATCTACATAAGGGGCTCACTGCATTTGTAGTAATAAGTCTTATGATTTTTTTTGATAATTTTAAAATAGCTCCCTACGTTTATCTAGCTCTGCATGGTACTTATGGATTACTTTGGCTTCTAAAAGAAAAGATATTCCCGGATCCTTATTTTAAAGAAAAAATCAATTTTTTAACTTCAGTTACTGGTTTTATTTTCCTTGGAAGTTACTGGGTAGCTCCCTACATTCTTATCTCATCTCAGAAATCTGTTCCAAATATTGTAATAGCTGCTTCTGTATCTATAAATATAATTGGTGTGTTTTTACACTTTGCTAGTGATGCCCAAAAATATTTTTCTCTTAAATTAAAAAAAGATCTAATTAAAGAAGGATTTTTCGAAAATATAAGAAATACAAATTATCTAGGAGAAATACTAATTTATCTATCATTCGCCATCCTTTCAATGAGTTTTATTCCATTAGTAATTCTTGCAATATTTTTCTCTATAGTTTTTCTGCCAAGAATGATAAAAAAAGATAAATCGCTCGCAAAATATGATTCATTCGAAGAATACAAAAAGAAAAGTGGTCTTATTTTGCCTAAATTAAATGCTTGATAACAACTTACCAAGTTGGAGACAAGATTTAAAATCTTCTAGAAAAAAAGAGGGCAAATCACCTTCAAATAGATGGATACAGCTTGCAACAGTTAGCGAAGAAAATGAGCCAAGATTAAGAACAGTTGTTTTCAGAGGATGGCATAAAGATAGTTCAATGATTATTTTTACAGATAGAAGAAGTGAAAAAATTGGGCATTTAAAATCTAACCCTAATGCAGAAATATTATGGTTCTTTTTTAAAACCAAATCACAATATAGATTCAAAGGGAAAATACGTGAATTAAGTGATAACAAAAATTATTGGGATTCATTATCAGAAAAATCAAAATCTTTTTGGTTTTGGGGATCTCCTGGAGATAAAATAAACCCAAAAGTGCAATCTGCTTATGAAATATTATCCAATCTACCTAAGTCAGAAAATTTTGTAGTTCTAAATTTTGAAATCGATTCAGTAGATCTACTTAAATTAGAACAACCTATTCATAAAAGATATCTTTGGGAAAAGATTAAGAAATGGGAAAAAGTTGAAATTAATCCTTAAATATTTCTAAATTGTATATTTAGGTTGAAAAACATATAGTGATAAGTCAGTTTTAAAAAAGAAGAATTATTTACATGAATTTCTCAGAAATTCCAGAAAACCCTTTTATTTTTTTATCTTGGGTTACTGCTATAGGACTATTTATAAGTCTTTCTGAAGCAACAATTAAAATAAAACTCGAGAAGAGAAACAGTTATCGAAAAAGGTTAGAACTAATAAATAGCCTTTATCCTAAAAAATTAGCTTGAAGTATCTGAGAGTATATTAGCTTGAAGAAATTGGAACAAACCACCTTTACTTGTTTCTTCTTTAATTTCAACTTCCCTAGAAGATTTTGATTTTGTTGAAGATAAAATTTCCTCTTCATCATCTGATTTCAAGATTCTAATAATAACTTCATCTAAGGAGAAATTACCAGGCCCTGTTAAAGCAATTGAAGTTGCTGAAGCGAAATACAAAAGTAAAAGCTCTAGTAAAAAAATATTAAAACCTGAAGTAACAAGTGCGTGATATATAGCAACAGAAATAGTTCCCACAATTGCCAAAGCTCCGAATCTTGTAGCTAAGCCAATAATTAATAACCAACTACCACCTATCTCTGAGAATGCCGCTATGTATGATAAAAATATTGGGAATGGAAGATGTAATGGTCTGACAAAAGCATCAGCAAAATTTTCTATATTTGCTAATTTCTCATAACCGTGATGGATGAGAACAGTTCCAGTTATGACTCTAAGTATTAATAAAGCAGTATCTTTGCTAAACGATTTAGTAAGAATTGTTGAAAGCACTATAAAAAATTATCCTTAAGTAAAAATAACTAGTCATATTATCCATCGTGGATTAAACAGCAAAAGTCGCTCCTAATTAAGTATTTATACTTACTTATCTAAAGGATTCTTTTTCTGATTAAGAATTCAAATAAGTTAAAAATTATTTTTTGAATAATTTTCGAATATTCTCTGATTGATTTTGGGAATGTTTTCTTTAAATTTGAAAAACCCTTTTTTGGCATATTTCCACGCAAATAAATCTTCATCTCTCACAAGATTAAAAATTTTTTTATTGTGTAAATTTTTAAACTCAGTTATAAAATCATAGTTTTCTCCCACTCCAGGATAAATAATGTCTATTTCGTTAGTATTTTTAAAAGTATTTTCCAGTGAATATGGATCAATCTGTTCAACATTATCAAATTGCTCAACAAATTCAGATACCAAATCTTGTTTAAATTTCAAAACAAATTCAGACAATTTAATTTGTCTTTGTTCATTCTTTAGAAGGATAATAAATACTTTTTTATAGCTTGGAAGTAAATTTTTAAGGGTTGCAAAGTGCAGATCATTTTCAAACATAATCAGATTATCTGATTTAGGATCCATATTATTTTTAAAAATCTCATCTTCTAATGGTATTTGATTCCATTCCTCAAGAAAAATTTGTTTATTAATTATTTTTTCTGCATTAAATCTATAATTTGAAAATTTTCTGAGGTTTGATGATGAAAAAAGATATTGTTTTCCCTTAGTTTGCAATCCTCCTACCCATCTCCAGCTAAGGAGATTAGATGCAGCATCACCATCAAAAAGATATTTAAAGAAAAACTTTGCTCCCAATTGCCATGGAAGGCCTAAATTAAATATCCATGTACTCGCAAACCACATTCTTGTGTGGTTATGCAAATAGTTGTAATGCTTTAATTCAAGGACCCAAGAATTAAAAAAATCTATTTCTGTATTGCCATTAATTGCATTTTCATATAGCTCATAATCAAAATCAAGATTTTTTTCTGAAATAAAATTTCGCCAAACTTTAGGTCTATTTTCCATCCACCCTTTCCAGTAAACTCTCCAAAAAATTTCTTCAACAAATTTAGTTGAATTTTTGATTTTGTACTTACTTTTTATATCATGAATCAGATCATATTCCGATAATATTCTATGAGTAATGAAAGGTGATAATTTTGAAACTGAACTTTCGTTATTTGGGCCAAAATCAAAATTTCTTAATTTTGCGTAATCATTAATTTTATATTTTGCAAAATTGTCCCAGATACTTTGAGCTTTTAATAAAAATGACATTTTCTGATAACTTTAAAAATTTTTTTTGTAATGATAGAAATTTCAAAAATTAGCCTGCAAATTAATCCTTAAAATTTTCTATTTCACTTTTAAGTAAATATGTTTGATTGAAGTATTTAATTTAAACTCCTAATCCTTACATTTTATACCCTTAAACCGCTCTCTGCGTAGGAGGATATTTAGTTGTCAATTACTTTTTAAATCTAGTTTTAATTTTCAAATCTTTATTTAAATGATTTTTTCTAAAAGATTTTTAAATATTTATCAAATTATTATGAATAATTTATTAGTGAGAGATGTTAAGTATCTAGATGAACAATACAGAATAGGTGAAGGCATAATTTCCGATGATGCATTTAAGCAACTTGAGAAGCTCTTTATTCCTTTTGATCCAGAATCTGACTACTTTAATCAAAAAAATAATAAACTTTTGCCAAAATTAGCTAAAGAAAATTATAAAGAATTTTTGGGAAGTTTATTAACAAAAACAAGATTAAGCATTCAACCAAAAATTGATGGCTGTGCTATTGCAATTAGATATATAAATGGCAATTTTAATAAAGCTATTACAAAAAAAGGATTTGATGTCTCAAGCAAAATTAAACAAATTAAAAATGTCCCCGATTGTATTCCTATCAAACGAGATTTTCAAATTAGAGGTGAAATATACGCTACAAACCAAGTTGCCGGAATTTCCCAAAGAATTACAAGAAAATACCTCAATGATAAGAAAGGGATTGGAGAAAGTCTCAGCTTTTGCTGTTTCCAAATACTTAATGGAAGACTTAATCAATATGAAACCCTTAACTATCTTAAAAAATGTGGCTTCAGCACCCCTGACAGTTATTTCACAAATCATACAAGCGAAATCCAAATATATAAAAAAAAATGGTTAGAAAAAAAAATATTTGCGAAATATCCAACTAATGGGATAGTTATTAAAATAAATAGTAGGAAATTACAGTTACTTAGAGAGAAAAGTTTATCTCAAAATAACGAATGGCAATATGCAATTGAAAAATAATATTAAATAGTACCTTCAAAAAGAGCTCACGATACTGACTTCCAGTATTTACAGTGGGGAAGTAAATAAATTTTGGTTAAATTCCAAAGCAATTTGCAGGATTAATAAATGACTGCCACTATTTCAAGACCTAAAATCTCTAACTGGGAAACATCTAATATTCCAAACCTTACAGGCAAAACAGCACTAATTACTGGTGCAAATAGTGGTCTTGGATACTACACTGCAAAAGCCTTAGCCGAAAAAAATGCTCATGTCGTCATAGCTTGTAGATCGCTTGAAAAAGCTAATCAAACTATCAAAAAACTTAAAGGTCTTAATCCTGAAGGAATATTTACACCTTTAGAATTAGATTTGTCAGATTTAAAAAATGTTATTGAAGTGCAGTCCAAGATTTTTGATGATTTTGAAAATTTGGATTTACTAATCAATAATGCAGGCATTATGCATCCGCCTAAAACACTTAGTGCCCAGGGATATGAAATACAATTTGCAGTTAATCATCTAGCTCACATGCTTTTGACCTTAAAGCTACTTCCAATTATTGAAAAAAAAGAAGAATCGAGAATAGTGACGGTTACTTCCGGAGCACAATTTTTTGGCAAAGTTGGTTGGAAAAATCTGAAAGCCGAGAACTATTACAACAAATGGGAATCTTACTCCAATAGCAAATTGGCAAATGTAATGTTTGCTTTGGAACTAAATGAGAACTTAAAACAAAAAAATATACTTTCTTTAGCTGCTCACCCAGGAATTGCAAAAACAAATCTCTTTACTGCTCAAAAACCTAAACCTAGTCCAATAGAAACATTCTCCTTAGAATTATTTAGCCCCATTTTTCAATCTGCTGAGATGGGTGCTTTACCTCAACTTTTTGCAGCCACTTCACCAGATGCAAGAGGCGGTGATCATTATGGTCCTAAATTTAATTTCAGAGGTCATCCAAAACTATCTCCTACTTCTCCTTTCGCCATTAATAAAAAAGAAAGAAAAATTTTATGGGAAAAAAGCCTTGAAATACTTAGTAACTTCTTATGAATTTTTCATTTTTACTAACTTTAGAAAATACTTCAAGATATGTAATTCACTCTCTGAGAGTTTCATAAATTCTGTTAAGGCATCATAATTTTTTTCATCAATTTTTTTTGACAATTGAATAAAACTATCATGGTTTTCATTAACAAAGCGCTCAGCAATCTGAGACGGAGTTAAACCCTGTTCAATTAATTCACCTGGAGAATTTTTCTCCCACTTTTCATAAAACCAAGAGAACCAATATTTTGCAGTATTATCTTCCATTAATTAACTTTTCTTTGGCGAATTCTATAAACACTGAAGAAAGATCTCATGATTGAATTAACCCTTAAACACAATTAATATAAATGCAATTATAAATTTAATGATAGATAATAATCATTCAAGTAAAAGAAAAAATATTAATCTTGTAATTGGATTAGGTAAATCTGGATTTTGGGCTGCCAAGTATTTGAGAAGCATCAATAAGAGAGTAATTGTTTGGGAAAGTAAAGATGGGATAGAATTCTTAGAAAGAAAAACAGAATTGGAGGAACTTAATATACAAGTTTCTCTGAATAAAGAATTTGTATTTGAAGAAATTCAACCTTTTGTGAAAGAGATTGAATCTGTTGTTGTAAGTCCATCAATACCTTATGACCATACAACTATTATTGAATTAAAAAAAAAGGGAATTAAAGTAATTGGAGAAATTAATGTTGCATGGGCAATTTTAAAAGACACAAATTGGATAGGTATTACTGGCACTAATGGCAAGACTACTGTTACTCATTTACTAAGCCATATACTCTGCGATACTGGATTATATGCTCCTTTTGCTGGAAATATTGGCACACCTTTATGTAAATATGCTTACTCCAAAAGACACGAAAAAATTGATTGGGTTGTAGCTGAATTAAGCAGTTATCAAATAGAAATATCTCCAGAAGTAAAACCTAATATTGGAATCTGGACAACCTTCACAGAAGATCATCTTGAAAGACATAAAACACTTGAAAACTATTTCAACATAAAAAAAAGCTTGCTAGAAAAATCAGATTTTAGAATTTATAATTACGACGATAAAAACCTAAGAAATCACTACAGTTCACTATCAAGAGGGGTTTGGATAACAACTAGTTTCGATAAATCAAATTTTATTCAATGCGATTATTGGATAGATGATCAAGCATACATTGTCGAGAGAGGAAAGAGACTATTCAAACTTGAACATTTTTCTTTAAAAGGAATGCATAATCTTCAAAATCTTCTATTGGTAATAGCAGCAGCAAGAAAAGTTGGATTATCTGGAAAGAGGATTAAAGATTCTTTATCTAATTACAAACAATTACCCCATAGGATGGAAACAATTTATAAAAATAATGATCTGGAAATAATTAATGATAGTAAAGCTACAAATTTTGATTCATCTATTGCAGGAATAAGTTCAATTGAAGGTCAAATAATAATCATTGCTGGGGGCAGATTAAAAGGCAATGAATATAGTGAGTGGATAAAAGTTTTAAAGAAAAAAGTTAAATGTGTTTTCCTTTTTGGAGAAAGCTCAAAAGTCCTAAAAATGGCGCTTATTAATGAAGGATTTAAGAAAAATATTTTTGAATTTTCAGAACTCAAAGAGCTTTTAAATTTTGTTTTTCATTATTTACAAAATAATAGGGTTGGAACATTATTATTCTCACCTTCATGCTCTAGTTTTGATCAATTTAAAAATTATGAAGAGCGTGGAGATTATTTCAAGAAACTAATAAGTGAAAAATTCAAGGTTAATAAATCCATTTTTTGTTCAAATATCATTTCGTAATTTTCAGGTCGGTCATCACAACCGCCTCCCCACTAGCAAATATTCACTTAATTAGTTAGATTTTGAATATAAATTTAACTACTATCAATGAGTGAATCTAACAATTTACCTCAAGCAATAAGTCATAAAAAATTAAGTTACTTGATGCTTAAGGCACAAAAGGATTCTCATTTTTCTGATGAATTAGCAGAAATAGAAAGCCCTGAAAAAAGAGAATTTGAAGAGTTAATAAACAATTGGGAAGCTTCAACTAAGAAAATAGTTAATGAGTTATCAAAAAGAAAAGAGAATTTACTAAAAGATAAATCACCAAATTCTTTAATTGCTCTTGGTGCTATGGAAGTTCACCTCAACATGGCTTTGCAAGCCTTAAATGCATTTAATAAAGGAGTTGATGGGTAATAGTAACAGATAATCTATAAGGAAGGCATCGAAAATAAGAGAAAATCTAGCTCTTTTTCAGTATCTATAGAGACATCATCATAATAATTAACTTCGAATCCCAAGCCATCTCCAGATTCGAGACAAATATTTGAATTAGGATCTTTACTTTTTAATAAAAGATTACCTTCTATTATTTGTATCCAATTATA